>NZ_NHRY01000152.1 GCF_002937115.1 Rhodopila globiformis | reverse complement strand
GGCGGGTTGCAGGGCGGCGATGGCCTGCTGCACGCGCTGCTGCGCCTCGGCGACCGCGGCGGCGGCGTTCTCCGGCGTGAGATGCGCGGCGGCGGCGGGGATGCGCTGGCGGTCCAGCACCGCGCGGTTGCGCTCGGCGGCGCGGTCGAGGGTGACGGCGTTGCCGCGGAAGCGCAGGGCGAGTTCGGGGGCGAGGTCGTCGTCCATGGACTGGCTGAGCGAGGCGAGGCTGGCGAGTTCGAAGGCGATGAGGCGCGCGGCGGTGATCAGGCTGATGGCGGTGCGGGCGCGGTAGGCGTCGAGGGTTTCCAGCGCGGCCTGGCGGGCGATGTCGAGGTCGCCGTCGGCGGCCCAGAGGAACATCGGGGTGAGGTAGATGAGGACGAGGTTGAGGCAGACGGTGGGTTTGGACATGGGGCGGGGGCTCGGGTGTGGAGGCGGCGTGTTCTACCCGAGGTTGTGGGGGTTGTCAAGAAATATTTCCTACTCCATCACGTCACACGGCCCGGTCTGTTATGAATTAGTACTTATTAAGGCTTTCCACCTTTTGTTACATACGCTAGTGTGCAGGGACGTTGACCGGGGGTGTCATGGCCGATCTAAAATTTAATCCATTTCGACCTGGGTCGATTGTTGCGCCTGGGATGTTTGTGGGCCGCGCCAATGAACTCAATACGATCGAGAGATGCCTATTCCAGACCAAACTTGGCAACCCGAGGCACTTTCTCATCGAAGGCGAGAGAGGCATCGGAAAGTCGTCATTACTTCTCTTCGTGAAGTCACTTGCGGCAGGGAAAGTCAATTGGAGCGATAGCCTATCGATGAACTTCCTCGTTATTGATATCGAGTTAAATAGCAATTCCACGGACCTTGATATCATCACCAAGATTGGAGGACAGCTTAGAT
Source organism: Rhodopila globiformis (assembly GCF_002937115.1). Lineage (GTDB taxonomy): Bacteria > Pseudomonadota > Alphaproteobacteria > Acetobacterales > Acetobacteraceae > Rhodopila > Rhodopila globiformis. The sequence continues at coordinate 23,416 of NZ_NHRY01000152.1, read as the reverse complement.
ACCAATTAGCCAACATGATGGAACTAAAAACCGTCGCCAAAAAGGTTCTTGACTTTCTATCGAACTGGAAGGTGCTCGGTGTGGAATATAAAAAAACCTGGAAATTTTCTTGATCCTATTCAAGCCGTTGATGATATGGCTAGCTCAATGAGGGATCTTCTGCAATGCGCGGGCCATATGATCGACGGTTTGGTTATCCTAATAGACGAAGCCGATAAGCCTGATGCTATGCAGGCCAAGCTAGGGGAGATAGTCAAGCTATTAACGGAGAGGCTAACGCGGCTTAACTGTGATCAAGTATGCATCGGCTTAGCGGGCCTGCCGACGTTGGTTCCCAAGCTACGAGAAAGCCACGAGTCTGCTCCTAGGATTTTCGAGACTCTCACGCTTGACGTCCTATCGATGGACGATAGGAAGATGGTCATAAGTCAAGGCCTAAATGAGGCAAACAGGAAGAACAAGCGAGAGACTACCATTAAGCCTGAAGCTTTGCAGCTTCTAGCCGAACGATCGGAAGGATATCCTCATTTCCTCCAGGAATTTTCATACTGGTCATTCCAGGAGGACACTGACTACGCAATTGACGAAGAAGACATAAATATCGGTATCTTCAAGAAGGGTGGCGCCATCTATCAACTAGGCAAAAGATACTTCGAAGCGCTCTATTACGAAAAAATCTCGTCTGCTGACTACAGGAAGGTGTTGCAGGCTATGGCGCTGCGGGGAGATACATGGGTCTCCCGACAAGACATCATACAATTGTCGGGAATCAAACCCACACAAGTGAACAATGCCTTGAATGCCCTCAAAACACGAAATATAATCCTGACGAACGACAAAAAGCCTGGACAATATCGCTTACCAACAAAATCCTTTGCTGTATGGCTAACGATTCTGGGGGAGAAGGCCGACGAAGTTTTGAACGAAGAACTTCCTGGCCAATAATCCGTGAAAGTGCATTTCCAAACTGATTGTCATTCCACGAGCGTCTTCGTTGGATGATGCCTCTGCGCGCTCTGCGCTCCGCTCTGCTACCTCTGCGTTGAAAAATGCGGTGCCGCCACAAAAATCGGCGCTACCTGTGAGTCGTCCAATCTCCAACGCCGGCGGCGCCCCGACCACCGCGATTCAACGCAGAGCGCGCAGAGCGGAGCGCAGAGACCGCAGAGCAGCGATTCGGGCGACCTGCGGTCGGGTCGAACCGCATCGCTGGCACGCGGTGTCGGCACAGCCGGGACGTTATTGCGACGTTGTTTGAATCCCGTCGATCCGCCCAATGCCCAAACAGGCGATCCATAGTACTGGCAGCGCAGGCACCATTGTCCGCCTCGCACCCACAGCATGCCCGTCGTATCATGGCAATGCTGACTGGCAGTTGGTATCGGACATGGGGTCATCAGCCGAATTGCTGCAACGGTTTCGCCGCGATGCCGAAAGGCTCTACCCGGTGCGCCTTGACCGGGCGATCCTGTTCGGCTCACGCGCCCGGGGCGATGCGCGCGAGGACAGCGACTGGGACATCGCTTTGTTCATCGCAGACTTCGATCGCGGGCGGGAAAGCCGTCCGCTGAATTTCCTTTGTGCCGATTATCGCCTGCGCGGGCTGAAGGTATCGGCGATCGGGCTCCCGACGAACCGCCATGGCGTCGATCCCGGGCTGCTGAAACATATCGATCACGATGGGGTATCGCTGTGATCGGTCCGGTTCAAAGCCCCCCACAATCCCGCCCCTCATAGCTCCCCATCCTCCACCGGCCAGGCCAGCAGATGACTGACACACCCCCGGCAGTCGGTGCTGCCGAAGCCGGGCAGCGGCACCCGCAGGTGCGCCAGCGCGGCGACCAGGGCGCATTCGTCGCCGCCGGGGAAAACCCACGCCCCCTGCACCGTTCCCGCCAGCGTCACGCGGTCGATATGCCAGTGCGGCGTCTTCTCGGTCCGCAGGTGCCGCGCCAGCCGCGCCCGCAGGCCGCCGGGGCCGCGGGCCGAACCGGCGTAGAGCAGCCGTCCCGGCGGCAGCGTCACCTCGGCCCGGCGCGGCAAGACCACGCGCAGCGGCGCCGGCAGCGTGATCAGCAGCAGATAGGCGCCGGGGGAGTCCGGCGCCTGCCCCGCGTCGCGGATGAAGCGCCCCGGCGGCAGGCCCTCCGGCGCCGGCTCATCCGCCCCGGCATCCGGCAGGGCCGGGCCGCGCCGCCGGGGACGCGCGACGGTGCCGGGCTTATGCGGCGGCGCAGCGGCCATACTGCTCGCAGGCGCAGCAACTCCCGGTGGGTTCCGCCACCCGCGGCTCCGGGGCGACGCGCGACAGCAGTTGCTGCAGGTCGGTGGAGCCGCAGTCTGGGCAGGCGGGCGGCTCGCTGCCGATGACCAGGGTCTCGAATTCGGTATCGCATCCGGTGCAGTGATAGCTGAACAGGGGCATGAGGACGGGGTCTCCGGTCTGGTTCGTTCCAGCCCGATATAGACCGGAGGCGGGCGGGTTGCCACTGCTCTGCTGTGCGGCCCGGCGCGTGCGGCGCCCGCGCTACGACCCGGCCGCCACCGCGGGCTTGCGCTTCGGCGGGCGGGTCAGCAGCAGCAGCGGCAGGGCGCCGACGGCCAGCACCAGCATCAGCTTGAAATCGTCGATATAGGCGATGATGCGCGCCTGCCGCGTCACCTCCTCGTTCAGCAGCACGCTGCCGTGCACGGTGCCCAGGTGCCAGAAATGCGACGCGGCGCCGCTCTGGAAGGCGCGGGCGAACGGCGTGACCTCGGCGGCCAGGACCGCGTGGTTGACCTGGGTGTTGATCGACAGCAGCGCGCCGGTGATGGAAATGCCGATGGCGCTGCCCAGGTTGCGCACCAGGCTGTACACGCCGGCGCCCTCGGTGCGCAGTTCGGCCGGCAGGGTGGCGAAGGTGATGATGTTGATCGGGATGGTGATGAAGCCCAGGCTGATCCCCTGGACGAAGCCGATGCCGATCACCGTCGCTTCCGAGATGTCGGGCGTCCAGCCGGTCATGTGGTACAGCACATAGGCGCCGGTGGCGAAGCCCAGGCCCACCAGCGTGCGCGGGCTGATCGTGCCCATCAGCCGGCTGCACACCAGCGCGGCCAGCGCCAGCCCGGCCCCGCGTGGCGCCAGCACGAAGCCGGCGGTGACCACGGGGTAGTTCATCAACGTCTGCAGGTAGGGCGCCAGCAGGGCCAGCGTCGCGTACATGATCATGCCGTTGGTGAAGTACAGCGTCAGCCCGACGACGAAGTTGACGTCCTTGAACAGCCGCGGCGACAGGAACGGGCGGCGCGCCAGGAAGAACTGCACCAGGAACAGGTAGAACCCCAGGGCCGCGAGGCAGGCCTCGATGATGATCTCGCTCGATCCGAACCAGTCCAGCGTCTCACCGCGGTCCAGCATGGTCTGGAACGCGCCGATGGCCAGGCTCAGCGCGCCGAAGCCGATCCAGTCGAGCCGGACGGCGTTGCTGGGCTTGGTTTCCTTCAGGAAAGTCGCCAGCCCGAGGGCGGTCAGCACGCCCAGCGGCACGTTGATGTAGAACACCCACCGCCAGGTGTAGTTCTCCGTCAGCCAGCCGCCCAGGATCGGCCCGAGGATGGGGCCGACCATCACGCCCATGGTCCAGACCGACATGGCGCGGGCGCGCTGCTCGACCGGGTAGATGTCGTACATCACCGACTGCGACAGCGGCACCAGGGCGGCGCCGAACATGCCCTGCAGCACGCGGAACACCACGATCTGCCCCAGCGACTGCGCCAGGCCGCACAGCACCGAGGCCATGGTGAAGCCGGACACGGCGGTGACGAACAGCCGCGTGCGGCCGAACTTCGCCGCCAGGAATCCCGTCGGCGCGGTCATGATCGCGGCGGCGACGATGTAGCTGGTCAGCACCCAGTTGATCTCGTCCTGGCTCGCCGCCATCGAGCCCTGCATGTAGGGCAGCGCGACGTTGGCGATGGTGCTGTCGAGCGACTGCATCAGCGTCGCCACCACGGTGCAGACAGTGATGATGGTCCGGTTCGCTGTGGAGGACGGCGCGGCGGGCGCCGCCTGGATCGTCGTGCTCGCCGCTGTCACCGCGCTAGTCCGGCAGCATCTGCGACAGGTTCTGGCCGACGCGCTGCAGCACGCGGGTGGCGACTTCGATCTCCTCGTCCGACAGGCCGGTCAGCACCTCGGTGCGGACCTCGCGGGAGGCGGCCTCGACCTGGTCGATGATCCCCAGCGCGTGGCCGGTCAGGGCGATGATCTTGGCCCGCCGATCGGCGTCCTCGCGGCGCTCGATCAGGCCGGCGGATTCCAGGGCGTCGAGCAGGCGGACGACCGAGGAGCCGTCCAGCACCAGTGAGGCGGACAGGTCCTTCTGGCGCATCGGCGCGGCGGCGCGGGCGATGTGGATCAGCGGCAGCCAGGTGGCCTCGGTCAGGCCGAAGGGCTGCAGGCGGCGGTCCACGGCGCGGCGCCACTGCCGGGCGATGCGGGCCACCAGGCGGGCGAAGCCGTCGCGCAGGGCGGGCTGGGGGGATGACATCGCGGCTCCGATCAGTTGGTGTGCCAATATATGGTACTCCAATTATTGGCACAAGTGTGAACGCCCAGGGCTTGGTGGCCGGGCGCGTGGTGGTCCGTTGCTTCTCCGTCATGGCCGGGCGTGTCCCGGCCATCTGCGCTGTGACGGTGGGGGGAGTGGATGGCCGGGACACGCCCGGCCATGACCGAAAGGTACCAGGCGTCAGCCCCCGGCCGTCAACTCAGGGCGGCCAGCGGAATCGGGATCGGCAGCGCCGGCACCAGGGTCGCCACGGACACATGCGGCCAGCTCAGTCCCTTGAAGTTGAGGAACACCTGCTGCACGTACTGAATCTGCTTTGTCCGGAACTTGATGGTGATCGGCGCCTGCACGGCCGCCATCGGATGCAGGGCGAATTGCGGCGCCAGGTGGCCGGGTTTCACGCCGGCGGGCTGCAGGACGTGCGGGTACGCCGCAGGCGGCAGGACCGGGATGTGGATGTCGTGCTCCACCGTCTCGATCCAGAAGATGGCCTTCATTTCCACCGCAATCGCATTCGCGTTCGCCTGGGTGCCGTTCGCGTCGCCCAGCAGGAACGCGATGTTGTCGGTGCCGCCGCCGAACAGCGGCGTCTTCGGCGTGGTGTCGATCACCAGCACGTCGGTGGAGACGATGTTCTGGCCCGCGATGTGGTTGCGCAGCACCGTGGTCGGGTCCGACAGGATCGCCTGGGTGATCGTTCCGGCGGCGGTGAACGACGTCAGATCCTGTGGAATCCGCGGCGTGCCCTGGTTGGTCACGGTCTGGCTGGGGAACGGCACCAGCTTGCCGGTGCCGATGGCGATCGGCGTGATGTCCACCGGATCGATCTTCGGCCCGCCCTGCACGGTGAAGAACGTGCCCTGCGCGTTGATCGTGGTGCCATGCGGGATCGAGGCCATGCGCGCCAGCGTCGGGCCTTCCTCGGGAACGTTCGTCTTCGGAACGATCACCCACAGGCCCGGCTCGAAATGAATGCCGGTGACCTGGCCAGGCAGCGTGACGTCATTGATGGTCTGCAGATACGGCACGCCATTGAGGAAGATGTCGCCCTGCGCCCCCGACCCGCGATTCGGCACCGAACCGAGGCTCTTCGAGAACGACAGGGTCTCCGTCGTCAGGTTGATCTCCAGGACATTGTCCGAGCCGGCGACCGGAACCGGCAGCGGCGTCGGCGTCTCCGGATTGTCGGGCCGGAAGATCGTGTTCAGCCCGGTGCCGTGCCAGTCGCCGACGAAGGCCGCCAGCGGGCCGAGATCGGGGGCCGGCGCGTCGGCTTGCCTGACCACCCCCGGCGCGGCCTGGAGCGCGGCTTTGCCTGCCTCCTCCAGCACCTTTTTCGCGCTTGGCACGGCGCCAAACCTGAAGTTGCCCGGCATCGAGACGGCAGGCGTGAGTTGTTCGCTCATGTCTTTGAACCTCTGACTGTGGATAGGCACGCTGTGGATAGGCACGCTGTGGATAGGCATCGGCCGGCAATTGCGGTTTTGCTGTCCTGGCGTCTCGTCTCGGTCGTGGCGGGACCCGCTTTCAGGCTGGCGAAGCGCCGGACCGCCTGGGCAACCGGCGGCCGCGTGCGACGGCACATTAATCCGGGGAAAGAAAACCATGAGTGAACTACTTCACTATTCCCGATCGCGCGAGCGGCTGTCCGGGTTCAAGATCGCGCTAGCAGGGGCTCGCCGCGCCGTCATCGGACCCTGCCGGACCGGCCGGCGGCGGCGCCGTGGCAGCGGCGGCGACGGCGGCAGGTCGTTTCGTCGCGCCGGTTGGCCCGCGGCCGCCACCCCGCCCGCCGGATGGCCCTGCCGCGACGCCGGAGGAAACAGATTTCCATAGTGCCTGTCACGCTGCATTGCCGGAAGGCGATGCCATTCCGTTACGTTCAACAAAGAATATCCCGAAGGTGCCGGTGGCGACGCGGATGGCGCCCGCCCCCGCCCCGCATGCGTCACGCCGCTGCGAAGCCAGGCAACCTACCGGTCCGGCCGATCGGCGTTGTTGGCCGCTGCGCTCGGCCGGACATTGCGCAACGGTGACTGGCGAACGGCCGGGCGGCTGTGATCTGCTGAGCCGCGCCGGAACCCGGAATCCCGCTGCCTCGTGCCGCCGGACTTCGGGCGACACACCAGGAAGGCACCGAACGCAACAACAACAAAAGGACAGGGAGACCCGACAATGGACAAATTGCGGGAGAGCACAACGCTTGCCGATGCCTTGCGCCGCCAGGCAGCCATCCGGCCGGACGCGACGGCCTTGATCTTCGAGGATCGCGTGACCTCCTACGCGGCGCTTGAGCGCCGCGCCACCCGGGTTGCCAACGGGCTGGCCGCGCTTGGCGTCCGGCGGCACGACCGCGTCGGCTACCTTGGGCGCAATTCCGACCTTTATTTCGAGCTGCTGTTCGGCGCCGCGCGGCTCGGCGCGGTGCTGGTGCCGCTGAACTGGCGCCTGGCCCCGCCCGAAATCGGCGCCATCGTCGCGGACGCCGGCATCACCACGCTGTTCGTCGGGCCGGGCTTCGGTTCGGTTCCCGCGGCGCTCGATCTGTCCCGTAGCCTGCAATGCATCGCCATGGACGGCGCGAGCGGCGCCTGGCCGGATTTCGCCGCGTGGCGCGACGCCGCGGACCCGGCGGACCACGCCTTCCCCGTCGCGGCCGAGGACACGGCGCTGCAACTTTACACCTCGGGCACCACGGGCCTGGCCAAGGGCGTCGAGCTGGGCCACGCCGGCGTCATGAACCTGTTCAGGGCCGGCGAGAACGGCGGACCCATCGGCTACGGCGCCGGCGACGTGGTGCTGGTCTGCATGCCGGTTTCGCACGTCGCCGGAACGAATATCGGCCTCGCCGGCCTGGTTGGCGGCGCGGCGGTGGTGGTGATGGCGATGTTCGACCCCGCCGCGCTGATCGACGTCATCCCACGGCACGGCGTGACGTCACTGATCCTGGTGCCCGCCGCCATCCTGCTGCTGGTGCAGCATCCCGATTGCGCCCGCGCTGATTTCCGCTCGGTCCGGCAATTGCTGTACGGCGCGTCGCCGATTGCCGAGGCGTTGGTGGAACAGGCGCGCGCGGTTTTTCCCAATGCCGGCCTGTGGCATCTGTATGGACTGACGGAAGCCTGCGGCGGCGGCACGTTCCTGCCGCCGGCGCTGCACGACGCGGCGCTCGGCAAGCTGCGCTCCTGCGGCAAGCCGTATCCGGGGTTCGACCTGCGCATCGTCGATCCGGACGGCGAGCCGGTACCCGCGGGCACGGTGGGCGAGATCGTCATCCGCGCGCCGACGGTGATGAAAGGCTACTGGAACAATCCGGAGGCGACGCGCAACGCCTTCCTCCCCGGCGGCTGGCTGCGCACCGGCGACGCCGCCTATCGGGACGACGACGGCTACGTTTATGTCCATGACCGCGTCAAGAACATGATCGTCTCGGGCGGCGAGAACGTCTATCCGGCCGAGGTCGAGAACGCGCTGTTCGGCCATCCCGCCATCGCCGAGGTGGCGGTCATCGGCGTGCCGGACCCGCGCTGGGGCGAGGCGGTGAAGGCGATCGTCGTGCTGCGGTCCGGGCAAAGCGCGAGCGAAGCGGATCTGATCGCCTATGCGCGGCAGCGGATCGCCGGATTCAAGCTTCCCAAGTCGGTCGATTTCGTCGATGCTCTGCCCCGCAACGCCACCGGCAAGGTGCTGCACCGGACGCTGCGCGAACGTTACTGGAAAACACAGGATCGCCGGGTGAGCTGACGGCGCGGCGGGCCGGGGTTGCGTCCGTCCGGGCCATACCCAGGAGGCAGCATGATCGGGACACGACAAATGATTTCAGGTGCTACCATTGCCGCGGTCCTGCTGCCGGCCGGTGCGGCACAGACGCCGTCGCCGCACCAATGGGTCACCAACTGCGTGGCCGCCGCCGAGTCGCCCGAGGCCACGGCGGCGTGGACCGACGAGGGCCAGCAGGCGCCGTCGCACGCGAAGATCCTCCAGTCCTGCGTTGACAGCTGGAACTCGTTGCATCCGCTGAGGAAGATCAAGCCCAAGGACGTCCGATAGGGATGCCGGCCAGGCGCCGGGAGCCCGCCCGGTGCAGGCTCTTCGCGTCCGGCGGCTGGATGCCGATGCGGCCACGGTCCCGGGTCATCGAAGGGCCGCCATGACGGCAGGACAGGCCGCCCGTGCGTCACAACCGGCCTGCGGTTTGCCGTAGCGCCCATGCGGACAAGCCCCATAGGCGCTGACTTAGGCGGCCGGGCACGGCGCACCGCCCCGTCGTCATGGCGGCCGCAGGGCCGCCATCCACGCCTTGCGGTGCTGGTGTCGGCAGAAGGCGTGGAGGATGGTGGGCCTGCGCCCACTATGACGTTGTGGCAACGGTCGTGCCGTCCACCCGCTAAGTTACAGCAGACCGCAGGTCGGTTGGGACACTGAGGCCCCCTGTCCTCATCGTCATGGCCCGGCTCGTCCCTACGGGATGCACACATCTCGGAAACGAGTCGGAAATGACTGTAAAATCAAGTAATTGCCTCACGGCCGAGAGCGTTCCCCCATCGTCATGGCCCGGCTTGTCCGGGCCACCTGTCGCGGCACACGTGCTGGAATAGGTGGCCCGGACGAGCCGGGCCATGACGAAAGGGAAACGCCGCGGCGGACCGTTTCCGAGATGTGTGCATTGCGTAGGGCTTGTCCGGGCCATGACGATGAGGGAGCGCCGTCGCCATGTCTCAAGCGACCTGCGGCCTGCTGTAGCGCCCATGCGGACACGCCTGGCCGTGACGATGGGGCGGGGACCCTGCTCCGCCGCATGACACATGTCGTGGCACCTTACGAAAGCCCAGCGGATGACGCGACATTTGCCAATGCATGACGATACCGGCGCCACTGCAAGTTGAGCGGCGCCCCGCCGCACCAAAGCTTTGGCGAAAGCGTCCTGGCCTTGGGTGCACGCGCTTCGGTCACTGCGCCCGCCGCGCCGCTTCGCTGTGACGGCGCGGATACTGCCCTTGAACAGGAGGATATCGATGAACGCAAAGTACACGCTCGCGGCGCTTGTCATCAGCGCGGCCCTTCCGGGTGCGGCATTGGCGCAGTCGAACACGAACACCAACGAGTCGCAGTCGAGCCAGCATTTCCTGCAACAGGTCGCGCGGGACAACATGCACGAGATGCACGAGGCCATGCTCGCCGAGTGGAAGGCGCAGGATCCCGCCGTCAAGGGCTATGCCCGGCTGATCGTCGACGATCACTCGATGCTCACGAGCCAGCTCAGCGCGCTCCAGGGCGCCCAGCCGTTCGAGCAATGGCACAACGCGAAGAACGAAGGGCAGCAGGGCATGCGGAACGGCGAGGAGCACGCCGGGAACGAGCAGCACGCCGGGAACAAGCTGTGGAACCTCAGCGGCGCGCAGTTCGACCGCGCCTTCATCGACCACGAGGCGAAAACCAACGAGCAGAGCGTCAAAGCCTGGCAGCAGGAAGCGAACAGCAACCAGAACAACGACGTCACCGCCTTCGCCAAGCTGGGCCTGCCGGTGCAGCAGGAGCATCTGGCGCTGGCGCAGGCGATCCAGACACAACTGGACAACGGCCAGAACAAGCAGGCAAGCCGCTGATCGCCGCATCGCCGGCCTGACCGGCATCGCGCAGCGGTCAATGGCTGGCGAACCGTGAAACGGAGCGTTTCCGCCGGTCAGGCGGGAACGCTCGACGGCTGCCGGGGCAGCAGGACCACAGTCAGCGAGCGCACCCCCTGCGCGCCATGCACCAGAACGCCCTCGATATCCGCCGTCGCCGACGGGCCGGTGTGGAAAACCGCGTAGCGGGCCTGGTGAAATTCGGGCCGATCGTAGGCATCGTGGATGGAGGCGACGATGTCGGCGGGGTCGAGCAGCACAAGCAGGTGCTGGGCGAGATAGGCAACGGCATTGACCTGAAGCTGCGCCTCGGTCAGCAGTACCGATCCGGTTTCGGCAACCCCGCACGCCGCCCGCACGACGGCCACGTCCACGTCGGCGAGGTCCCGCGGATGGGCGACCGTGGCGAGGTCGCGGTTGCCGGCAATCTCCGGCACGGCCGAGCAAACAATCTCGGGCGGCGCGAGCCCGCTGCCCCGCAGGTATGCCGTCAGCAAATCGGCAGCCGGGTCGGGCTCGAGAACCTTCCCGCCCATCAGCTCCAGGCTTCGCGCGAAGCAGGCGGCACGCTCGCCCGCCTCGCTGACCGCAAAGTGCGGCACTGGCGGCAATGGGTGCTCGCCCACGGGACGGTTGCGGCGCACCGCCGCCAGGATGGCGTCACGCGGATCCATCGCCGCTCCCCTTGTCTGCCGCCGGATGCGTCCGCGCATACCACGTGTGGAACGTTTCCTTCGGCGCCGGCGGCATCTCCCGCCCCGCGCCCCAGGCGTTCCAGCGGTTGTAAACCGCGAACCGCGGCAGGAACCGCAGCGCCGAGTCGGCCGTGGAAATCGCCGCCCGGTACAGCGCCGGTCGCGACAGCACGGCGCCGGCGGCCTGCATCATCTGGCGCTTCACCAGCGGGATTTCATGTTCCTCGGCCAGAACCCTGCGCCAGGCGAAGATCTGCTCATGGATATTGATCTTCACCGGACAGACATTGCTGCACGACCCGTTCAGGGTCGATGCAAACGGCAGCGTCGAATACTTCCTCTTGTCGAACGTCGGATCCAAAATCAGGCCGATCGGCCCGGCGTAGGTGGCGCCGTAGGACAGGCCGCCGCTGCGGCGGAACACAGGGCAGGTGTTCATGCAGGCGCCGCAACGGATGCACTTCAGCGACGTCCAGAACTCGGCCATCCCCAGCCGCGCCGAACGCCCGTTGTCCACCAGCACGACGTGCATCTCGCCACCTTCCCGCGGGCGGCGGAAATGCGAGGTGTACTGCGTGATTGGCGAGCCCAGCGCACTGCGCGACAGCAGGCGGATGAAAACGCCCAGATGCTCGACACGCGGGATCAATTTCTCAATCCCGATCGACGCAATATGCAACGCCGGCACATTCGCCGACAGATCGGCGTTTCCTTCATTGGTACAGACAACAAACGAACCCGTTTCTGCGACGGCGAAGTTGCCGCCGGTCATGCCGGCATCCGCCGACAGGATCAGCGGCCGCGTCGCCTCGCGCTGCCGTTCGGCGAGATAGGGCACTTCATCCGTGTCCGGGTCGCTGCCCAGGGTGCGGGAAAACACCTCGGCGACGTCCCGGCGCAGCTTGTGCACCGCTGGAACGACGACATGGCTCGGCGGCTCGTCGTCAAGCTGCTGGATGCGCTCGCCAAGGTCGGTTTCCACCACCTCGATGCCGGTGGCGGCCATGTAGTCGCGCAGGCCGCATTCCTCGGTGAGCATCGACTTCGACTTGATCAGCCGCTTGGCGCCATGGTCGCGCAGGATGCCGTGCACGATCCGGTTGTGCGCCGCGCCGTCCGTCGCCCAGTGGACATGCACGCCGTTGGCCTTCGCCGCCGCCTCGAACTGTTCCAGATATTCATCGAGATGCGCCAGCGTGTGCTGCTTGATCTGCGAGGCCAGTTCCCGCAGTTCCTCCCACTCAGGGATCGCGTGCATCTGCGCGTCGCGCTTGCTGCGCAAATCCCACAGCCGCTCGTCGTGCATCTTCTCATGTTCCGGGGCCGCGATGAACCGCGCGGCCGCCGCCTCATGGTCGATCGGCCGCCGCCCATTGACCTCAGCCCCCCGAGGCTGCCGTTCCCGGATCTTCGAGCGCAGCGGCTGCGACGTGCCCTCGGCATGCTGCAAGCGTTGCCCGGCCGGACCGACAGGCGATTCGTTCCGTTCCGACCGAAGCTCCGGATGGATCAGGCCGCCGGGTTCGTCTGTCATGCGGTCGCTCCGTTCAGCACCTGGGCGATGTGGATGAAGCGCAGATCGACGCCAAGCCGGCGGGCGCAGCCCTGCTGGTGCATCATGCAGGAGGAATCGGCGGAAACCACATACTCCGCCCCGGCGCGCGCATGATCCGCCACCTTGTCGTAGCCCATTTTCACCGACACCGCCGGCTCGGCCACGCAGTAGGTGCCGCCGAAGCCGCAGCATTCGTCGGGACGGGCAAGCTGCACCAGTTCCAGCCCCTTCACCTTCTTCAGCAGGTCCAGCGGCTTGGAGAAGAACGGCCCGTGCAACTCCGACGGCGCCGCATGGCCGATGCCGCGCAACGCGTTGCAATTGTTGTGGTAGCTGACCTTGTAGGGAAATTCCGCCCAGGGAAACGCGTCCACCTTCAGGACGTCGTGCAGGAATTCCACCAGCTCGAGCGTCCGCTCCCGCACCGCCTTTACCGCCGGCGTCTGCGGGATCGCCGTCATGTGCTCCCGCACCTGATGGGCGCAGGAACCGGACGGCACGACGATGTGGTCGAAGCCGGAGAAATTGCGCACGAACAGCGCCTCCGTCGCCGCGGCCTCCTTGTGGCAGCCGGTGTTGGTCATCGGCTGGCCGCAGCAGGTCTGGTCGAACGGATACGTAACGTCCAGGTCGAAGCGCCGCAGCAGCTCCAGCGTGGCGATGCCCACCTGCGGCTCGAACGCATCGACGTAGCAGGGAACGAACAGGGCGACGCGCATCGTCAGCGCCACAGGTTGGTGCGGGCCAGCTCGACGATCTCGTCGCCGCGGCCGTTGATGATGGCTTTCGCCAGGTAGATGCCGAAGCCCTTCGCCTGCTCCATCGTCGTCTTCGGCGGCAGCGTCAGTTCCATCCGGTTGGTAACGACATCGACCAGCGCCGGCCCGTCGTGCCGCAGCGCCTGCACCAGGGCGTCGGTCACCTCGCCCGGGTCCTCGACGCGGATCCCCAGCATGTCGTTGGCCTGCGCGACCGCGGCGAAGTTCGGGTTCTTCAGGTCGGTGCCGAAATCCAGCAAGCCGCTGGCCTTCATTTCCAGCTCGACGAAGCCCAGCGCGCCGTTGTTGACGACGACGACCTTCACCGGCAGCCCGCACTGCTTCAGCGTGAGCAGGTCGCCCATCAGCATGGACAGGCCGCCGTCACCCGACAGCGAAATGACCTGCCGCCCCGGAAACGCCGCCTGCGCGCCAATGGCCTGCGGCAGGGCGTTCGCCATCGAACCGTGCCAGAACGAGCCCAGCAGCCGCCGCTGGCCGTTCATGGTGAAATAGCGCGCCGCCCAGACCGTCGGCGTGCCGACGTCGCAGGTGAAGATCGCATCGTCCGCCGCCGCCTGGTCCAGCAGCCGCGCCAGGAACTGCGGGTGGATCGGCTTGCGCCCCGGCCGCCCGACCGCGAGATCATCCAGCGCCTTGCGGGCCTCCTGGTAGTGCGCCGTGGCGCGGTCGAGGAATGTCCGGTCCGTCTTCGCCGTCAGCACGCTGCGCAGCGCCATCGCCGTCAGCTTCACGTCGCCGACGACCCCGACGTCGACGCAGCAGCGCCGGCCGATATTTTCCGCGCGCAGATCGACCTGGGCGATCTTCGCGTCCGTCGGATAGAACTGGCGATAGGGGAAATCCGTCCCCAGCATCAGCAGCGCGTCGCAGTTCATCATTGCGTGGTAGCCGGAGGAAAAGCCGATCAGGCCAGTCATGCCGACGTCGTAGGGGTTGTCGTATTCCACCCATTCCTTGCCGCGCAGCGCGTGCACCACCGGCGCCTTCAGCGTCTCGGCCAGGGCCAGGATCTCGTTGTGCGCGCCGGCGCAGCCGGAGCCGCACAGCATCGTTACGCGCTGCGCCCCGTCCAGCATCCGCGCCAGCGCCTGCAGGTCCGTCGCGTTCGGCTGGACCAACGGCTGAGCGGGCGCGATCCAGCGGCTCGGCGCGGGTTGGTCGGTTTCCTGCAAGGCTACGTCCCCCGGAATGACCACGACGGAGACGCCGCGCCTGGCCACCGCCTCGCGGATCGCGATGTCGAGCGTGCGGCCGATCTGGGCGACGGTGGCGACTGGGCCGATATAGTGGGCGCAGTCGGCGAAGACCTGGCGCGGATCGGTTTCCTGGAAATAGCCGCTGCCGATTTCGTTGGAGGGGATGTGCGCGGCGATCGCCAGCACCGGGACGCGGTTGCGGTGACAGTCGTACAGGCCGTTGATCAGGTGCAGGTTGCCGGGACCGCAGCTTCCGGCGCAGACCGCGAGCTGGCCGGTCAGGTGTGCCTCGGCCCCGGCGGCGAACGCGGCGGTTTCCTCGTGGCGCACGTGGATCCAGTCGATGGTCTGTTTCCGCCGCAACGACTCGGTCAGGCCGTTCAGCGAGTCGCCGACGACGCCGTAGATCCGCCGGACGCCGACGGCATACAGCGTATCCGCGATGATGTCGGCGACTGACTGCCTGGGCATGGCGATCTCCGGGTGAAGTTGATCGACGGGCCAGCGTTTGGGAGGGAATACGTGAAACAGTCGTGGTGGCTTCCATCTGGGATGGACTGCCGTCCGCGCAATGCCGCCGGGATGGGTCTGGCCTCGGGTTCACATCAGAGTGTTTGCGGCGTCCGTTGCCCCATCGTCATGGTCGGGCATGTCCCGGCCATCCACCTCCCGCCGTTGAAGCACAGATGGCCGGGACAAGCCCGGCCATGACGGAGGGGCAACGGACCCGGCGCCCGTCATTGCGTCGGGACGCGCACCCTGCGCCATCCCTCTCATCCCATTACGCCGGGACGCACCCTGCCCCGCCGCTCACTCGGACGCCGCGTCTCCAGGTTCTCCGGCCCGCCGATGAACCGAGGCACCCGCGGGACGTTTCGCTCTCACCTGGAACCGGCAGGTGACGGTCCGGCAGCGAAGGATCCTGCGCATGGCTTCACTCCTCCGGCGGCATGGCGTGGCGGCAATCCTGGCCATGCTGCTGCTGTCGCCCCCGCTTGGCCGTGCCGCCGGCGCCCCTCCCCCGGCCGTGACCGTGATGCCGATCCAGGTGAAGAACGTTGCGCCGACCTACAGCTATATCGGCCGCGTGCAGGCCATCCAGTCGGTCGCGCTGATCGCCCGCGTGCAGGCCTTCGTCGAGAAGATCGACTTCCAGGAAGGCGGCGTGGTGAAGAAAGGCCAGCTTCTGTTCGAACTCCAGAAGGGACCCTACCAGGCCGCGCTGGAGGCCGCCCAGGCCGCGCTGCAGAAAGCCGAGGCCAGCCAGCGCATCGCCAGGCTGACCTATGACCGCGATTCCAGCCTCGGCCACGGCAGCGTGATCAGCCAGCAGCAGATCGACACCGACCGCGCCAACCTTGACGGCGCCGCCGCGGACGTCCTGTCGGCCCGCGCCAACGTGGAGACGGCGGCGATCAACCTCAGCTACACCAGCATCGTCTCGCCGATCGACGGGCGCATCGGCAAGGCGGCCTACACGCAGGGGAATCTCGTCGGCAGCGGCGGCAACACCGGCGCGCTGGCGACCGTGGTGCAGGTTGATCCGATCCGCGTGGTCTTTTCGGTGGCGGATCGCGAGATCGTCAGCGCCTTGCAGCGGACACGCGAAAGCTCGGCCAAGATCGCCTCGACCCTCTCGCTTAGCCTGGTCCTGCCGAACGGCAAGCCGTATCCGCAGAAGGGCGCGATCGAGTTCATCAACAACCAGGTCGATCCCGCCACCGGCACCGTCGCCGTCTGGGGCCGCTTCACGAATCCCGAAGGCCTGCTGATCCCCGGCGGCTTCGTCACTGTGGAGGTGCGCCGCGCCGAGCCCGAGGAACGCCCGGTCGTCCCCGTGCAGGCGGTGCAGGACGACAAGTCCGGCCAGTTCGTCCTGCTCGTCGGCCCCGACAACAAGGTCAGCGAGCGGCACGTCACCATCGGCGCGCAGATCGGCCAGCAGTTCATCGTCAATGCCGGCCTGACCGGCGGCGAGGACGTGATCGTCGAGGGCGTGCAGAAGGTGCGTCCCGGCGAGGTCGTCAACCCGGTGCGGGCAAGCCGGCAAACCGCGGCCAACAGTGGCCAGGCGAACGGGACGGAGCCATAGCGGATGATCTCCGGCTTCTTCATCGACCGGCCAAAATTCGCCATCGTCATCGCCATCGTCATCACCCTGGCCGGCCTGCTGGCGCTGTGGGCGATCCCGGTCTCGCAGTATCCCAACATCACCCCGCCGCAGATCACCGTCTCGGCGGAATATCCCGGCGCCGACGCGGAAACCGTGGCGAAGACCATCGGCGAGCCGATCGAGGAGCAGGTCAACGGCGTGCAGGACGCGCTGTACATGAGCAGCACCAGCTCCAGCTCCGGCACCTACTCGCTGACCATCACCTTCGCCATCGGCACCGACCCGAACATCGACCAGGTGAACGTGCAGAACCGGGTGGCGCTGGCCGAGGCGGAACTGCCGGCGACGGTCACGCAGCAGGGGCTGACGGTGCTGCAGCAGTCCAGCAACTTCGTCATTGCGGTGAACCTGTTCTCACCCACCGGGAAGTACGACCAGACGTTCATTTCCAACTATGCGAACGTTCACCTGCGCTACCCGCTGGCGCGGCTGCGCGGTGTCGGCAACGCGCAGATCCTCGGCAACTCGCGCTATGCCATGCGCATCTGGATGGACCCGGTGCGCATGACGGCGCTGGGCGTCAGCCCGGCCGACGTGATGGCCGCGATCGCCGCCCAGAACATCCAGTCCGCCGCCGGGCAGATCGGCGCTCCGCCGATTGGCAGCGGCCAGCAGCAGCAACTGACGATCATCACCCAGGGGCGGCTGACGTCGCCGCAGCAGTTCCGCAACATCATCATCAAGACCAACGCCAATGGCGGGGTCGTCCGCATCGGCGACATCGCCCGGGTGGAGCTTGGGGCGGAGACCTATAGCTCGAGTTCCCGGCTGAACCAGTTCCCCGCGGCGACGCTGGCGATCTACCAGGCGCCGGGCGCGAACGCGCTGCAACTGGCTGACGCCATCCGCGCGCAGGTGGCGCGGATCGCCAGGAGCTTTCCGGAGGGGCTGCAATACGCCGTCGTCTATGACTCGACGCACTTCGTCCGGGCGAACATTTCCGAGATCCTCATCACGCTGGGCATCACGCTGACGCTGGTGGTCGGCGTGGTGTACCTGTTCCTGCAGGACTGGCGGGCCACGCTGATTCCGACCTGCGCCATCCCGGTCTCGCTCATCGGCGTGTTCGCCGTGCTGTATGGCATCGGCTACTCGGTCAACACGGTGGACCTGTTCGCCGTCGTGCTGGCGATCACGCTGGTGGTGGACGACGCCATCGTCGTGGTCGAGAACGTCACCCGCCACCTGGAGGAAGACCCGCAAACCCCGCCGAAGCAGGGGACGCGCGCGGCGATGGCGGAGATCACCGGCCCGGTGATCGCCTCCACCCTGGTGCTGGTCGCGGTGTTCGCGCCGGTCGGCTTCCTGCCCGGGATCAGCGGCCAGTTGTTCCGCCAGTTCGCGGTGACGATTTCGGTGTCCATCGTGATCTCCGGCATCAACGCCCTGACGCTGAGCCCGGCGCTGTGCGGACTGCTGCTGCGTCCGCCGCGGAAGGCAAGGTTCCGCCTGTTCACCGGCTTCAACCGCGGGCTGGACTGGATCCGCGGCCGCTACGGCGGCACGGTGCACTGGCTGGGGCGGCGGCTGGTCGTCGCCGGCCTCGGTCTGGCCGCCGTGTTCGTCGGCGCCTTCCTGCTGTTCGTCCACATGCCCACCGCCTTCCTGCCGCAGGAGGACCAGGGCTACTTCTTCGTCAACGTCGGCCTGCCGAACGGCGCTGCATTGGTGCACACCGAGCAGGTGGTCGAGCGCATCGGGCGGCTGGTGCGCGGCACGCCCGGCGTGGCGGACGTGATCGACCTGTCCGGCTTCAGCATCGTCAGCGGCATCCAGCAGCCCAACGCCGGCGCGGTGATCGCCATCCTGACGCCCTGGAGCCAGCGCAAGGGCGCGGCCATGTCGTCGCTCGGCATCATCCGCCGGCTGCAGGGGCAGTTCAACGCCATCCCCAGCGCCAACATCACCGCCTTCAACCCGCCGGCGATCCCGGGCCTGGGCCATACCGGCGGGCTGGACATGGAACTGGAGGCGCGCGCCGGCCAGTCCTATCCGCGGCTTGCCGCCACCGCGCGGGCGCTGATCTACGCCGCCAACCAGAACAAGGCGCTGGCGTCGGTGTTCACCACGTTCTCGGCGTCGGTGCCGGAGATCATGCTGCGGGTGAACACCGCCCGCGCCGAACTGCTGGGGGTCTCGCCCAGCGACATCTACACCACGCTGCAGGCGAACCTGGGCTCGGCGTTCGTCAATTTCTTCAACTACCAGAGCCAGGTTTTCCAGGTGATCGTGCAGGACGCGGCGAGGTTCCGCAACCAGGTGTCGGACATCGGCAACCTGTACGTGCGCAGCGCGACCGGGGCGATGGTGCCGATGAACAGCCTGGTGGACGTCACCACGGTGCAGGGCAGCAACGCGGTGACGCGCTACAACCTGTATCCCTCGGTGGAGATCAACGGCGCCGGGCGGCCGGGCGTCAGTTCCGGCCAGGCGATGCAGGCGATGGCGGCGGTGGCGGCGAAGCACCTGCCGGCGGGCTATGGCTATGAATGGACCAGCCTGTCGTACCAGGAGCAGCAGGGCAGTGCCGCCGGCGGTTCGGTGTTCGTGTTCGCGCTGATCTTCGCCTACCTGTTCCTGGTGGCGCAGTATGAAAGCTGGTCGCTGCCGGTGTCGGTGATCCTGTCGGTCGCCGTCGCCGCGCTGGGCGCCCTGGTCGCGCTGTGGCTGCGCGGCATCGCACTCGATGTCTACGGCCAGGTCGGCCTGGTGCTGCTGATCGGCCTGGCGGCGAAGAACGCCATCCTGATCGTCGAGTTCGCCAAGACGCGGGTGGAGCACGGCGACGACGTGCGCACCGGGGCGCAGGCCGGGGCGATGACGCGGTTCCGCCCCGTGGTGATGACGGCGATTGCCTTCATCGTCGGCGTGATGCCCCTGGTGCTCGCTACCGGCGCCGGCGCCGGGGCGCGGCAGTCCATCGGCACGACGGTGTTCGGCGGCATGGTGCTGGCGACCGTGCTCGGGATTGTGTTCGTGCCGGTGCTGTTCATTGTCTTCGAGTTCCTGGCGCAATGGAGCGCCCGCGGGTTCCGGCGCGAGGCCGCCCGCGGCAGGCCGGCGGAATAACCAGGAACGTTACGGGGAGAACACCATGCTGCCGCAGATCGCCGATTTCCGTGCCGAGGCGGACGAGTTGCGCACCCTGCTGGCGACGCTGCACGAGGACGACTGGGATCGCACGACGCAGTTCAAGGCCTGGACCATCAACGACGTGGTGCAGCACCTGCACGCCAGCGACCTGATCGGGGCGGCGGCCGCGGCGGGGCGGGAGTCCTTCGCGGAGGCTCGGCGGGAGATCGAGGCGCTGCGCAACCGCGGCATGAGCCGGCTGGAGGAGACCCGGTATCGCCTGGGCCACCTGAAGGGCTTGCGCCTGCTGAAGACGTGGCGCACGCAGGTCATTTCGCTATGCGACACGCTGGCCACGCTGCCGCCGGACACGCGGCTGCCGTGGTGGGGCCCGGACATGGGCGTGCGCATGTTCGCCACGGCGCGGCAGATGGAGACCTGGGCGCACGGCCAGGAAATCTTCGACCTGATGGGCATCGGACCACAGCCGACGGACCGCCTGCGCAACATCGCCGAGCTTGGCGTGCGCACCTTTGGCTGGACCTTCGCCAACCGCGGGCTGCCGAAGCCGGAGCCGATGCCGTATGTGCGGCTGACCGCGCCGTCGGGCGATCTGTGGGAGTGGAATGCGCCCTCGGCCGGGAACAAGGTCGAGGGGATGGCGGTGGATTTCTGCCAGGTCGTGACGCAGGCGCGCAACGTTGCGGATACCGAACTGAGCGTCGTCGGCGAGCCGGCCCGGGCGTGGATGCGCATCGCGCAATGCTTCGCCGGCCCACCGGAGGACCCGCCGGCGCCGGGAACGCGGTTCAGAGTGACGTCGTAACGGGATTGGCCGGCATCGCGATGATGTGCGGACAAGGCTCTTTCCTGTTGCGCCGGGATTGCGAATCATAAGGCGCCAGGTCGCCGCTCCCTCGTCATGGCCGGGCGTGTCCCGGCCATCTGCGCTGCAACGGCGGAGGGTGGATGGCCGGGACACGCCCGGCCATGACGGTGAGGCAACGGTCTCGGCTGCCAAAGCCTTTCCTTCAGCTGTCTCCCTCAGTCCACGTCCGCCCGCCTGATCCCAGCCTCGCCCAACCCCGATCCGCAAGAGGACAGCCCGTGCATCTCGATCCGCTGTTTCTTTCACGCCTGCAATGGTCGTGGGTGATCGCCTGGCACATCATGCTGCCGGCCTTCACCGTCGGGCTCGCCTCCTACATCGCCGTGCTGGAGGGACTGCACTTCTTCACCCGGGAGGAAATCTGGTTCCGCATCTCCGGCTTCTGGACCCGGATCTTCGCCGTCTCCTTCGGCATGGGCGTGGTTTCCGGCATCGTGATGCCGTTCCAGTTCGGCACCAACTGGTCGCGCTTCTCGGACGCCACCGCCAACGTCCTGTCGCCGATGCTGGGCTACGAGGACCTGACGGCGTTCTTCCTGGAAGCGTCGTTCCTCGGCGTGCTGCTGTTCGGCCGCAAGCTGGTGCCGCGCTGGGCGCATTTCTTCGCGGCGCTGATGGTCGCCGGCGGCACGCTGATGTCGTCGTTCTGGATCCTCTCGACCAACAGCTGGATGCAGACCCCGGCCGGCTACAAGGTGGTCGATGGCCGCTTCTTTCCGGTGGACTGGCTGGCGATCATCTTCAACCCGTCCTTCCCCTACCGCCTCGCCCACACGGTGACGGCGTTCTACATCACCACCGGCTTCGTCGTGCTGGGCGTCGGCTTCTACCTGCTGCGCCGGGACAAATCTCCCGAGGAAGCGCGCCGCATGGTGCGCATGGCGCTCGACCTGCTGATCGTGCTGGTGCCGTTGCAGATGCTGCTGGGTGACGCGCACGGGCTGAACACGCGCGAATACCAGCCGACCAAACTCGCCGCGATCGAGGGCGTCTATGATACCGAAAAACCTGACGCCCTGTCGCTGTTCGGCATTCCCGACGACGCGGCGGCGCGGCTGGACGATGCGGTGCGCATCCCGCATCTCGGCAGCCTGATCCTGACGCACACCTGGAACGGCGAGGTCCGCGGCCTGAAGGAATGGCCTCGCACCGACTGGCCGCCGGTCTGGCCAGTGTTCTTCGGTTTCCGCGTCATGGTCGGCATCGGCCTGCTGATGCTGGCCACCGCCATCACCGGCTGGGTCCTGCGCCTGCGGCACCGGCTGTTCGAGGCCGGATGGTACGGCCGGCTGTGCCAGTTCACCCTGCCACTCGGCTTCGTCGCCGTGATCGCCGGCTGGGTCACCACCGAGGTCGGGCGCCAGCCCTGGACGGTGTTCGGCCTGATGCGCACCGCGAATTCCGTCTCGCCGTCGCTGACCGGCGGCGACGTGCTGGCCTCGTTGCTGCTCTACATGGCCGTGTATCTCATCATGTTTCCGACCGGCATCCTGTTCATGGCCGGGATCGTGCGCGGCGGCGTGCCGGGCGAGCCGGAACCGCAGCAGCCGATCGAGGGCCTGCAACCGAAAACCCCGGTCACCGGGCCGGCGGAGTGATCTGTCATGACTGATGTGGCACTCGACCTGATCCCGGTGTGGAGCGTGATCCTGGGCATCGGCGTGTTCTTCTACGTCCTGCTCGACGGCTTCGACCTGGGCGTCGGCATGCTGTACGGCTTCGCGCCCGAGGCGTCGAAGGACCTGCTGATGAACTCGGTGGCGCCGATATGGGACGGCAACGAAACCTGGCTGATCCTGGGCGGCGTCGGCCTGCTGGCGGTGTTCCCGCTGGCCTATGCGATCATCATCCCGGCGGTGTATTTTCCGATCCTGGCCATGCTGCTGGGCCTGATTTTCCGCGGCGTGTCGTTCGAGTTCCGCTTCCGGCAGCCGCACGTCCGCCGCTTCTGGAACGGCGGCTTCGCCGTCGGCTCGGCGGTGGCGGCGTTTGCCCAGGGCGCGGTGCTCGGGGCGATGATCCAGGGCTTCAAGGTCAGCGGCCGCAACTTCGCCGGCACGTCGTTCGACTGGCTGACCCCGTTTTCCGTCTTCACCGGGATCGCGCTCATGCTGGGCTACGGCCTGCTGGGCGCCTGCTGGCTGATCCTGAAGACCGAGGGCGACGTGCAGGCCTGGGCGCGCCGCATGGGGCGGATCGCTTTCATCGCGGTGCTGATCGCGATTGGCGTCGTCAGCGTGTGGACGCCGCTGATGGATGCGGGGATCGCCGCGCGCTGGTTTTCCTGGCCCAACATCGTGGGGCTGGCGCCGGTGCCGCTGATTACCCTGGCGATTGCCTACGGCACGTGGCGGGCGCTGAACGGCGACAGCCAGGCGGGTCCGTTCGCCGGCGCCATGGGGCTGTTCCTGATGTCCTATATCGGCATCGCCATCAGCCTGTATCCGATGCTGGTGCGGCCGGTTTACACGCTGTGGGACGCCGCCTCGGCGCCCAGCACGCAGGTGTTCCTGCTGATCGGCACGCTGTTCCTGCTGCCGGTGATCATCATGTATTCGGCATGGTCGTACTGGGTGTTCCGCGGCAAGGTCAGGGGCGACATGGGGTATCACTGAAGCGGATCGCAGCCAGGTTGCGACGCCGCCTGGAACCAGAAGGCGGATCAGGTGCCTTTTCGTCATGCTGGCGTGGTCCGCGTATCCGGCGGATGCCCATGGCCTGGGGCGGCGTTCCTGCCACTGGCGTTAAAATAGCGGGGACCGGGGGCACGATACTTGCCATTCCGTCATGGTCCGGCTTGTCCCGACCACATGCACAGATCTCGGAAACGGTCTGCCGCGGCCCTGGCGCCCCCCCTGGCGTCCCCCCTGG
>NZ_NHRY01000151.1 GCF_002937115.1 Rhodopila globiformis | reverse complement strand
TGCGGGGGTGGGCCATGCGGCGGGCTGGCGCCTGGGGTGGCCGGATCGCTATAGTCCGATGATGAAAAGGGCTATTGGCGGACCCGCATGATCCAGGTGAGCCGGACAGTGTCGATCGACGAGCGCGCGGTGGAGGAGAGCTTCATCCGCGCCTCCGGTCCTGGCGGGCAGAACGTCAACAAGGTGGAGACGGCCGTGCAGCTTCGCCTGTCGCTCGACCGGGCCGGCCTGCCGCCGGCGGTGCGCGCGCGGCTGGAGAAGCTGGCCGGGCGGCGGCTGACGCAGGACGGGCAGATCCTGATAACCGCGCAGCAGCATCGCACGCAGGAGCGCAACCGGGCGGCGGCGATGGAGGCGCTGGTCGGGCTGGTCCGGCGGGCCACGGTGGCCCCGGTCAAGCGGGTGGCGACGAAGCCGACCTATGGGTCCAAGCTGCGCCGGCTGGAGGAGAAGGCGCGCCGATCCGGCATCAAGCGTGGGCGGGCGACGGGGCGGGACGGGGAGTAGGGCCGGCCTGGGTAGGGACATGGACGGGGACGCGATCGCCTGAGGCGCGATGATCAGGCCAGTTCCGCCGACAGCGCCTCGGCCTGCTGCAGCACGTTCTGCACCGCCGAGTCCTGAAGGTCGGGCGGGTAGCCGTATCGCCGCAGGATGCGCCGCACCAGCGAGCGGATGCGCGCCCGGGCGCCTTCCCGGTGCGCCCAGTCCACCGTCACGTTGCTGCGGACGGCCTGCACCAGTTCGTGCGCGATCACCCGCAGCGCCGGTTCGCCCAGCACGTCGCGGGCGCTCTGGTTCAGGGCCAGCGCGTCGTAGAAGGCGATTTCGTCCGGGGTCAGGCCGCTGTCCTCGCCGCGGGCGCGGGCGGCGCGGAGGTCCTGGGCCAGCTTGATCAGTTCCTCCAGCACCTCCACCGTGGTGATGGCGTTGGCGTGGTAGCGGGCGATCGCGGCCTCCAGCCGTTCCGAGAACGCCCGCGCCTGGACCACGTTGCGCTTGCCCTGGGCGTGCACCTGGCCGTTCAGCAGCTTGCGCAGCGCTTCCACCGCCAGGTTCTTCTTGTCCAGGCCGCGGACCTCGGCCAGGAAGTCGTCCGACAGGATCGCGATGTCCGGGCGGTCCAGGCCGGCGGCGGCCATGATGTCGATGATCTCGGTGGAGACCACGGCGCGGCTGACGATCTGCTGGATCGCCAACTCGCGCTCGACGTCGCCGCGCGTGTCGCCGCCGGCGGTCTTCAGCAGGGCGATGCGCACCGCCTGGAAAAAGCCGGCCTCGTCGCGGATCGCCGCCGCCATCGCATACAGTTTCGTCAGCCGCAGCGCCGCTTCGGCGCGGGCCTGGTCCACGGTGGCGGGGTTGGGGTGGGCGATGGCCTGCGTCAGGCGGTGGGTGAGGACGACGTCGCCGAAGCTGGCGCGTTCTCACTATCCGATGGCAGCTACCGACCCAAATCCGACATATCGGTTGCTCAAGCTATGCGACATTGCGAAGGGTCGCCGCGGGCTTAACCGGAGGCGGCGAACATCTGAAGGTGGCGCAGGAGCGGACACAAGGCCGGCGCTGCGGTGCGGGCTCTCGCCGACCGCACCTCCTGGACATAGGCCGCCGACAGACGGCGACCCAGTTCTTTTGTTAGTAGCGTCTGCTTCTCTATGCTCGTGCTAGCGCGCAAGTTCACCGTGGGCTAGGGTGCGGGTCGCGAGGTGTTCATGCTCACGGACGATGAGATTGCTCGGCTCTTCCGCGACATGGAGGCGGACCGCGCTGAGCGCAAGCGCAACTTCAAGGCAGCCGCCGACAAGGTTCGACAGGCGATCTGCGCTTACGCCAATGACCTCCCCAACCATCGCCAGCCGGGACTGATCTTCATCGGCCAGGAGGACGATGGAAGCTGCTCCGGGATCAATGTCGATGACGAGCTGCTCAAAATCCTGGGGGGCCTTCGCAGCGATGGTCTGATCCTGCCCTTTCCGGTGATGTCGGTGACTCGTAGGGAGATTGACGGCTGTACGGTTGCGGTCATCGAGGTGTCGCCATCGACCCAACCACCCGTTCGCTTGGACGGGCGCACCTGGATACGCGTCGGCCCACGGCGGGCCATTGCGACCGCCGAGGAGGAACGCCGCCTAACGGAAAAGCAGATTTGGCAGAACCTGACCTTCGATGCCCGACCGTGCGCCGACGCCTCCCTTGATGATTTGGATCTGCATCGGTTCGAAACTGAATATGTCCCCTCCGCGACTTCCCGGGAAATCCAGCGAGAGAACGGCCGATCGACGGAGGAGAAGCTGCGCGCGCTGCGGCTGATCTCCCGGGACGGACGGCCCACGAATGCAGCCTTGCTTCTCCTGGGCAAGGAACCTCGGGAGTATCTCCCCGGCGCCTATATTCAGTTCCTTCGCTTGGGTGGCCCCGAGCTAGTCGATCCCATCCTGGATCAGAAAGAGATCGGCGGAACCGTCCCGGACCAAGTCAGGCAGGTCGAAGAGCTCATGCGATTGAATCTACGCACGCCCGCCGCCATCGGTGGGGCGCAGCGCAGAGAGCAGCCCGACTATCCTGCCGAAGCATTAGATCAGCTCATCCGGAACGCCTTGCTTCACCGGACTTATGATTCCAGCACCATGCCGGTGAAGTTGTACTGGTACTCGGATCGCATTGAAATAATGAACCCCGGCGGACTTTTCGGCGAGGTCAACCCGGAAACGATCTGGCGGGACGTGACTGCCTACCGCAATCCGTTCCTTGCCGAAGGTCTAAAATCTTTGGGCGTGGTCGAACGGTTCGGCTACGGCCTGACGAAAGCTCGCCGCGCCCTCAAGGCAAACGGCAATCCACCACTAGCGACGCAGTTTGAGCCCAACTACACGCTGTTCAGGGTGGAGCCTGCACGATGAAATCGATTGCCTTCTTTAACAATAAGGGCGGCGTTGGCAAGACATCGCTGATCTATCACCTCGCATGGATGTACGCCGACTTAGGGCAACGAGTACTGTTGGCGGATCTTGACCCTCAATCCAACCTCACCGCCATGTGCTTCAAGGACACGACACTCGAGCGCATCTACGAGGCGCGGGAGCCGGACACGGTTTTCACGGCGGTAGAGCCGGTCAAGCGCGGTATTGGCGACCTTCATTTTTTCGACCCCTTGAGCGTGACCGACGGTCTTGCAATCATTCCTGGCGATCTACTGCTTTCGGACTTTGAGGATGAGTTATCCGCGACCTGGCCGCGGTGCGTTGATCGCGACGAGCGAGCGTTCCGCGTCACGGCGGCTTTCCATCGGATCATCGAATACGCCAGTCAACGGCATCAGGCCAATATCGCCTTCATAGATGTGGGTCCGACATTCGGCGCCCTGAACCGAGCTGCCCTTATCGCCGCAGACTATGTTATCATCCCTGTGGCGCCGGACCTCTTCTCCGTTCGAGGCCTCGAAAACGTTGGTGGCCGACTGAAGTCCTGGCGCGCGGAATGGCAGGACCGGCTCAACCGTGCTCCTCGGCTCGACTTCAGCTTGCCGGCGGGCAACATGCGGCCTATCGGCTATGTTGTGTCCCGCCACACTGAATTTGCCGACGGGGTAGTGCGCGCCTTCCAGAAATGGATCGGGAAGATTCCCGGCGCTTACCGCCGGGCGGTGGACGATCCTGGTGTTCCTGACGAGGCGCTTGCGTTGGGTCGCCTTAAGGACTACCGCTCGCTGATCGCTATGGCCCAAGATGCCCGCAAGCCCATGTTCAAGCTTCGTCCTGGCGACGGGGCAATCGGCGGTCATCAAGGTGCCGTATCCGCTGCCTACGACGATTTTGAAAGGCTCGCCCGCGCGATCGCGGACAGGATCGAAGAGCCAATCTGAAGGCGTCCAGTATTCGTCCGGGCGCCGCCGACAGCTTTCCACTCAGGCCGGTCATCGTAGTTTCTATATAGTCGTCTGTGAAGAATTCCGAACCGCCGGCGTGAAGCCCATTGGATGCGGGTTTCTCCGGAATGAGGCTGGGAGCCAGAAACAGACAAAGGCGCTGCCGCGTGGATGAACATGAGGCTGAAAATGCCAGCCGACCAGGGTAAAATGGCTCATTGGCGCGACCATAGTGGAGGCTCGCTGTCGGTGAACGCCTTGCTTGTGGGGCAGGCTGGCATTGCGCTGGCAGGTTACTTCACGAATGCAAATCGCCCCAGGGCTATCAGGTCAATTTGCAAGAAAGCCATAGGGCGGGTGCGCTTTCTTGCAAATCTGGTGACTTGCAAAGGCCAATTTCTCTATTTCTATCAATGTCTTATGAATTCTTTATAGACGACTACATAGTTTTACTGTGTCACTATCCTCTAGCTATTGACTATAGCCACCCCATATAGGGGTCCATGTATCAGGAAGGAGCGAGACTGCCGCTGACGGGTGAGGCCCGATTGGAGGCGTATCTGGATGCGAT
>NZ_NHRY01000150.1 GCF_002937115.1 Rhodopila globiformis | reverse complement strand
CTGCTGTCGACCTATCTCGGCCATGTCGATCCCGGCAAAACCTACTGGTACCTCTCGGCCGCTCCGGAATTGCTGCAACTGGCCAGTGAACGGCTGGACCGTCACCTCGGAGGTGACGCATGACCGCGGCCGGCGAGACCTCGGTGCCATACAGGTCCTCGAGGTGGCCCTGGATCTCGCGGGTGCTCATGCCGCGCGCGTAGAGCGAGATCACCTTGTCGTTGAAGCCGGGCAGACGGCGCTGGTATTTGCCAATCAACACAGGCTCGAAGCGGGCTTCGCGGTCACGTGGCACGGTGATCTCGACGGTGCCGTCGCCGGCCAGCACGCGCTTGCGGGTGGCGCCGTTGCGGTGGTTGCGGCCCTCGCCGCTGGCCCGCTCCTGGTCCATGTGGTGGTCGAACTGGGGGGCCATCAGCCGGTTCAGCAGCGCCTGCTTCAGCTCGCCCAGCAGGCCGTCGTGGCGCATCACCAAGGCCGGGTCGCGACCGGCCAGCAGCTCATCAATCAGCTCGTTGCGAATCGTCATAGCGCGCTCCCGCCCCATCACTCAGGGGTTTCGTTATGACCTTCACACAAATTTCTGGATAGGCTCTCGGGCCAGACCGGCGCAGACCATGCTCAGATCGGCGATGCAATCCCCAAGGGCACTCATACCGCCCCAGAATGGTGGTTTGCCGGGTGCCGCAAGGCCGGCGTGACGAAAACCGCACCTTCAGGCGAAGAAAGCCGCGCATGGTGGCATTTGCGACTCACCCACAAGGATGCGGATCATCACTCAGAACGCGACTCAGTCGCATTGAGAACCGCTGGTTCAGGAGCAACGGCATTGCCGCCAAAGTCCAGGAGGGCGGAGCTCTTCGCCTCACCGTCGCCTTGGCAGGGGCAAATGAGCAGCCGCCGGACGCGCAGCGGCACGTCGCCGAACAGCGAGCGAAACCGCATCCGATAGTGGCCCCTGCTGGCCAGCGTGCGGCCGCAGGCCACGCAGGAGCGACGATACGCGCTCAGGACCGTCACCCGGGCCGGCACCATCTGAGCCTGCACAGCCGCTGTCAGCTGCCTGGCCTCGTCGAGCCGCAGCCCAAGCTCAGCCAAGCCGGCTTCCTCCCCATGACGGCAAGCCTCTGGACAATGCCTGAGGGCTGCATTGTCAGGCTGGTCTGGCGTGACGCGCGACTACACAAGGGGAGAGTGTCAATACCCGCTCTGCGCCCAGAATGGCCATCCAGCCACCCTGGCCGTCATTTTCAAAGCGGACACGCCCCGGCGACTGTCGGATGGCGGGAATGAGTGATCTTCAGATCCTCCGGCGACAAGGGTTGAGGTGTAACGTCATCGAGCGACACCCCGAACAATCCATGCGGGTATCCACGGGACAGATCGACGACATGGGAACTTGTGCAACGAGTACGTCCCATGCGGCCCCGCGATCATGGTGTTGTGCTCACCCCGAGCAAGCGCCGAGCCTCATCCGCGGTAGCAGGCCGGCGCCCGTGACGCATGATGGCTCCGGCAGCGAGCCGCACCAGTTGGGCATTGCTGGAGGCGAGACAATCGCGATTGATCCGGATGTTGTCCTCGAGCCCGGTGCGGACACCGTCGGCATTGCGCGCAAGAGCCCAGTCCACGACAGGTGACTGGGCTACGCCGATGCCTGCGGCGGTCCATGTTGCATTGGGGATTTGCCGCCGAAGTTCGCCGAGCATGAGGTCGAGCAGGTGTTCCCGTGCCGGCAGGGCGTTCCTGATGCCCATGACAATCTGCACATGCGGCCGTTCATCCATCAAACCCTGATCGATCAGCCGCCGGGCCGCGTGAATATGACTGAGATCGAAGATCTCGATCTCGGGCCGGATACGATTGGCCTGCATTTTCGTTCCCAGCTCAACAACGAGGGCAGCCGGGTTCTCGTAGACGATGGTGGGGAAATTCACCGACCCGGTGGAGAGCGAGGCCATGTCGGGCCGCAGCTCCAGGGCGTTGCCGCGCGTGGAGGGATCGCGCCCGCGGCCACCGGTCGAGAACTGGATGATCATGCCTGGACAGTGCCTGCGCACGCCCTCCTGTACCTGAGCGAACAGGGCCGGATCACTCGACGGCGTTTCATCGGGATTGCGGACATGGATATGGACGAGCGACGCGCCGGCTTCGAACGCTTCGTGCGTGCTTTCGATCTGCTCGGCCGGCGTTACAGGAACGGCTGGATTATCTTTCTTGCGCGGAACAGAGCCGGTGATGGCGACTGCGAGGACGACGGGCTGCATGGTTGCTCTCCGTGCGGATGATGGCGCTATCTGGCAGCGGATGCCGCCGCGCCTTTCATTTCGTGCTGATGGCGGATGGATGCCGCGCAAGCGGCGTCACGCTGATTTCCATGAACGGAAACAGCGGCAGCGTGGACAGGATGTCGTGCAGCGCGTCGTGACTTTCCACGTCGAACACCGAGATGTTCGCGTATTGCCCGGCGATGCGCCACAGGTGAACCCACTTGCCTTCGCGCTGCAGCGCCTGCGCGCGCGCCTTCTCCTCCGCCTTCAGGCGATCGAAGAGGGCCGGATCGATGCCGTGCGGCGGATGGACGTCCATCCTGACGTGGTAGAGCATGGTTTCCTCCTATGATCGCGCATAGCGGCGCAGCTTGTCCGGATCGAGCACCACGCCGATGCCGGGTCCGGCCGGCAGATGCACATGGAAGTTTTCGAAATGCAGCGGCTCGGTCGCCAGGTCGTCGGTCAGGATCTGCGGGCCAAAATGTTCGCAGCCCCAGTCCAGGGCGCGGAACGTGGCGAAGACCTGCAGGTGCGCGGCGGCGCCGATGGAGCTTTCCAGCAGGCAGCCGCCATACAGGCCGATACCGGCTGCTTCCGCCACCGCCGCCACCTTCCGCACCCCCAGCAGGCCGGCGTGCTTGACCAGTTTCAGCGACACCGCATCGGCCGCGGCGGCCGCGGCGACCGCGAGCATGTCGTGGGCGTCGAACACGCATTCATCGGCCAGCAGCGGCGGCGTGCCGGGCCGGGCGCGCAGCCGGGCCATGGCGCCGATGTTCCACGCCGGCACCGGCTGCTCGACCAGCCGGACGCCCATCTCGGCAAGCTGCGGCAGGCAGCGCGCGGCGATGGTCTCGTCCCAGGCCTGGTTGGCATCGGCGATCAGCTCGGCACGGCCTTCCAGGGCGCGTGCCAGGTGGCGCATCCGGGCCATGTCGGCGTCCGGCGCCTGGGCGCCGATCTTGACCTTGAAGGTGCGGTGCAGCCGCGCTTCCAGCTTGCGTTCGGCTTCCTCCACCTCCTGCGCGGTGTCGCCCGAGGCAAGCGTCCACAGCACGGGAATGCGATCCCGCACCGCGCCACCCAGCAGAGCCGCGGCCGGCAGACCAACCGTTTTCCCGACGGCATCGAACAGTGCCGTCTCGATTGCGGCCTTGGCAGCATTGTTGCGCTTTGCGGCCTGGTCCAGGCGCAGGCCGATGGCCTCGAATCTGCCAGCGCACTGGCCAGTGATGGCGGGGGCGAGATAGGCGTCGATGTTGGCCTTCATGGCTTCGACGCTTTCCTCGCTCCAGCGCGGACCACCCAATGTCGCGGCTTCGCCGACGCCCTCGACGCCGTTGGCCAGGCGTACCTGGACGATGACGTAGCTCTGGGCTGTGACCGACGTCTGCGACAGCTTGTGCCGGCGCACCGTCGGCACGTCCACGATGGTGCTGCGGACTGAGGCGATGATCAGGTCGCGGGTCAGGTTGGCGGTGTCGAAAAGAGAGTCCGGCATGTCAGGCCTCCGGCCCGGGTGTATGCAGGCAGAACGTCGCGGGTGGTGCCGCTTTGAGGGGCAGGTGGCCCCGGCAGACGCCGGAGCCAGGCCGCCGGGATCAGGCTCAGGCAGCCTTCGCGTGTTCACGCACGACGACCGCCTCCGGCAGGTGCGCCGCCTCCCTGTTCAGGGTGAAGTCGAACTGGATCGTTACGAACGGCTCGTTCAGGCCGTGCGCCTTGATCTCGGCGGGATCGTCGTGACGGACGACGTCGGGGATCAACCCGTCGCGGGTGGCGAAGGCGAAGTCGTCGTGCAGGTACTCGTCGCCGGCGATGTTGATCTGGGTCGTCAGCTTGCGACAGCCCGGCGCTTCGACAAAGAAATGAATATGCGCCGGACGACGCCCATGCCGTCCGAGGCCGGCGAGCAGTTGCTGTGTCGGGCCGTCCGGCGGGCAGCCGTAACCGGAAGGCAGGATCGAGCGGAACCGGTAGCGGCCTTCGGCATCGGTTTCGATGCGCCGGCGCAGGTTGTAGGCGCTCTGCGACGGGTCGAAATGCGAATAGCCGCCCTTGGTGTTGGCGTGCCAGACATCGACGATGGCGCCGGCGATGGGCTTGCCGTCCACGTCCTTCACCTGGCCCTGCATGAACAGGACCTCGCCCTGCTCGGGGTCCTGGTCCAGCCGCGCCTCGCCCTTGGCCAGCGGGGCGTTGGCGATGTACAGCGGCCCTTCGATCGTCCGTGGCGTGCCGCCCGCCAGCCCGGCCTGGCGTTCCTTTTCGTCCATCAGCAGATCGAGGAAATGCTCGATGCCCAGGCCAGGCACCAGCAGGCCGACCTCGTTGGCCTGGCCGAGGCGCGAGATGTAGCTGACCGCGGTCCAGAACTCCGTCGGCGTCACGTCGAAGTCCTCGACGATGCGGAACATATCGGTCGTCAGCCGCGCGACGATCTGCTTCAGCCGCTGGTTGCCGCCGCTTTGCTCCACACCGGCGACCTTGCCGATGAGTTGCTGCACATAGGGGGTGTTGATCAGGGACTCAGTCATCGTGTTCCTCCATGCTCCGGCCATCGTGCCGGTCTCTGTCGTTGCCTGCCGGATACGGTCCGGCGCCGTCGTCAGCCGAGGTCGCCACCGGCCACCGGCACGGTGACGCCGGTGATGTAGGTGGCATCATCGGAAGCCAGAAACAGGATCGCCGCGGCTTGCTCCTCGGTCGTGCCATAGCGGTGCATCAGGCTCGAAGCGGTGGTCTGTTCCTCTACCTCGCGCCACCAGTGCTGTTCGCGTTCGGATAGCGGGGCAGCGTTGCGGGGAATACGGCGCGGCGGGGCTTCCGTGCCGCCCGGCGCCACGGCGTTCACCCGGATGCCGTGCTCGGCATACTCCCAGGCGAGGCAGGCGGTGATGGCATTCACCCCGCCCTTGGCCGCGGCATAGGGCACGCGGTTGATGCCGCGCGTCGCCACCGAGGAGACGTTCACGATCGCGCCCCCGTTGTTCCGCAGCATCAGCGGCAGCGCCGCCCGGCAGCACCACAGCGTCGGAAACAGCGAACGCCGGATCTCGGCCTCGATCTGGGCTTCCTCGTATTCCGCGAAAGGTCTGGCCCAGATGGTCCCGCCGACATTGTTGATCAGGATGTCGATGCGGCCGAAACGGTCCTGCGCCTGGCGCAAGGCGTCCGTCGCACCGGCGAAGGTTTCCAGATCCGCGGTGATCGCCAGCGCCCGGGCTTTGGCCGCTTCGGCTTCCTGCCGTACTTCGGCAACCAGGTCGGAGCGGTCCACCAGGGCGACCGCGCCGCCTTCCCGCGCCAGGCGGAGCGCGACGGATCGGCCGATGCCCTGCGCCGCCCCTGTCACCACCGCCACTTTTCCGGCGAAGCGTCCTGTGCAGGTCATCGTCATGGCCGCCTCACGCCGCTGCCCGATGCGTTTCACCGATCGTGGTGACCGCACCGCTTGGCGAGAATTTCTCGTAGTGGAAGTTCGCGGGCGTCACACCTTGCTCGTTCAGCCAGGCCCGCACGGCGTCGACCATGGCCGGGGGGCCGCACAGGTAGACGTCCACGTCGCCGCCATTCAGGTAAGCGCGATCCATGTGGGCCATGACGAAGCCCTTGCGCGGGTGCCCGCTGTCCCGGGCCGCCACGCAGGTCGTGAACGTGAAGCCCGGGATGCGTTCGGCGAACGCCTGAAGCTGATCGACGCCGACGAGGTCCACGTCGTTGGTGACGCCATAGACCAGATTGACCGGATGACCGGCCGTGCCTGTCTCGGCGATCCTGCCCAGCATCGACAGGAACGGCGCCAGCCCGGTGCCGCCCGCCAGGAACAGCAGCGGACGCCTGATCTCCCGCAGGTAGAAGCTGCCGGACGGACCGACGAATTCAATGGCCGCGCCAGGCTGGGCCTTCTCCCGGAGGAACGTGCTCATCAGTCCCGGCTGGATGTCGCGAACCAGGAACGACTGCGTGTCGGCGCCCGGCGGGGAACTGAACGAGTAGGAGCGCCGCTGGTCGGTTCCCGGCACCAGCACGTTCACGTACTGGCCGGGGAGGAATGAAAGAGAACCTGCTCCCTCCAGCGAAAAGGCGATGGTGGTATCGGACAGCCTGTCAACCGAGCGCAGCCGCGCCTGGAATGTCTGCCCCTTGGTCTTGCACACCTCGGAGGAGGCGAAAATATCCACGACCAGGTTGGTTTTCGGCTGCATCTGGCAGGCGAGGGCAAGGCCTTCGGCGGCTTCCGCTTCGGTCAGCGCCTCCTCGATGTAGTCGCCGCCGTCGTACTCGCCGGACTGCACGCGGCATTTGCAGGTGCCGCAGGCGCCGTTGCTGCAATCGAGCGGAATGTTGATGCCAACCCGATAGGACGCCTCGGCGAGGGTCTCCGCCGATCGGCATTCGATGAAGCGCGTGAAGCCGTCCTCGAAATTGAGGGCAATCTTTGCCATTTTTGAACTCCGCGGATCAGATGTGATAGATATCGACCACGTGATGAATATAGTCGTTCTTCAGGACGATCTTTTTCTTGCGGATCAGCGGCAGCGGGCCGGATGTATCGAGCGTGTAGAACGAGGTCCCGAAATAGGTATCCGTGATCCTGTAGCGGTAGCTGAACGTCACCCAGTTGAAGCGCACCCGGCAGACCCCGCCGTCCTGCTCCAGGATCTCGACGTTGCTGATGGTGTGCGACGTGCGCGGTTCCGGCAGGCTGGTGGCGCTGGAGCGCTCGGTCCTGATGCGGAATACCCGATCCTGCAATCCGCCCTTGTTGCCATACCAGATCAGCGAAATTTCCGTCTGTGGGTTCTCGGTCAGCCTGTCGTCGTCATCCCAGGACGGCATCCAGAACTCGACATCCGGGGCATAGCAGGCCAGCCAGGCATCCCAGTCCTTGTCATCCAGGCACCGTGCCTCGCGATACAGGAATGCCTGGACATCCGCGACCGACAGGGTCTTCGCACCGCTGTTCGCATTTTCCATTGTGATGGACATTGTCCTGCTCCCCTCAGGCCTTGGTTGCTTCCGCCGCCAGGGCGCGCTGCATCGTCTCCTGCCAGTATTTGTGCTGGATGACGAACAGACCCTCGTCCTCGGTGCGCACGCCGCTCATCAGCGGCTTCATGCCGATGGCCTCGGCTGCTGCATCGGCACCCTGGATCCAGTGCGTCGCGCCGCGGCACATGTCGTTCCAGCGCGCATTGCGGCCCTGATAGGACATCTGGCAGGCGCGGAATTCCTCCAGATCGTCCGGCGTGGCCATGCCGCTGGCGTTGAAGAAATCCTCGTACTGCCGGATGCGCCGGGCGCGCGCTTCCGGCGCTTCGTTCTTCGGGGCGATGCAATAGATCGTAACCTCCGTCTTATCCACGGCAATCGGCCGGTAGTGGCGGATCTGGGAACTGAACTGGTCCATCAGATAAACGTTGGGATAGAGGCAGAGATTGCGTGAGCGCTGCACCATCCAGTCGGCGCTGGCCTGCCCGAACTGCGCCGCCAGTTCGTCGCGCCGTTCCCAGTTCGGCCGATCCTCAGGGTTTTCCCAATTGCTCCAGAGCAGAAGATGGCCGTTCTCGAAGGAATAGAAGCCGCCGCCCTGCTTGGCCCAGCCACCCGCGCTCATGGCGCGGATGGTGTCCGCCTGCTCGCCGTCCTTGCGGCGCTTCGTCGTGGCGGCATAGTTCCAGTGCACCGCGCTGACGTGGTAGCCGTCGGCGCCGTTCTCCGTCTGCAGCTTCCAGTTGCCATCGTAGACGTAGGTCGAGGAGCCGCGCAGCACCTCCAGCCCGTCCGGCGACTGGTCGACGATCATGTCGATGATCTTCGCGGCTTCGCCCAAATGCTCCTGCAGCGGCACGACATCGGCATTGAGGCTGCCGAACAGGAACCCGCGGTAGGATTCGAAGCGCGGCACCTTGGTCAGGTTATGGCTGCCATCCTTATTGAAGGTTTCCGGATATCCGGCATTGCGCGGATCCTTGACGCTGAGCAGCTTACCGGAATTGTTGAAGGTCCAGCCATGGAACGGGCAGGTATACGTCTTCTTGTTGGCCCGCTTGTGCCGGCACAGCATCGCGCCGCGATGGCTGCAGGCGTTGATGAAGGCGTTCAGCTCGCCGTCGTTGTTGCGGGCAATGAAGATGGGCTGGCGGCCCATGGTGGTGGTGAAATAATCGTTCCTGTTCGGAATCTGGCTTTCGTGCGCCAGGTAGATCCAGTTCCCCTCGAAGATGTACTTCATCTCCAGCTCGAAGAGCGCCGGGTCCGTGAAGATATCGCGGGCTACGCGATAGACCCCCGTTTCGGGATTGTCCTCCAAGGCATGAGCAACCGAAGTCTCGACGGCATCAAACATGCTTTCCTCCAAATTCTTGCTTTTGGCGCCGTGCAGGGACGTCGCGCAGAGCAGGTTGCACAGTCGCGGCCCGGCCGCTCAGGCAACAGCGGCGTGGTCCACGAACGAAGGAGCCAAGGCGAAAGCGGGCGGCACGTCGCACAGGCTGTCTCGGCAATCGGCCGGATTGGTTCTTTGATCTGCGACGATACCTGATGCGTTGGTTTCCTCGTTGCCCGCTGATCTGACACTTCACAGGCAGTCCGTCCAAGACTAAATTGGTTGGGTCCATACCCGGGAGGTATCGTCTGGAACTGCGGCAGCTTCGCTATTTCGTGGCCGTCGCGCGGGAGCGAAACTTTACCCGCGCAGCCGAGCTGCTGCATATCGCCCAACCTCCGCTCAGCCGCCAGATCCAGCAACTGGAGGAGGAACTTGGTGCGATCCTCGTGGAACGCGGCAGCCGGCCGATCCGCCTGACCGATGCCGGCCGCCTGTTCTACGAGCAGGCTGTCCAGGTGCTGGAGCGGGTGGAGGAAATCAAGCTCATGACCCGCCGGGCGCATGAAGCCGGCCGGCTGCATTTCAGCATCGGCTTCGTCGGCTCGACCCTCTACGGCTACCTGCCGGAAGTCATCCGGTCCTATCGGGCTGCGCGCCCCACTGTTGATATCACCTTGCTTGAACTGACAACACTTGAGCAGATCGCGGCGCTCAAGGAGGGGCGCATCGATGTCGGCTTCGGGCGTATCCCGTTCGAAGATCCCAAGATCGAGCGGCAGGTTCTGCGCAACGAAAAACTGTGTGCCGCCTTGCCTGCTTCTCATCCCCTTCAGGCCCGCAGGCGCCCACTGCGTCTGGCTGAACTCGCCAACGAACCGCTGGTCGTCTACCCGAAGGCGCCTCGCCCCAGCTACGCCGACCAAGTGCTGGCCTTGTTCCGGGCACGGGATCTGAAGCCGTCGATGATCCATGAAGTGCGGGAACTGCAGACCGCGCTCGGTCTGGTGGCAGCGGAAACCGGCGTTTGCCTGGTGCCGGCGGGGGTCGAGCGCCTGCGCCGCGACAACGTCGTCTACCGGCACCTTGACGAGGACCAGGCCTTCTCACCAATCATTTTCAGCACAAGGAAAGACGATCCTTCGCCGGAGATCGAGCTGATACTGTCACTAATCCACGAGATCTATCGGCGGGAGGGAATCATACTTGGCAAGTAGGTCGCCGATGGCGCCCACGATCATCGCGGTCGTCAGTTAGACAGCAGCGACGGTGTGCGGCAGCCGATAGGGGCAGCAAGGGTGAAAGATGATAGCTCGCCAGTCCTCAGGCAGACGGCGACGCTGCAAGAAATGGACATCTCGCTGCCTGACCCACAGGACCACGATTGCTCAGCTCGACTTTCCGCCTCTCATTTCTTAGTCGCTCATACCTGCGTTCAGAAGATGGCCTCGGCGGCGATGAAGCGGAGAGCCTGGTCGGGCGGCAGGATGGTGCGGCCGGATGGGCCGGTGGGTGACCAGCGGTCGGTGCGTAGCGACCAGTAGAGCACCTCGACGTGCTCGCCGTCTGTGTCGGTGCGCAGGCGCGCCACGGGAGCATGCAAACCTGTGGGGTTTGTTCCCGTCCTGATAGGTTCTCGGCTCACGAGATGAGGGTGAGCCGGTGGCAAAACTGGTGTGGCGGGTGAAGCTGGTTACGGAGTTGCAGCCGGGCGTGACGGCCAAGACCGAGGTGGCCCGGATCGAACGTGATGAGGAAGCCGGCTTGGCCGAGCTTGGGCTGCGGCTCGACGAGACCAGGCAGCTGACAGCGGCTGTGCAGGCTCAGATGGTGCCGGCCCGGGTGACGGTCCTGAGCGCGTATCGTCGCTCCTGCGTGGCCTGCGGCCGCACGCTGGCCAGCGGGGGCCACTATCGGATGCGGTTTCGCTCGCTGTTCGGCGACGTGCCGCTGCGCGTCCGGCGGCTGCTCATTTGCCCCTGCCAAGGCGACGGTGAGGCGAAGAGCTCCGCCGTCCTGGACTTTGGCGGCAATGCCGTTGCTCCTGAACTGACCTACGTCACGGCCCGCTATGCGGCATTGGTCCCCTTCGGCAAGGTCGCCGCTCTGCTGTCCGAGTTGCCGCCGATGAGTGGCACGCAGCACGCCAGCACGGTGCGCAACCGGACGAGGCGGGTCGGCGCGATCGTTGTGCGGCAGCCGACCGTCACCGACACGGCGCAGGCAGCCGCACCGGTCGTGGTCGGGCTTGACGGCGGCTATGTGCGCAACCGGCATGGCCGGGAGGGGCGCCACTTCGAGGTAATCGCGGGCAAGGTTGGTGATGCCGAGGGAGCCCAGCATCGCCTTGCCTTCGTCCGCAACGGTCCGGTGGCTGCCTTCGAGGTGTTCCAGCAGGCGCTCGCTGCGGCGGGGGTGGGTGCGGACACGCCGGCGACGGTGCTGTGCGACGGCGATGCCGGGCTGTGGCGGCTGCAGCGCGCGACGCGGCCTGACGCCACGGTGGTGTCGGACTGGTGGCACCTCGCGGTGCGTTTCGAACACGCGCTGCAAACGGCCCGTGGCCTTGGCGCCGGCACCGCCGACGCACATCTCGCCGATCGGACGGTTCGCGGCCTGGAGCGGGCCAAGTGGCGCTTGTGGCACGGCCGCTGGCCGGGATGCCGGCGCAAGCTCGCCGCCCTGTGTCGCTGGACGCAGCGCAGGCCCCTGCGGGAGGTGGCCGGAACTGAATGTCTCCAGCGGCACGTCAGCGAGTTGTTGGGCTACCTCGAGCGCAACCAGGGCGCGCTGGTCCATTATGCGGCCCGGCGCCGGCGCGGTGAGCCGATCTCAACCGCGTTCGTGGAGAGTGCGGTCAACGAGATCGTGGCCAGGCGCATGAACAAGAAGCAGCAGATGCGCTGGAACAGGACGACGGTGCAGCCTTTCCTCGACGGTCGCACCGCCGTGCTGGACGGCACGCTCGAGGACGCCTTCCGCAGGCGTTATCGCGGCTTCCGCTCCGCCAATGACGAAGGGACAACCAAAGCGGCTTCGTAATGAACCCCACGGGTTTGCATGCTCCCGCCGCCCACCCGCAGCAGAAGAGGCAACTCGCATGCGCTGGAGTCGGGATTGAGATTCATTGCTTTGGCAAGACGTTGTCGCGCATGGCCTTGCGGCAGGACGTCCAGCAGGAAAGGCGGCCAATGGCTGAACTTCTGCCACTCCAGGCTCAACGGAAGCCGAACGCTCAAAGCGGTAGCGCCGATGACATTCCCCGCCATCGCAGGATCATGCTGCAAGCAGTACTGCATGTCATAATCGAACGTGGAGGCGTCGTTATGCCCCGAACCAAGTTCGGCCACCGCGGCAACCTGCCAGCGGCCGCCGCTATGAACCTCCGCCGCTATGAACCTCCAAGGTGACGCGCTACGCCATATCGTCCATCGCTGCCTTGGCAGGGGTCCGCTGCGACGCCCTCCCGCGCTGCCTACGATGGCCCGGACCGTGCCGACGGCTACAGCAGACCTCAGGTTGGTTGGGACAGATCGGCGATGCGCTCTCTGACCGTCATGGCGGCTACCCGGGACAAGAGCCCGGGCACAGGCTCCGGGCCGCCATCCATCCCTGCGCGCGGCATCAATACCGCCAGGCGTGGGTGGTGGGCCTTCGCCCACCATGACGATGAAGGCGCACCGTTGCCTTGTCTCAACCGACCTGCGGTTTGCCGTAACGCCACCGGCCATGACGACAGAGCGACGACCTCGGCCCACGCGACCGCCCCCTCCTGCGAGCCGGCATTTTCACAGGCAGCATCGCCTCACAACCGAAACGGCATATCTACCCGACAAGACGCCAACCCGCACCCCGGCGCCGATGTCCCCCTGAT
>NZ_NHRY01000149.1 GCF_002937115.1 Rhodopila globiformis | reverse complement strand
CCAATCGCCGCTCGCCGCGGACCTACGACCGCGACCTCTACAAGGCGCGCCATCTGATCGAAAATTTCTTCGCCAGGCTCAAGCAGTTCCGTGCCATCGCAACCCGCTATGACAAGACTGCCCGCAACTTCCTCGCCGCGGTCCACCTCGCCGCCGCCGTCGTTTGGCTTAATTGACGACACGCCCTAGAACGGGGAGGAGCAGTCTGGCCGGCCACGGACGCCGATCTCACGTTCGTGGGAGTCCCACTTTCAGTTGCATCGGCCAAGCCGCGCAGGCCGCCGTGCCCGGCAAAAGCGGCCGGGCCGCTTCGGCAGGACTGAAGGCCGCCGCCGCGCGCAACTGGTATGGCATTTCATCGCTGGCTGTGGCAGGCTTCTTGCTTCACCAGACCGCAGGTCGGTTGGGACACTGAGGCCCCTGCCCTCATCGTCATGGCCCGGACGAGCCGCATAGGCGCTAACTTTGGCGGCCAGTGGCACGGCCGTTGCTACCCCGTCATGGTGGGCGAAGGCCCACCATCCACGCCTTTGGCTGATATCGGCACCGTAAGGCGTGGATGGCGGCCCTGCGGCCGCCATGACGACGGGACAGGGCGTCGCGCCTGGCTGCCTAAGTTAACGCCTATGCGGACGAGCCGGGCCATGACGATGAGGCGCCTGTTTCCACGGTCAAACTCTACGTCGCCTGGTATAACAGCCAGGGCGGCCAAGTTCCTCGTGCCTATCCTGCGACGCCCTGGGATGCCGGACTGTCCGCCGCGGCGAGCATGCGTTTGAAATAGTCGGCAGTCTGGCGCAGGCCGGTATCGAGCTCGACCTTCGGCCGCCAGCCCAGGGCCGACTGCGCCAGGCTGATGTCGGGACACCGCTGCAGCGGATCGTCCTGGGGCAGCGGGCGGTGGACGATGCGGGATGCCGAGCCGGTGATCCGGATCACCCGCTCCGCCAGTTCCCGTACCGAGATCTCGTGCGGATTGCCGATATTGACCGGGCCGGTGACCTCGGGCCCGGTGGCCATCATGCGGATCAGGCCGTCGACCAGGTCGTCGACGAAGCAGAACGCCCGCGTCTGGCCGCCATCGCCGTACAGCGTGATATCCTGGTTCTGCAGCGCCTGCATGATGAAGTTCGACACCACCCGCCCATCGTTCGGATGCATGCGCGGCCCATAGGTGTTGAAGATCCGCACCACCTTGATCCGCACCTCGTGCTGGCGGTGATAGTCGAAGAACAGCGTCTCGGCGCACCGCTTGCCTTCGTCGTAGCAGGCCCGCGGACCCAGCGGATTGACGTTGCCGCGGTACTCCTCGGTCTGCGGATGTACCGTTGGGTCGCCGTAAACTTCGCTGGTGGAGGCCTGCAGGATCGTCGCGCCCACGCGCTTGGCCAGGCCGAGCATGTTGATGGCGCCGATGACGCTGGTCTTGGTGGTCTGCACCGGGTCGAACTGGTAGTGAACCGGAGAGGCCGGACACGCGAGGTTGTAGATCTGATCGACCTCGACATACAGCGGAAACGTTACGTCATGGCGATGCGCCTCGAAGTGCGGGTTGCCGATCAGGTGGGCGATGTTGTCCTTGCGCCCGGTGAAGTAGTTGTCGACGCACAGCACATCATGGCCCTCGGCCAGCAGCCGCTCGCACAGATGCGAGCCGAGGAATCCGGCGCCGCCTGTCACCAGGATACGCGTACGGGTCAGGGACATTCAGCTTCGCTCCTTGGAAATGCGGGTTCTTAGTCGCTTCGGATCTGGAATGCCAATCGGGTTGACCCCCGGCACATGGCCGGCCGAGTCCCGGCGGCCTGGACTGACAAGGTATCATTTCGCGTGTCTGCCGTACGATGTTCGAGTATAGGGCGCGCCATGTAGTGGATACTTCACGTTAATGACACGAATTGCCAGGGCCGCCGCGGCCCGCAGGCGTGCAACAGCCGCGCCTCGGTTTATGCAATATCGGAATATATATGCATGAGCAACACTACGACCGCCTCCGTGTCACGGCGCGTCGCAATGGGCGCCGGCTGGGTCGTCGCCTGGCGCCTGGCGACCCGCAATCTTGGGCTGCTGAGCACGCTGGTGCTGGTTCGGCTGCTGCAACCGTCCGACTTCGGCCTGATCGCGCTGGCGACCGGGTTCATCGACGCCGTGGATGCCCTGTCGGACATCTGCGTGCAGGATGCGTTGGTGCGCGTCCCGGTCGTCGACCGCGACCTGTACGACACCGGCTTCGGCCTGAGCGTGCTGCGCGGCGTGCTGACGGCGGCGCTGATCGCCGCCCTCGCCTGGCCCATCGGCGACTTCTTTGCCGACAGGCGGCTGGCCGTGGTGATGCTGGCCCTTTCCGCCGGGATCCTGATCAGCGCGTTCGAGAATATCGGCACCGTCCATTTCCGCCGCGAGCTTGCGTTCCGCAAGGAATTCGACATGCGGCTGCGGTCGCGGATTGCCAGCGTCGCGATCACGATCGTCGTTGCCGTCGTCTGGCCGAGCTACTGGGCGCTGGTCGCCGGCATCCTGGTGAACCGCACCGCCCGGCTGATACAAAGCTACACAATGTCGCCATACCGGCCGCGGATCACGCTTCG
The DNA here is from genome assembly GCF_002937115.1 of Rhodopila globiformis. Classification (GTDB taxonomy): domain Bacteria; phylum Pseudomonadota; class Alphaproteobacteria; order Acetobacterales; family Acetobacteraceae; genus Rhodopila; species Rhodopila globiformis. Next base: position 4,458 of record NZ_NHRY01000149.1, on the reverse strand, counting down.
GGCGTGGCGGCGGATCATCGGATTCTCGCTGTGGACCTGGGCGCAGGCGATGCTGATCCAGGTGCGTGACCGCTCGGACAGTGTCGTCATCGGCCGCCTGCTGGGAGCCACGCAGGTCGGCATTTTCGCCGTCGGCTTCGAACTGGGCACGCTGGCGAATACCGAGATCATCGAGCCGCTGAACCGGGCGCTGTTTTCCGGCTTCGCCTCGCTGCACGCCTCGAACAAAGATCTCGGCGGCATGTTCCTGAACGCGGTCGGGCTGGGCCTGTTGCTGGTCCTGCCCGTCGGGATGGGCATCTCCATGGTCGCGGACCCGTTGGTCAGGCTGATCCTGGGTGCCAAGTGGGTCGCCGCGGTGCCGGTGGTACAGATCATGGCCGTGGCGGTTGGCATGACCATGCTGACCTCGGCCAGCGCGACGCTGCTGAACGTCATCGGCCGGCTGGGCCCCGTGTTCTCCGTGATGGCCGCCTCGACGGGGGTCCGGGTGCTGCTGCTGCTCGCGCTGGTTCCGACTGTCGGCCTGCCGGGCGCGGCCGCTGCCATCATCGCGGCGACCGTGATGGATCTCGTCCTGTTCCTGTGGCTCACACTGCCACGTATCGACGTATCGCTGCGGCGCCTGGGAAGTTGCGTGCTGCGGCCGGCGATTGCGACCTTGTCGATGGTCCTGCTGCTCTGGCATCTCGGGATGGCCTGGACGCCAGGCGCTGGCCAGAACCCCGTGCAACTCGGCCTGGACATCGGCATCCGGTCCGGCCTGGGCGCCATCTGCTATGCCATCGTTCTTGCCTCGGCGTGGATACTCGCGGGACGGCCAGACGGGGCAGAGCGCCATGTGCTGTCCATGCTTCACGGCGTGTGGGAGCGGCTGGCCCGCCGACGGCGCTGACGGCAAATGCCCCCGGCGCGAGGCCGCGGCATCGTCCCATAGGCGCTGACGTTGCGGGCTGGGGCGCGGCCGTTGCCTCATCGTCATGGCGGCCGAAGGGCCGCCATGACGCGGAAACAGACGGTACCGCTAAGTTACAGCAGACCGCAGGTTGGTTGAGACACGGCGACGGCGCACCTCACTCGTCATGGCCCGGCTTGTCCGGGCCACCTATTCCAGCACGTGTGCCGCGACAGGTGGCCCGGACAAGCCGGGCATGACGATGAAGACAGGCCGTCTGCGTCCCAACTAACCTGCGGTCTGCTGTAGCGCCCATGCGGTATCGTCTGGCGTGGCGGCTCTGCTCAGCGTTCAGCCATTGCCTTTCGCGCCCGGTCCAGGTCGTCCGGCGAGTTGACGTTCGCGAACGAATCCGCCGCCTCGGCGGGGAATTCCACATGGCGCATGCCGATGCGGTCCGCGAAGTCGCCGACCCGGCGGCTGCCGGGAGAAGACAGCATCGCGCGCAGGTCAGCAGCACAGGCGACAGGCCACGACGCGACCAGATGGTGCCGCCGGCCCGCGCTGATCACGCCGCATGGCGGCGGCCACAGACGACGTGCCAAGCCATGCGGCAGGCACGGCGTGTCGCAGGGCGCGGTCAGCACGGCTGTCATGCCCAGCCCGGCCGCCCATTCCAGCCCCACCAGGAGCCCGGCCAGCGGACCCTGGTCCTGAAACGCACCATCGGACAGGACCGGGCAACCGAAAGCCGCGAACCGTGTCGGATCACCGTTCGCGCTGATCGCGACCACCGGCAGGTCCAGCGCGGCGATCACCGCCCCCAGCATGGTGGTACCGCCGAACGGCAGCAGCGCCTTGTCCACACCGCCCATCCGGCGGGCCCGGCCGCCGGCCAGCACGAGACCGGCGATCTGCGATGTATTCATGAGAACGGGATGGGGCGAGCGATGGGACTCGAACCCACGGCATCCAGGACCACAACCTGGCGCTCTACCAACTGAGCTACGCCCGCCATCCGGAGCGCGCCGTTTAGGACCATTCGGCGGATGCCGTCAAGGTTCCCTCGCGCCGCTCGCGACGGGAAATTGACCGTGCTTGAGTACTTGCGACCAAACCACCAGCCGGGGCAAGGTCCGGCACATGAGCGCAACCAGTTTTGTCCAGCAACCATCGGGCGGGCAGGCAGGCAGCCAGCCGGCCACCACGACTCCGGGCGGGGAAACCGTCGAGCAGGCGCTGGCCCGCGCCCAGACCGCGGCCCAGGCGAAGCGCCTGCACGAGGCGAGCGGAATCTGTGCCGACGTCCTCGCCGCCTCGCCCGACCATCCCGCCGCCCTGGCGCTGCACGGCATCATCATCGGCATGACCGGCGATGCCGAGACGGCCGTGACGCTGCTGCGCAAGGCGATCGGCCTGAGGCCCGGGAACGCCACCTGGTATGCGCATCTCAGCTCCCTCTGCCGCGCCACCTACCGGATGGACGAGGCCCTGGCCGCAGGCCAGGAGTCGATCCGGCTGGATCCGAACAATCCCGAGAACCTCGTCAACCTGTCATTGATCTTCGTCGATGTCGATGACCGCGAGCGCGCCACCGCCTGCCTGCTGCGGGCAGTCGGCCTGAAGCACGACCACGCGGATGGACACCTGGCGCTGGCGCAGACCCTGCTGGCCTCCGGCGATTTCGACGCCGGGTGGATCGAGTACGAGTGGCGCAACCTGACCGAGGCCGGCAAGGCGACCATGCCGGCGATGACCTCGGCGCCCTGGAACGGCATGCGCATCCCCAACGGGCGGCTGCTGCTGGTGGGTGACCAGGGCTACGGCGATACCATCCAGTTCGCGCGCTACATCCCGATGGCCGCCAAGCGGTGCCAGGAACTGATCCTGGGATGCAGCGCCGAGATGGCGCCGCTGCTGGCCAACATCCCGGGCGTCAAACAGTACTGCCACCGCTGGGCGGACGTGCCCGGCCACGCGGCGCACTGCCGGCTGTCCAGCCTGCCATACCTGTTCCACACTCGGCTCGACACCATCCCCGCGGGCATCCCGTACCTGAAAGCGGACCCGGCCCGGGTCGCGCACTGGCGGGAGCGGCTGGACGCCACGCTGCCCGCCGGGGTGAAGCGCATCGGGCTGGCCTGGACCGGGCGGCCGACGCATCCCAACGACCGCCGGCGCTCCATGCCGCTGGCGCAACTCGGGCTGCTGGCCGACGCCGGGCCGGCGGCGTTCGTGTCACTGCAGAAGCCGATGCTGCCGCGGGACCTGCCGAACCTGCCGCTGTTCCCGGGCCTGACCGACCTCGGCGCGGACCTGGCCGATTTCGGCGAGACGGCGGCGCTGATCGAGAACCTCGACCTGGTGGTCACTGTCGATACCTCGATGGGCCACCTGGCGGGGGCGCTGGGCAAGCCGGCGTGGATCCTGATCCCCAAGGCCGCCGACTGGCGCTGGCTGCTGGAGCGCGAGGACAGCCCCTGGTACCCCAGCGTGCGGCTGTTCCGCCAGCCGAAGCCGGGCGACTGGAACGAGCCGTTGCAGCGGTTGCGGGTCGCCCTGGCCGAGGAACTGGACCACGGCGGCGCCTAAACCGCGTCCAGTTTGAAAACCGTAGTCCGGCAGTTCGGACCTGAGGCGCCGTATGTGGGCACATTTCCTGATCGCGGGCCGACGTAACCTCGGTTCTCAAAGTGGACGCAGTTTAGGCGACTCCCAAAAATAACCGCCGTATGAGCCACTTGCAAAATTCCGGAATTATCTACCGATATATCAACATATAGTATGGATTTTTATTAAGTTGCACTACATGGTGTATTATTGTGGAATTATTCCCTATTTTGCGAGAGGCTCTTATGTCAACATTCAAATTTCGGCCGATAACCTGCCATTTTGGCGTCCGATTGCGGAACGGTATCGACGATCACCAAATTTGCCCTGGGTTTTGCCTCCAAATTACCAAAGGCGGTAAGCGGGGCAAAAGTCCGGGTGAATTTGGTGATCGTCCATACCGTTCCGCAATTGGACACCAAAAAATGGCGGAATTCCGCGCCCCTCGTTCCGGTGTCGAGCGTATGCTGCATGTGCGTGCCCGGGGTTTTGCCCCTATTACCAAAGGCGGCTATAACCCGCTGATAAGGCGAAGTCTTTTTGTGGGGCGCAAATCTGGGCTAGGGCAGCATGGGCCTGACGAGAATACAGGCTGGAGTCCAAGGCTGCACGGCGATCGGGCTCAAATGCACCAATCGGCAGACTATTGATATGATTCCGATTTAATTGTATACTCATCATAAAGACCATCACGTTTGGTCCTGTCCACGAGACTCGGAGCAGACGGGCATGGCCACCTCATAGGGAAATGTAGCTGGCGGCAATGAACACGACGGTATCGATCTATCTGAACCTGATGCGGCTGCTGGCAGCAGCGGTGGTATTTGGTTCCTCGCTGTTTCAGGTGGGTAGGGCGAGTTCGAGCTTACCCGCGATGAGGTAGATCATCGCCTTCAGGTTGCGGGAGGAGCGGTAGCCCCGGGCCTTGGCTTTGGCCGCCTGGACGAGGCTGT
>NZ_NHRY01000148.1 GCF_002937115.1 Rhodopila globiformis | reverse complement strand
TCGGGTAAGGTGGTCGCGGAGAGCACGAACAGGTCGCGTTCGTCTGGCAGCGAATCGGCCCAATCAACCGCGGCCCGTGGCGAAGGGGCTTACCCCCGGATCTGCTCGAACCGGAAGCCTTCTAACGGCGGACTGCATCCAGAGAAAGGCGCAGGACGTGGCGGTTTCCGTCGCGGATGATTTCCACCGGCACCGTTTGTCCCGGCGGGACATCACTGGCGATTTTCGACAGTGACGACAAGTTGCTGATTTCCAGCCCCTTTACCTTCAGGATCAGGTCATCGAGCCGAATGCCTGCCCGCTCCGCAGCGCCGCCGGCGAGGACGCCAGTGACGATCATGCCCTCTGGCGTCTGCAGCCCGAAGCGGCCGGCGGTGTCCGGGGTGACAGAGACGCAAAGAAGTCCGAGCGCGCCGCTGGTCGATGTAACGGGATAGGATGGCTTGGCCGCTCCGCCCACTGCCGCGTCGTCGTCGGCCGCTTTCGGTTTTGCTCCTGTCTGCTCCCGTGCCAGCCGATTATGTTCCGGTTCCTGGCGAGCAGTTTCACGCCGCTGGCGTGCAAGTTCCTGTTGCTGCTGCTGGCGCAGACGCGCCTGCTCCTGTTGCTTGAACCGAGCCATCTCCTGCTGCAAGCGGGCCTGCTGGTCCGCCTGCCGCTGCGCCTCCAGTTGCTGGCGCTGCTGGTCCGCCTGCCGTTGCGCTTCCTGCTGCCGCTGACGTGCCTCTTCTTCCTGTTGCCGCAGGGCTTGCTGTTGGCGTTGACTGTCTTCCTGCTCTTGCTGCAGTTGTGCTTGCTGCTGGCGTGCTGCCTCTTCCTGTTGACGCTGCGCCTGCTGTTGTTGCCGAGCGGCATCCTGCTGCTGAAGTCGAACCTGTGCCTGCTGCTGGCGGGCCTGCTCCTCAAGAATGCGCGCCTGTGCCTGTTGCTGGACACGTGCGGCATCGGAATTTTGTTGCATATCAGCGCTGCCCGGCGAGGTCCACTGCCGGACCACATAGTAGCCGCCGAGACCAAGTGCTGCGGCAATCAAGCCGCCGAAGGCAACGACGCCGATGGCCGGTGCAGACTTTTTCGCCCGCTGCGGACGGGCCTGACCATTCGGGCGGAGCGGGATCGGGGCAGCTTTCCCGGCATCCGGCGCGGCAGGCATCGCGGCCGTCAGCAACGCCTCATGGAACTCGCTTGCTGTTTTGAAACGGTTCTCCCGGTCGCGGGCCATTGCTTTGGTGACAACTGCATCGAGTGCTGGCGTCACCAGCGTGGACACCCGGGATGGCGGAAGCGGCGATCCATAAAGGACTTTATGCATGATCGTCGCCAGGTTGCCTTCGTACGGGCGCTCCCCGGTAAGCATCTGGTACAGCACCACGCCGGCGGAATAGATATCCGTGCGCCAGTCGATGTTTTCGCCAAGAAACTGCTCGGGGGACATGTACGCGGGCGTGCCGATGACCATCCCCGCCTGGGTTATCTGGCTGTCCTCCAGGCGCGCGATGCCGAAATCGGTGATTTTGACCTGCTTTTCCTTGGTCAGCATGATGTTGGCGGGCTTGACGTCCCGATGGACCACACCGCGGTCGTGGCTGTACTGAAGGGCGTCCAGAACCGATCCGATAATCCTGCAGATCTCCGGCAAGGCGAAGCGTTGGTTGCCATCGAAGACATTCTTCAGTGTCGTGCCGCTAACGAACTCCATCACCAGATAGGCATAGGAGTCGGTCTCGCCAAAGTCATAGACTGCGACGATATTCGAGTGATTGAGTTGCCCGGCGGCTTGTGCGCCGCGCTTGAACCGGGCAAACGCCTCCCGCTCATCGAACTCTTCCACGGCGGACAGCGGCATCAGCTTCAAGGCGACACGACGGGCGATGACGGTGTCCCAGGCTTCGTAAACCGTGCTCGTGGGGGTGCGCGCAAGGGGGGCTTTCAACTCATATTTGCCGATACGTTCGATTGTTGTACGCATTTTCCCCTGGCAACACTGGCAGTTGGCCGATTGTTCGCCGACAACCCGCGCTGCTCGCGTCCGGCTGCCACCAAACCTAAGCTTATCATTCGACTAAAACAGCCACTCATAGCCAAAAAGCCAGACAACGTAAAAGTAGCAGTGCTCGTTCACCAAGATGTGTCTTCAGGTACCCGTTGGGGATGGCGCGTGCGCGCGGTACGCTGCCGGCGCGAAGCCGCACGAACCTTTACCGGCCATAGCGCCCCCTGTTCTTGTCACGCGACGGCGGAATGGCGCCTGGACCGGAGATGGAAGCGCCGCCAGTTCGCACGACGTGATCAACAACGTCATGAAGCGGCGCGGCTGCCTGTATCCCCCACCGGATGCACAGATCTCGGAAACGACCGCAAAATCAGGCTCTTGCCCGATGGCCGGGAATATCTATTAGCCGTAATAGCCAGGGCGAGCCGAAGGCACCAACTTACAACATATCGCAGACCGGGCAGACTGCGTAGACGTTGCCTTATCGTCAGGACGGTATGAGCTACGGTCGCGGCGAACCGTTTCCGGAATCTTTGCATCCGGTTGCCTGCATTCCAGATCATCTCCGACAGGCGATCAGTTCAGCTTTGGCTCGACTTCCGACCGCAACTGGCGACGGAGCTTTGCCTGCTCATCCGACCGGGTGACATGGGCGCACAGGCGCTCAATGAAATCCTTGCTTGAGACAGCCTCGGCTGCCGCCTTCCGCACCAGCATGCGGGCAATCGGGCCGGTATAGACGACCAAGACAGCCTGCGCCGCCGCCATCGCCTCGCGGGAAATAGTCCATGCCTGCGGGCACACTGCCGATGGCGGCCGTGGCGCCTGCGATGCGGCTGTTCCGAAGGACGTATTGCCGCTCAGCGGCGCACCGAGTGTCGCGCCCAATGTCGCGCCCAATGTCGGCTCGCGGCGGCCGCCTCCGACGGCGCGCAGGAATCGCACGCGATCGGACGGATTGGGCAGGCCGCGTGCCAGCGTCGCATAGAGCTCGTCGTTACTGTTGGAACTCGCGGCGGCACGCAAGACGGCCGTTCTCGCGATAGGCCCGGTGAGCGTAGCCAGTTGCCGCTCGACCTGTTGCAGAAAAGCGGGATCCCAGGAACGCCCTGTCCGGTGCGAGAAAATCACGGTTTCCTGTGAAACGTCCGGCTGATCGCCGGCAACTGCCCGCAACGCAGCGCCAAATTCGTCGGATCTCTGAAACCGATGCGCCGGATTCTTGGCCAGCGCACATCGCAGGATGTCGATATAGGCGTAGGCCCCGGCCACCAGAACCGGTTGCAAATCCACCGGATCGGGCCCGGAAAGGCGCAGAATCGTTTCGGTCAGGGTCGAACCTGCGAACGGCGGCTTGCCCGACACCATTTCGAACAGTACAGCGCCGATGGAAAACAGGTCCGTACGGGCATCGACCTTGTCGCCCTCCACCTGCTCGGGCGCCATATAGCTCGGGGTTCCCAGCATCATGCCATACCGCGTGGCGTGGACGCCTCCTGCAACGCGGGCAATGCCGAAATCGGTGATCTTCGCCTTGCCGTCTGCCGTGAGCAGAATGTTCGCCGGCTTGATGTCGCGATGGATGATGCCCAGCCCGTGCGCGTGTCCCAGTGCGTCGAGCACCGGAAGCAAGACGTCCTGCGGTGACAGCGTTGCGCGCCGGCCGGGATCGCGCAGAAGGCGATGCAGGCTGCCGCCCTCCACCAGTTCCATCACGATGGCCGGGTCGCCATCCTGTTCCAGAAAGTCATAGACCGCGACGATGCTCGGATGAGCGCACCGGCCTGCCGCCTGAACTTCGTTGCGGAAGCGAAGGAGCGAGTCTGCTTGCTGCTCTGCATCCTCCGCATCGAGATGCACCAGCTTGATCGCGACATCGCGGTCGATGACCGGATCATGCGCCCGGTAAACCACGCCCATCGAACCACGGCCAAGGACATCCACGACCCGGTATCGGCCGATCGCCGACGGCTTGCCGGGGCCGTTCATGGAAGCTGACCGGTCATCACTCGAGCATCCTCATGGCGCTGTCCAGGCTGCGACGCATCCGGTTGAACGCACTGGACAGGATGGCGATTTCATCCCGACCCTTCCGCTCATACTCCTCCACGCTTGAATCACCCAGGCTGACCGCGTTGGCGATGTGGGATAGCGTTAGCACGGGCCGGATGACGGTGTAGTGCAACAATACGTTCAGGATGATCAAAACCAGCAGGAACACCCCGAACAGGATGATCATGAAGGCCATGAACCTGGCTTCCGCCCGTTGCATTGGCAGCGACATTGGCACCGACACGACCTGCGCGCCGACAACCTCATGCAGTTTCCAGCCGAACCCGTTGTCGCGGCCATAGGTGGCCAGCATGGCCGGCGGCGCTTCCGCCGGCGTGCTGTGGCATCGCAGACAGGCGGGACTGTCGATCGGGATCGGCCGCGCGAGGCTCAGCACGCGTCCGGTCGGGGTTTCCCGGTCGCCGGTCAGTTGCTTCAATCCGGACTTGTCGCGGAATGCATTGATGAAGTCGGCTTCCCAGTCGGTTGGCCGGTCCGTGGGATTGGTGGGATTCAACGCGGGTTCCCGGTAGGTGAAATCGGGGTACTGTGCCCGCAGCGTCTTGAACGTCGTCTGCGCGACGAAGGACGGGACGGACGCAGCGACGAACTGCTGGCCGGAGTTGTTCTGCTGTGCCGCCAGCGGTCCGATATAGGTATCCGTGAACTTCCGGATCGCATTGGCCGCGCTCATCATGATGCCGGCCTCTTGCAGCACCTGCTGGCGTGCATCCTCAATGAACAGGTTCCGCAGGAAGAAGCCCGCGGCGGCGAAACCGATCAGGAAAGCCGCCACGATAGCCACATTGAACTTTGTCCTCAGGCCCATCGCCACCCGCCCGCTTCTCGCTGAATTCCGGTGACTTTGGACGAAGCCGCGGAAATTTGCCAGTTCGGCGCCTGCGCGGACAGTCTCCCGTCGCAACATGCCGCCGTCGGGCCGTTGTGCGCGACACTGGTGACAGCAAACCGCAAGCAGGTTGGGACGCCCCTTGGGCCCATCCGGGAATCACCGCCTGATTGGGTGCAGGGCACCGTCCTCTCCTTGTCATGGTCCGCGAAGGCGGACCGTCCACGCCTTGCGATGCCGATCACGGCAAATGCCTGGATGGCGGGCCTGCGCCGGCCATGACGCGGAAGATACGCCGTCCACCAATCCCAAACTGCGTGCGGCTTTGCTGTCGCCGTCAGTAAACGCCGGCCGCGCGCAGGATCGGCATTCTGCGGTGAAGGCTGTGCTCGATCGCCTGCCGCAGCGCGGAGACGGCGTTGGACGGAGGCGCGATCAGCCGAAGCAGGTCCGGTACGACCGCATCTCCGGCGTCGAGCCGGTCGAGCACGAGCAGATCCAGAAGGCTGCCATGCGCCCCGGCGCCAAGGCGATGACTCGCCAGGCCCACGACTCGGTTCAGGCTTTCCGAGCGGGCAAGGCGGCGCGCGGCGATCCGGTTGAAGTGCATGGCGCCAGGATCGGGATCGGCATCCGGCCGCAGGACCGGATAGGCCAGGTTTGCGCCGACCAACATGCCCAGCAATTCTGCGGGATTGTCGCGATTGCCCTCGACCTCCGCCAACCGCAGCAGGTCGCCGACGCGGCTGGCCTGCCGGCTCGCGGCTTCGACCACGGGTCCGTAGAACGCCGCGTTGAACCGCGCCTGCCCGGTCGGAACCTCGACCTCCGCCGGCAGCTCGTCGGGATGGACGCCCATGCCGATGACGACGTCCATCAACATCTCGTCGCGGGTTGCATTGCCGACGCGCCGGGCGCCGCGGACGAACAGATCGTGCCGCAGTGACCGTTCCACGCACAGGTCCTTGACCATTTCGCGCATCAGCGGGTCCTCGAACCTGTTGGCAATCGCCCGCTGGGCATCGGTCATGGTCAGCGCCGGAAAGTTCTCGATCAGCTGCGAGGAACCAATCCATTCCAGTTTCGCACCCGACAGCGCCGCCGCGACATCGGCCAGGAAGCAGGGGCGCCAGAATTCATTCATGTATTCATGGGCGAGATAGCCACGCGGCACGTCCTCTAGACGCGCAAGCAGCGCCTTGACCATGGGCGCACGATCGAGATGGCGCGCCTCAGCCGCCAGCAACGCCTTCACCACCGCCATGCCCTCCTCGGCCTGATGGTCGCTGCGCCAGGCGAGGCGGCGGCCGGCTTCGCGCAACAGGCGCTGCATGCCAAGGACCGGACCCCAGGCGGGCAGCCCGTTGTAGCTGAGGTGCAGCACACCGCCGGCGCGCAGCTTTTGCCGCAAGAGGCGAACGATGCCGGACTGCACGGAATCGGGCACCCAGCTCCAGACGCCGTGCATGGTGACGAAATCGGCTTCGGGGATGTCCCGCCCCACCGGATCTTCGGCAAATGTCGCAAGGTCGGCTTCGATGAAGCAAATATTCGTCAAGCCGGCCTCCACCGCCCACGCCCGCGCGGCAGCGATATGGGTCGGATTGAAGTCGATGGCGGTGACCCGCCACCCCGGGTTGCTTGCCGCCTGCACGAGTGCGCCGTAGCCCTGACCGCAACCGAGTTCCAGAAGATGCACCGGGTCTGCATCCCGCGGAAACGGAACAGCGACGCCGCACAACTGGCAGGCCAGCGCCATCATCACCGGCGATTGCTGGCTGTACCACCCGGCCGTGTAGGGAACGTCGGTGACATAGCCGCTGTTCCAGCCGTTCATGCTACGCTCCTTTTGATACCAGTCGGCATTGAGAGTGACCGTTGCCCTCCTGTCATGGCCCGGCACCCGCTATGTTGGCGCCTATGCGGACAAGCCAGGCCATGACGATCAGGCGCCGACGCCCAACGGTCAGACTGTACGCTGGTTGGTATGAGCCGTGCTGCTTCGGGCTTGCTGCGCCTCGATCGCATCGGCATCGAAAATGGCATCGGCCGCGTCGCGCTGCGGCAGGAAGCTGCCGCTGTCGATGGGCAGCCACGTGTTCCAGCCCAGGCGCGGCCGGACAGCCGCGTCGAGGGAAAGTTGCAGGGCACCGGGCGTATCCGCGCGAGACACGTCGGCGGCGGCAAGGACGGGATTGACCGCGAAGCCGAGCTCGGGCCCGACAAATGCGCGGACCAGGGATACCAGACTTTGCAGAATTTCCCGGTCGGGCAACATCCGGTCGAAATCCGCCCGGCTGAGCGGGCCGATGCGCAGCAGCATCCGTGCCTCCGGGCTGAAGGCACGCACGCCGAGCGCGGCATCGATCCCGAGTTGACGGAAACTGCCGGCGACGCCGACACGGCTGCGTTGGTCGGGAGGCAGCCAGAGCCAGGCGCCGGCAAATTCGATGATCTGCACCGATGTGCCGAGCCAGTCCGTCAGCATGGCACCCAGGCGTTCGGCTGAACGAGGCCGCATGGCGAACAGCCCGGCGTAGTGCAGCAGCGGGTTGACGCCGGTGGCGAGGCGAGGCGCGATATGCGGTGTTGCATGCCCGGTCAGCGCCAGCAGCACCTGGGAAATGGCGTCAGGTTGCGGGGTTCGCCGCAACCGGGCAACATCCGCGGCACGGGAGGGGCGGTACTTCGTCGCGGCCATCGCGAAAAAACCGACGAAGCGCTCGCCGAGCAGATCGAGGAACTGATGCAGCGCAGTCGAACCGCCGCGCAGCGTCTGCACAATCATTTCAGAATAATATCGCGGCAGCACCCCGGATGGACCGGTCAGGCCCATCACGCCGACGACCACGTCCCGCCTGGATGCGGCGTCTCGTACCTCCTGCACGTCCGCTGCCGGGAAAGCGAGGCCCGGCGGGGTGCGGAAGCGGACTGCGGACGATGGCTCGTCCGTCGATGCCGCGCGCATCAGCACGCGCACCATCGCATCGAAGGTGAAGCGGCGCGGCTGCCGCTGCAAGCGGGCGAGCGGCGCGTTGCGTGGCCGCCGGACCAGGGGAGCGGGTTCAGCCGGATCGGCGGTCATCCCAGCAGCCGTGTCCCGCTGCGCGCCGGCCAGGACGCGGCGTCCCCCGGGCGGCCACGGAGCACGATCCGGGTACGCGTGAAACTGTTGATCGTCGCATTCAGGGCAAAGAACCGCTCCAGAATCGATGCCAGCAGAAAAAGTCCTCCGACCTGCCATGCCCGGGGCTCCAGTTCCAGGGTAATGTCGAGGCCGCGGCAGAACACAGGGGGGACACGACGCCGATGTTGACCGGTTTGCGGCGGTTCGGGCGCGCGCGCCACGCCAGGCTGGCTGCTGATCGCGGTGATTGCATCGATCGCGGCCCGCGTTTCCGCCGTGTTGCGCAGGTCATACAGCCGCAGAATCTCCTTCAGCACCGCCGCGCCATCGGGGCCGCCGGTGACCGACAGATGGCCCAGGGACAAGTGGGAGATAAGGTGCCAGAATTTCCTGTCGCGCAGCGGTGGGCGCAAGGTATTCGTTGCAGGCGAAACTGCCGTGATCGCGGAAACCGCGGCGATGCCTTCCACGAGGCGAAGCGTCGGATGGCCGCCACCAAAAGGAAGATCAGTGGGCAGGTCACGATTCAGGCAGAGCGCATCGACGGACAGCACGGTGTCCGCGGCGGCGGCGGGATCGAAACCCGGGTCATGCGGAGCCAGGAAGACCTCGGTTCCCGGGACGCCGAACGCGGCCTCGCGCCGGGCGACGTGGTAGTGGCCGCCCGCGATTTCGGTCCGGATGGCGGACTCCGTCAGCCGATGGAACGGATACCAGGGGCGCTGGGTGCCATCGGGCAGCGTTTCACGCACCCGCTCCACCCCCCATACCTCGGTCGCGCGAGGGCGGCGAGCGTCCGGTTCCAGCCGGTATTCGATATCGGTGTGCGTCAGGGGGATGGGCTCGCAGCGTTGCGGGAACAGGTTGACGAGCGGCGTGCAGCCAAGGGCCAGCGATTGCTGGCCGACTGTGCGTTCAAGTTCTGGCGCGGGGCGGTCGAGATAGAGGAAGATTTCCAGGCGGTTGCCGCAGGGCAGCAGCGTCTTGCGATCGAGTTCGCCGATGTCGATGAACAGGAACTTCTCGGGAAAGGCGAAGTATTCTGTCATCAGCCGGAATCCGGAAAACCCACGGGCCGACCAGGGAAGCAGGGCTTCGTCGGGGCCGAAGCCGCCGGGTTGCACCGCACCGGGCGGGAGAATGACCGGGCTGGCATCGGCGGCGGTGTCGGCGAGGGCGACCGAGATCACGTGTCCACAGACGAGTTCGTACAGCGGCAGGGTCTGGTTCGGCGGGCCGCGCAGGAAGAAACGCAGACGGTCGATGGCAAGCTGCGAAAAGGTTACCTCTGGAACCAGGCACGCCAGGGTGATGCGCAGCACAGCGGCAGCGCCCGCCGCGGCGGGATTGGCGGGCGCAACGATGGGCTGTCCGGACAGGCGGACGGCTTCGACCGTGACCGGCCATAGCGTCACCGGGGTCGTGGTGCGATAGCGAAGGGTTTCGCCCCGCACCGGTTCCGTATCGACGGCAAGACCGGCGGGCAACCGGGCCGGCGTCAGCAGGTCCGGCTGGCAGGCCAGTTGCGCGACCATGCAGGACGGCACCGGGGCCAGATAATGCGGGTACAGAAGCCCAAGCAGGGCGTCGGTGAGTTCCGGAAATTCATCGTCCAGGCGATGCTGAACGCGCGCCGCGAGAAACGCCATGCCTTCCAGCAGCCGCAAGACGTGCGGATCGTCCACGCCATCGGGCGAAAGGCGCAGGCGTCCGGCGATCTTCGGATGCGCCTCGGCGAACTCGCCTGCCAGCTGCTTGATGGCGTTCAGCTCGCGATCGTAATAGGGCAGCAGCGTTTCAGACACAGGCCCTGTCCTCAGGGCGCATCGCGGGCGACCACGATCACCTCGTCGGCCGACGGATCCACGAATGTATCGAATGAAATCGGCTCGGGGGCCGGATCGGCATGCAGGACGGCGTCGATGCGTAGTCGCAACGCCGAGTCGAGCGGTGCATCGGCGTTCTGCAGGGACACGGTGAGCGACAGGAACCTGGGCTCGAACCGGCGGATCGTGTCCTCGACCTCAAACCGGAGTTCTTCCCGCTGCCGGGGATCGTTGAAAGCGCCGGCACTGAAATCGGGAAGACCGTAGCCGATGGGCGAAACGGCGAGGTGCCTGAGGGACGCCGGCCAGGAACGCCAGCGGCGGCGGGCATTCAGCAGGGCTTCAAGATCGCGCCGCACGGCATTGCGCAGCGCGGTCAGCGAATCGCCGGGAAACGAAACCCCGTCGCTGCGCTGGCCGGGGTTGAGATCGATCAGACGGTCCAGCAATGGCGCCTGGAAGCGCAGCGATTGATTCCGCGGATCCATGCCCGGGCGGCGGCTCATGCGCCGAACCGCAGGGCTGTCAGGGCCATGGCATCAATGCCGTCCTCTCCGGCGAGAAACAGTTTCTGGCCTACCCCGCGCACAAGGCCGCCGGGCATTTCGCGCCAATCGGTTTCCCGCCCGAGACGCTGCAGATCGGAAACCGCATCGGCGACCGGGTAGATGACAGGCATATAGACATCGCCCTCCGGCCCCTCGGCCACGGCCATGGACACGCGGCGCCAGATCAGGTCCCGCAACCGGGCCGGCGGATGGAAGACCGCGCTGGTGACCCTCTCGGTCGGGATCCAGAAGTATTTGCCTGTCGTGGTCAGCACTTCCAGGCTGCCCGCCAGAAGGTCATCGGCATCCCGGAAATCGTCGAACGTGGCGTCGCCCGCGTAGCCCGGAACGCGCGGGCGCGTCGCCTCGGCCAGGTCCGACTGACGGGCGGCTTCGGTTCCATCCCCGGCCTGCATCGCGACAATGGCGGCAAGCTGAAGCCGCTGCGCGGGCGTTGGACCGGACAGGAATTCCGGCAAGCGGCCATCCTGGAACAATTGCCGGCGCGCGGTTTCGGCACGGATGAGCTGGCGGAACTCGGCGGCAACCAGCGACGCGGTCGCATCCACCGCCGCGGCTGCGTCCATCAGCACATCGGCCCGTTCCAGATTACCAGCCGCCAGCAGCAGTTCGGCCAGCAGCACCCGGGCGTCGAGATTGGTGGGCGCCTTGCGAACGGTGGCCTGCGCCGCGCCGATGGCGTCAGCCAGCCGGCCCTGCCGCAGCAACGATGCGACGGTCTCATCGCTCATGGAACGATATCCTGCTCTCTCATACCAACAGCCGTTGATCCCGGCCGCTGCCAATTCGTCATGGTGGATGAATCCTGTCCCCAGCGAAGGTCGGGAAGGCCGCCATCCACGCCTTCTGCCGGTATCGGCACCGCAAGGTGTGGATGCCGGGCCTGCGCCCGGCATGACATTGCAGCAACGGCCTGCACCCGCCGTGACACCAGGAAGCCTGCGGTCCGACGGTCAAATGCCAGAGTGGCCGGTCTCATAGTCGTGCCCCGCCGAAATCCGTCACGAGCTGGAACGTCGCCGCGAGATCATCGAGCTGATAGTGCGGCTGGAGGCGCACGATGCAGCCGAAGCTGCCGGGCCTGCCGATCTGTTCCCGGACCTCTACCTGTGCCGCGACCAAGGGATGCCGCGCCCGGCTTTCCGCGGCGGCGGACAGGTTGCCATTGACGTAGCGGGTAAGCCAGCCCTGCAGCTGGCGCTCGATTTCGTCGGCAGTCCGGAACGAACCGACCATCTGCCGGCCCATCAGCTTCAGGTAATGGGCGAAACGGGATGCGCACAAGATCGAATTGAGCTGCGAGGAGACGTGGGCGTTGGCATTGACCGGCGCCGCATTCCTGCCGGTTCGGCGCGGCGGGATCAGCAGGCTGCCGACGGCACCGAAGACCAGTTCCTCGGTGTTGGGCACGGATGCCAGCGGGATCAGGCCGTTCGCGGCAAACTCACGTTCCTGGCGATCGTTCCAGACAATCTCGAGCGGGATGCGAGGCCAGACCAGATCGAATTCCGTCCGGAACGGTTCCGCCGGTGCGTGCTGCACGAGCCCACCGCCGATCCGGTCGACTTCCACGCCGCGCAGGTCGGCAGGCCAGGCATAAGTGGCGAACGCGCGGGCGACGACGGCCCCGAACCCGTAGGCCGCATTGGACCAGACGCGATGTTCCGGGCCCGGCGCGTATTCGGCGTAACGGAAGCCGTCGTCGCGTGTTCCGTCATCCTGCCAGGGCGGACGCGCGAGCATCCGCGGCAGGGCGACGCCGACGAAGCGCATGTCGGTTCGGGTCCCCAGGCCGCGCCAGCGGGCGTGGTCGGTATTGCGTAAAGG
The DNA here is from genome assembly GCF_002937115.1 of Rhodopila globiformis. Classification (GTDB taxonomy): domain Bacteria; phylum Pseudomonadota; class Alphaproteobacteria; order Acetobacterales; family Acetobacteraceae; genus Rhodopila; species Rhodopila globiformis. Next base: position 46,470 of record NZ_NHRY01000148.1, on the reverse strand, counting down.
CGCGGTGACATCCAGAACATTGGCTAGTTCGTAAAAGTGATCGACTTCCAGCAGTGCCGGCGAGGCACCAAGGATCATCGGTGAAAAGGCGGCGGCGGCGACGCTGGAAAGCGATGCCAGTGCGCTGACATCGTCACTGCGTGCGTGGCCACCGGCCTGATGACGGACTTCGTGGTCGATGATGATCAGCCCATAGGGCTCGCCGCCGGGGGAGCCGAATTCTTCCTCGTAAATCTTGCGAAACAGCTGGCTTTGGTCGAATTCCAACGCCAGATCGAGGTCGCGGCAGATTTCCGGCCAGGTGACATTGAGCAGCTTGATCTTCAGCCGGGCGTTCAGGTCCGCGCCGTTCACCAGCCAGGACAGGCCGCGCCACCTGCCTTCCAGTCGCAGCATGCCGGGATGATGCAGGATGGCATCGATCTGTTCCGACAGCATTGCGTCGATCGCGGCAATGTCGCGATCCAGGGCGCCTCGCACTGCCACTGTATCGACATCAGGCCGCTCGGTGCCGAACCATAGCTTCAGCGCGGCGTGGTGATCCGCAGACAGGAAAGTGGCGAAGATTTCTGCCAGATCTTCGTCGGCACGGCCGACAAACGTCCCGGCCAGCACGGATGCGCGAAGCCGCGTGGTGGCGCCTTGCTCGGCTGGCGCTTTGTGACTGGAAGCTGACGCCTTGTTCATATCCTCTGCCCCACCGGCGGCAAGCCGGGGCTCAGGCTGCGGCGGACGGGATTCGGGCCACCATGCGTAGGCTGGTCGTCAATTCTTCCATTTGCAGCCAGGGGCGGATATGGGCTATGGCGTTGTATGACCCGGGCCGGCCAGGGATTTCCCTGACTTCGACGCGGGCTTCGCGCAGCGGGTATTGCGCCTTCATCTCCTGGCCCGCATTTGGATTGGTGTTCACATAATTGGCGATCCAGCGGTTCAGCATCATTTCGACATCGGCGGCTTCCTGAAAGCTGCCGATCTTGTCGCGGGCCATGACCTTCAGGTAGTGCGCGAAGCGGCCGGAGGCCATCAGATATGGCAGGCGAGCGGAGATGGCGGCATTGGCGGTGGCTTCGGGACGATCATATTTCTTGGGCTTCTGTACCGACGCCGCACCGAAGAAAACTGAATAGTCCGTATTCTTGTAGTGACAGAGCGGCAGGAAGCCGAGGTTCGACAGTTCGAATTCCCTGCGATCGGTAATGGCGATTTCGGTCGGGCACTTGGTGTCCAGATCGCCATCGTCCGACATGAAGACATGGGTTGGCAGGTTTTCGACCTTGCCGCCGCCTTCCGCGCCGCGAATGGCGGTACAGAAGCCGTACCTGGCAAATGCGTCGGTCATTCTTGCGCCCATGGCGTAGGCGGCGTTCATCCAGCAATATTCATCGTGCTGCAAGGGCTTGGCCGCGCCGGATGTGTCCCGAGGCGCTTCCTCATAATCGAACTCGTCGATCTGTTTCGTCGCCCTTCCGTATGGAAGCCGTGCCAGGGTGCGAGGCATGACAAGACTGACAAAGCGGGAGTCCTCGCTGTCGCGAAAGCTGCGCCATTTCGTATAGTCAGCGGACTCGAAGATCTTGGCGAGGTCGCGCGGGCGGGACAGCTCGGTCCAGGACTCAAAGCCGAACATTCCCGGTCCGGCCGCGGAGATGAACGGTGCGAAGGCGCTCGCCGCGACGTTGGATATCAGGCGCAGGGTTTCGATATCATCCGGATGCTGGCTCCACTCATAATCGCCGATCAGCGCACCATACGGCTCGCCGCCAGGGGTTCCGAACTCATTCTCATAGATTTTCTTGAACAATTGGCTTTGATCGAATTCCACGGCGCGCTGCAGGTCGCGGGACAAGTCACGCTTGGAAATGTTCAGCACCTTGATCTTCAGGCTGGTGCCGGTTTCGCTGTTCTGCACAAGGTGATGCAGCCCACGCCAGCTTCCTTCCAACTGCGTGAACTTCGGATCGTGCATGATCGCGTTGAGCTGCGCCGACAACTTGTGATCGATGGCGGCGATAGCCTTGTCGAAGGTACGGGTCAGATTCTTGTCGAACGTGACCGTCCCGGCCATCGCCTGTTCCAGCAGGTTCCTGACCAGATCCTGGGCCTGGTCCGGGGCTGTCTGCTTCGTTGCAGATACGACCTGATCGAGTATGGAGACGGTCTCGGCGGCCGGAGCGCCGGCTGCAGAGGGTACGGACTGGGTTCCCGACACTGCTTCAATCCCCCTGCTTGTCGAGGCCGAGCTGGCTGGAAAGCGCCTTCATTTCGTTGTCGTTCTGCAAAACCTGCTCAAGGAGATTTTCAAGCTCCTCTGAGCGGTCCACCTTGGACATCAGGTCGCGCAGCTTGGCACGCGTCTCCAGAAGTGTGCGCAACGCCGGAACCTGCTGGGCGACGCGCGCGGGTTCGAAATCCTCGATCGAGCGGAAGGCGAGTTCGACCGCCATCTGCGTGCCGTCGTCGGACAGTTTGTTGTCCACCTTCAGCTTGAGTCCGGGCATCATGCTGGCCATGACATCGTCGAAGTTGTCCCGGTCGATCTGGATGAACTTCCGGTCCGCCAATGGGCGCAGCGGCGCGGTTGGGTCACCGGAAAAATCGCCCATGACGCCCATCACGAAGGGCAGTTCCCGCTCAACCTGAGCGCCTTCAGTTTCCACTTCATAAGTGATGTGAACCCGCGGCTTGCGCACCCGGCTCAGTTTATCGTGGACGCTTCCACTCATGCCCATTTCCCATGGTTCAGCCCGCTAGGGGCACATTTTTTCCCAGGTGGCAGGATACTAGCGGGTGATGCAATGCGGTCAACAACGGAAGAAAATCGAAAATTCAAGTGACGCGGAGCAGAAACGCGAAAATGTGTCATCCCGCAGTCCGGCGGCAGGCCGTCTGGCGGTTTCATTCGTTCGACGGCGGTGGCCGGATGCCAAGGTTTGTCAGGAAAGCATCACGGCTGCTGCGATCCGCGATGACCTCATCAAGCAGTTCCAGCCAGGGCATTCGGGCCCTGCGCACCGCCTCGGCCAGGGTGTAGGAAAGCGGGGAGTGCGGTTCGGTCCGCCGGAAAAAGTCCGAAATCGTATCGAGAATCTGCAGTGCGCTGTCCCGCGTCAGATTTTGCGGCGAAGATAATTGCGAGGACAATGACGGCAACGCCGGCTGATCCGGCGCTTCGGCATGCGCATTTACGTCCATGACGGCGGAGCTGTCCGCGTGGGCAACCTGCGGTACGTATCGGCCTGCGATCTGGCCAAGCTCCTGGATGATGTCACGGACACTTGACATCGCGGGCGCGTCGGCGCCCGCCTTCGCGTCGATGACGGCGGCCATCGCGCTCCAGGACGCGAGAGCCACGGCGGCATCCGAGGAAAGTTCGGCGAGCGAGGCTCGGCCGACGGTGCGCGCGTCGTTCTCGAGGTCCTCAAAGGGTATTATGCCGGCGTCGATCCGTTGCTGGCGCACCGCCGGTTCCATCGTCGGCAGTCTTGCGGACGCCTGGTATTGATAAAGTGCCACCGGGGAGCCGTCCGGCCGCCGGAACAGCACAAGCCGGAACAACGGCGCGGCGAGCGTACCGGCGCCGCCACGGCCACAGAGCCCTGCCAACGGCGCGACGCGCGTTTCCATGCCGTATTCGTCCGGCGAAGGATACAGAACATCCCAGTAGCGGGTCGCCAGGCCTTCGATCAGATGGCTGCCGGCGGCAAGGCCACGCAAGCCGTTGCTGCGGACCAAGGATTCGGTAAGCCAGGCCGCGATTTCCAGGTCCTTGGTCCGCTCTGTCAGCAATTGCGTGCCAAGGTCGCGCAACATGCGCCACAGAGGCGCGGGGTCCGGTGGCGAGGCGGACATCCCGGTATCGTAGGATTCAAGCTCACGTTCCACGGCGCGCGCTTCGGATCGGGCATCGCGCATCCGATTATAGAGCAATTGTGCGGAACGATCTTCCCGGACGTCGATACCCTGCGGGGCGTCCGGCGAGATCGGCGCCAACAGCGCATCGAGATCGAATCCCTCCGGCAGGTTCAAAATCCCTGGTCCTTTCGTCCCCTGTCTCGAAGCCGTTTCATCCTGATCGACAGGGCCACGTGCTTCCACAGACTATGTGTTCGCGCGTTCCGGAACCGGTTCACTGGACTGGGTTCACGAGGCTGGGTCCACCGGGCTGGATGCCGGGACGGCCAGCGTGACTCGGCACTGGACAACTTCTTCACCTAGCACATAGTGTAGATCACTGAGAAGAGCGACCAGATGCCGTCATCTGGCATCACTGCCGTGGAACGGGAAGCGACATGGCCGGCATCGACCTGAAACAGCTGGTTTCCAGACTAAACGAGCCCTGCCGCCGGGCGCTGGAAGCCGCAGCCGGGTTGACCCTGTCGCGCACACATTACAATGTCGAAATAGAACACTGGCTGCATACGTTGTGGGACCGGACCGACGGCGATGTGGCCGCGATCCTGCGCCATTACGAAGTGGATTCCGGCCGGCTGTCGGCGGATCTGAACAAAGCGCTGGACAGGATGCGGACCGGCAATGGCCGCGCGCCGTCGCTGGCGCCGGAACTGGTGGAACTCACGAAGCAGGCGTGGCTGCTGGCTTCGGTGGAGTTCGGGCAGACGATGATCCGGTCCGGGCATCTGATCTGGGCCTTGCTTGCCGACGAAACCTTGGCGCGCCGGGCGCGGGATGCCTCCAGCCAGTTGCTGAAGATTCCGCCCGATCTGCTGAAGCGTGATTTCGCCGCCATCACCGCCAACAGTGCCGAGGCCGCGCCAACCGGCCAACGACCGGAGGCTGCAGGACCGGAGATCGGCGGGTCCGACGCCATGGCGCGGCCCGCCACAGGGGCGCTGGACCAGTTCACCACCGATCTGACCGCCCAGGCGGCGGCCGGAAGGATCGACCCGATCCTGGGCCGGGACACGGAAATAAGGCAGGTGATCGACATCCTGACCCGGCGGCGGCAGAACAATCCGATGCTGACGGGCGAGGCCGGGGTCGGAAAGACCGCCGTAGTGGAAGGTTTTGCGCTGCGGATTGCCCAGGGCGATGTGCCTCCCGCGCTGAAGGACGTCGCGGTGCGCAGCCTCGATCTCGGCCTTCTGCAGGCAGGCGCCGGTGTAAAGGGAGAATTTGAGAACCGTCTGCGCAATGTTATCGACGAAGTGAAGGCAAGCCCACGGCCGATCATCCTGTTCATCGATGAGGCGCACACGCTGATCGGCGCGGGCGGCGCGGCCGGACAAGGCGACGCGGCCAATCTGCTGAAGCCCGCCCTGGCCCGTGGGGAATTGCGGACGATCGCCGCCACCACCTGGGCCGAGTACAAGAAGTATGTGGAAAAGGATGCGGCGCTGACACGTCGCTTCCAGGTGGTGAAGGTGGAGGAACCGTCGGAGCCGGTTGCGACGGCAATGATCCGCGGCCTGGTCGAAACGCTTGAACAGCACCACAAGGTCCGCATCCTGGACGACGCCGTCAGTGCCGCCGTGCGTCTTTCGGCACGCTATATCCCCTCGCGGCAGCTTCCGGACAAGGCTGTCGGCCTGATCGATACCGCCTGTGCCCGCGTGGCCATGAGCCAGGCCGCCGTGCCGGCGCCGATCGAGGACCGCGAGCGGCGGATTGGCCTGATCGACACGGAACTGGGTATCCTGGAGCGAGAGACCGCGGCGGGCGAGGACCACGCAGACAGGCGCGCGGCGCTGAAGACGGAGCGGGCGGAACTCTCCGATGTCCGCGCCGCGCTGTACGATCGCTGGCAACAGGAAAAGGCGCTGGTTGCGCAGATGGCCGAACTGCGCCGGACTATCGAAAACGATACGGACGTGGGAACGGCCGACGCGACGAGGAACCGGCTGATCGAGACTGTCCGGTCACTGCATGCGTTGCAGGGCGAGGAACCGCTGATTCATCCGGTTGTGGACGAACAGGCGGTGGCAGAGGTTGTCGCAAGCTGGACCGGCATCCCGGCCGGACGGATGCGATCCAATGAAATCCGCACGGTGCTGCAGTTGAAGGAGGCGATGGAGCGGCGGATCGTCGGGCAGCCTCATGCGTTGGAGGCTGTTTCGCAATCGATCCGAACAAGCCGCGCGGGGCTGACGGATCCGCGAAAGCCGGTCGGGGTTTTTCTGATGGTTGGCACATCAGGCACCGGAAAGACGGAAACCGCCCTGGCGCTGGCCGATCTGCTGTATGGCGGCGAACAGAACCTGACGACGATCAACATGACGGAGTTCAAGGAGGAACACAAAGTCAGCCTGCTGATGGGAAGTCCTCCCGGTTACGTCGGCTACGGCGAAGGCGGAATTCTGACCGAAGCGGTGCGGCGGCGGCCATACTCGGTGATCCTGCTGGATGAGATGGAGAAGGCGCATCCCGGGGTGCAGGATGTGTTCTTCCAGGTGTTCGACAAGGGCAACATGAAGGACGGCGAAGGCCGCGACATCGACTTTAAGAACACCGTTATCATCATGACGTCGAATGCGGCTACGGACCTGATTGGCCGGCTGTGCGCGGACCCGGACACGGCGCCTGATGCGGACGGATTGGCGGATGCCCTGATGCCGGAACTGATGAAACACTTCAAACCGGCCTTCCTGGGGCGCGTGACGCTGGTGCCCTATTTCCCGCTTTCGCCTGATATCATCAGGCAGATCGTCACGCTGCAGTTGGGACGCGTCAGACAGAGGGTGACGGAGGCCTACAAGGCCGACCTGGCCTGGGGTCCCGACGTTGTGGACACGATTGCGGCGCGATGCACCGAGACATCGTCCGGCGCTCGCAACATCGAGAAGATACTGTCGCGCACGCTGCTGCCTGAACTGTCAGCCTTGGTTCTGGCTCGGCTGGCCGAGGGCTCCGCCGTACAAATGATACGGATCGGAGTGGACGGCCGGAGTTCGTTTTACTACGATATTCACTAGACTGGATCTTACGGCGATAGGGGGGGCGCAATGGCGATCTACATGAAGTACGGATCCATCGACGGGGCTGTCACCACGAAGGGCTTCGAAAAGTGGATCGAGTTGCACTCGCTGCAATGGGGCGTCGGACGTGCGATCGGTTCGGCGTCACGCTCACCCGAATCGCGCGAAGGTTCGGAGCCCAGCATCAGCGAGGTCACGGTCACAAAGGTGATGGACGTCGCCTCCAATAAATTGTTTCAGGACGCGGTTGCGGGCAATCTTGCCAACGACGTGATGTTGAAAATGACTTCGACGACGAAGGATACGGTCACGACGTTTCTGACCTACAAGTTGTCGAACACCGGCATCAGCGGGTACAGCGTGTCCACTGGAGGTGATAACCCGACGGAGTCGTTGTCGCTGAACTTCACCAAGATCATGATTACATATACAGGGCTGACACCGCAGACGCAGGGGAGTCCGGATACGGTGGGTTATGATCTGACGCAGATGTCGAAGGTGTAGAATCTCAATCCGGTTATGTATCACGAGTTGGTGGAACGTCATCCAACGTATAGCTGTTTGGCCAATACTCGTCTGTGGATTCCAAAGCATCAATCGTAACTTGCTCTCCCGCGGTGAAGGGTACCCGACTGGCACGCTGCATCGGCGGTGACACCGGGTCACTCAAGTCTTCCGCCGATCAAGATAGCCACCGCCGTCACATTGTCACTCGCATTCATCGCCAGCGCCGCGGCAATCATCGCTTGCGTCGGTGGCACCCCGGTATCCTCCGCCAGCAAACGCGCCAGTTCCACTTCGGGCACACTCTTGTACAGCCCATCGCTGCACAACAGGAACCGATCCCCCGGCTGGGTCCGGTTACTCGCCTTGTCCAGCACCAGTTCGTCCATATCGGCACCAACAGCGCGGGTGATCACATTCCCCTGCGGATGAGCCTCCGCGTCCTCCGGATGGATGGCACCGCTGTCCACCAGTTCCTGCACAAGGCTGTGGTCGTGGGTAATCTGCTGCAGCACGCCGTCGCGCAGCAGGTAGCATCGCGAGTCCCCGGCCCAAAGACAGGCAAAATGCTCATCCCGCAGCATCAGCACGACAATCGTGGAGGCGCCCAGGATCGGCCGCCCGTCCCGCTCTGCCAAAGCGCGCAACGAGATATGCGTGGCTTCGATGCCTGCCCGCACTTCGGCCAGAAGTTCCGCGGCCGATACAGACTCGGGAATGGCTTCCAGCGCGCTCCGCAGCATGCCCGAGGCCATCTGCCCGCCCTCGTGCCCCCCCGCCCCGTCAGCGACCGCCCATAGCCCAAGCGCCGGCCGGTCAACAAACGCATCCTCGTTGTACGAGCGGCCTGCGCTTGGATGCGTGGCCGCCCAGGACAGGAATTGCGGCGTTGTCATATCGGCGGCTCCTCCTGGCATCTTCGCCTTGGTTGTGTTTCCTATGTTCTCGTGTCACATGTTCTCAGGGCGGTCGCTCAGAAGCAGCCGTTCCGGCGGCCCGGCCCGCCCGGGCGTTTCATCCGGTGGGGTCGCGCCAGGTTGGCGGCAGCCCAGCATGGCCGCGAAAACCGGGGCGCCCGGCAGACCGTCCAAAGTGATCCCGGTGGGCTCAACCAGCGCGGAACCGTCGGTCCACCATCGTGAAGCCGAAACGACAGCCAGATGAAGGTCCGGGACATCCATCATCCTCCTGGCATCTTCGGGTGACACGACATCCTGCAAGGCGTCGAGCCACGCCGCACCCGCCCGCCTTTGGGTCTCCGCCGTCATCTCCGACAGCCAATGGTCCCATCCATCCGTGCAGTCGCGCGGCAACCCCAGGCGAACAAAATCGCCCCGCACCGGTAATTTGCCGAAGATCCCCGTGGCCAGCGGCAGGGTCATAGCGAGGGGCACCGGAAATCCCGCAGCACGCCCGGCATGAACGGATTCAGTACCGAGCTGGCGCGGATCTGATAGGTCACGTGGTGGTCGCCCACGTCAAAGCTCAGGACGTATTCGTCAGCAGATCCTGCCCGCGCCAGATGCCCCTGGCCGAACAGCCGGAACAACGCCCAGGGGCCGGTGGCCTGCAGCGCGGCGGGACCGCCGGCCCCGGACGAATCGAAGACCAGCCGGACATTGTTCATATGGTTCGGCCCCGGCCAGGTGACGGACATGCCGCGCAACGGCCCGTGCGCATAGACCAGTTCCCTGCCGTCGAAATCGAGCGTCACCTGCGTGGCGCCGCTGTCCAGCGTCAATGGCTGGATGTCGAAGCGCACCGTTGGTTCGCTGCCGCCGTTGGCGAAGAACAGGTCGCGGATGGCGGCGGCGCGCTGGAACTGCGCCAGCGCGCCAGGCGACACGGGTGGGGCAACGCCGTCCACCGCCTGGGCCCGCCACACGGGCCCGGACGTGTCCACGAACGGGCGCAATTGGGTGGTGAAGAACTGATCCAGCAAGCCGTTCGGCGCAAACAGGCGCGCGAAATCGTCCAGCGGAATGCCGTTCGGCGACGACGGAGAGAACGGATAACGCCCGGCCACCGCCTGCCGGCACAACGCAGCGGGACCGCCGGGGGCGTTAAACGCCGCGGTTGCGCTTTTCTGCGCATCGCGGCTGCGCAGCGTATCGCCGCCGCCGGTCAGAACAGTTATCCAGCGACGGATCGGTTCGGGCGCGCGGGATGCCTCGGCAAGCAGCGGCTGGGTAGGGTCGCTTCCCACGACCGAGGCGACGGATGCGCCCTGTGGCGTAGCGGACAGGCGCGCCAACTGCTGCTGCAGGTCGTTCAGCAGCTTCAGCAGCATGTCGATGGGCGCGCCGGGCCCCTTGCCAACATAGGCGATCAGCGGCGCGTAGTAGGTCTCAACTGCCTTGCCGGGCGGCTCCGCCGACGGCTCGGCTTTCTTGAACAGGTTCTGCAGGCGCGAATCCACAGCGTTCGCAGCCGCCGCGACACCTGTCGCGGCGCCGGGACCGGATGCCGGGGGCACGGACAGGGTCAACTGACGAACGATGCCGTTCAGCAGGTCGCGCATCGGCGACAGCGGCGAGGACAGGATATAAAGGGCCTGGATGGCCTGCTGCATGTTGTCGAGCGGATCGATGTCGATGTCGGCAAGCAGCGCGTCCCAGGTCTTCTCGTAATCCTTTTCATACAGCGCGATCACGTCGGGCAGCAGCGACAGCGCCTGCGGGCTCGTCGGATCGATTTCCGCCTGGGGGCCGAGCAGCCAGCTTTCGCTCTCGGCCTGGCGGGTGGCACTGGGCAATTGCGGCAGCAAGACCTTGTAGAAGCCCTCGACGGTGAAGAAGCCCGCAATCCCGTCGGTCATGGGCAGGCCGGAGCGGCGATGGAACAGGCGCACACCCGCCGGGCCAGCCGCATCACTCGGCCGCCAGGGCGGCAGCGCAGCGGCCTGCGGGGAGGTCCGGATCGCGCTGTACACCCGGTCGGCCAGGCTGACACGGCTGAAAGTGCTGCGGGCACTGTCGATCAGGGCGCCGTCCAGCGGGTATTTCGGCAAAGGCTCGTCCAGCAGCGCGGCCAGATGCTGCTCAAGCCGGTGACGGACACCGCTGTCAGCCGGGCTGCTGAAGGCAGAAGCCCAATCGTAGTGCATCCACTGCTTGATCAACGTTGGCTCCGGCGAATGCAGCGAGCCAAGCTCCATGTAGATCCGGGTTGCCTCGTATAGGAAGGTGGGCTTATCGAAGTTCTGCCGCATCTGGTTTTCCAGGCGCAGGATCAGCCGCGGCAGCAGGACGTTCCGCAACGCGTTCCTATAGACAGTTTCAGCGCCCGCGCGCAGCTTCGGGATCTGGGACAGTCCAGGGAACAACTGCATCACGGATGCGTCACTGTCCCGATCGCCGAACGGCAGAGCCCGGGCTTTGTCCAGCACAGGCAGGATCCGCCGCAGGTCGGCATCCCGCACCGCATCCAGCGGCAAGGCCTGCGCTGCCGCGGTGTAGTCGTCCAGCGCCCGGCCGGCATCCGCCGTCGCGGCGTTATTCACCGCCCTGGTCTGCAACAATGCGCCGGCGCCGGCTGCGGCCACCAGCACGGCGGCCACAGCGGCGCCCGCGCGCAGCAGGCGGTTGCGCCGCACTGCCGCGGGATTGCGCGAGATCAGCATCGATTCGTTGAAGATGACGTCCTTCAGCAGGCGCGTCAGGAAATAGCTGCGGCCGCGCTCCGGCGTCAGTGGCCTGGCGCGCACCTGATCGATGCCGAAGCTTCGGGCCATCACCGCCGTCAGACGATCGATCGGCGTTCCCTCCTGCGTGCCGGAGGTGAAATAAACGCCGCGCAGCATCGGGGCGGCGTCCAGGCGAGAGGCGCCAAAGGCCTCCGTGATGAACTCGCTCAGCGGCTGCTGCAGGCTTGCCATCTGCGCCGGGAAGTCGGCGATCAGGGGCCGGCGGTCGGCGCCGCGCTCGGCCTGCAGCCGGTCCAGCAGCCGGTCGTTCAGGCGCTGCATCAGCAGGGCGTATTCGTTTGCGAAATCCTTGGCAGCGCCGCCCCTCGAGACCGCCAGCGGGAAGGTCATGCCCCAGACTTGGCCCAGTTTCTCGCGATCCAGGTCGCTGAAGAAATCGACGAAGCCGGCCACGAGGTCGGCCTTGGTGAAGACCGCATAAACCGGCACCCGCACGCCAAGCTGCTCATATACGTCCTTGATGCGGCGGCGTATCGTGGCGGCATGGGCGGAGCGCTGGGCCGGGGTGGACCCGCCGATGCTGCTCTCCGGCTGCTGCGCATCCTGCAGCGCGAACACGACGATCAATCCGTTCAATGGCTGGCGCGTGCGGGTGCGCCGCAGCAGCGACAGGAAGGCGTTCCAGCCCGCCTTGTCCACCGTCGAGTCTTCCTGGGTGGTATAGCGGCCGGCGGTATCGATCAGCACCGCATCATCGGTGAACCACCAGTCGCACATCCGCGTGCCGCCGAACCCCGCCACCTTCTGGCCCATCTCCGCCGCCAGGGGGAACTTCAGGCCAGCATTCAGCAGCGCCGTGGTCTTGCCGGTGCCGGGCGGGCCAATGATGGCATACCAAGGCTGTTCATACAGATAGCCGCGCGAGCCCGACGCCTTCCTGAGCATGGTCAGGGCGGCGGTCAGTTTGTCGTGGAGCGCCGCCTCTTCCTCGGCCGAGGCCAGGGCGCCGTGGTCGGGTTCAGCCTGGGTGGCGCCGGCGACCAGGGCCGCGTCCCGGCGGCGCCGGCGCAGGTCCAGCAGCAGATTCGCGCCGGCCCAGGCCAGCGCCATGGCGGCGATGATCGCCGCGCGGGGGATCCAGCCCTCCAGTGCCGGCAGGAACGGCCCGAACCACCAGACCAGCAATGCCAGCAGGACGATACCGATGAAGCTCAGGAACCAGCGGGAACCAAGGATGCGAACGATCGACCGCATGGTCAGTCCTGCCTGTGCAGCACGATTTCGATCCGCCGGTTCTCCGCCCGGCCCTCGGGCGTGTCGTTGGAGGCAATCGGGTCGGCATCGGCGTGGCCGCGCGCGGTGAGCCGGTCGGGTTGCTTGAACTCACGCCCGATGATCGCCGCCGCGGCCTCGGCCCGAGCGGCGGACAGCTGGAAGTTCGACGGAAAGCGCACCGTATGGATTGGCTGGTTGTCCGTGTACCCGTCAACCTGCACGGGGCCTTGTTCCATGTTCAGCGCCTGGCCGATCCGCCGCAGCAGGGGAACGTATGCGCCGGCGACAGTGGCGCTGCCCGAGGCGAACATGCCGCGGTTGGTGATGCGGATGACGGGCATGGCATGATCTCCCAGGATCTTGACCAGGCCGCGGTCAATTTCAGGCTTCAGGAGGGTCGCCAGCGTTTCGGGCGGCTGCGGTTGACTCACAACAACCCGGGCGGGCGGCAGCACCGGCTTTGCGCGCACGATCTGCGGCTGCTGCGCGACAGGGGCGGACAGCATGCGTTCGAATACCGTGTTGGAAGCGGCGTTCAGGTCGGTGGTGAACCAGACGAACAGGCTGCCGATCGCAGCCAATGCGGCCGTGCCGATGACCCATACGGGAACCGCCCGGCGCGGCGGCACATATGGCACGCCCACCCCTTGCCAGTGCGGCGAGAGGGCAGCTTCCGCCGGCTTCCGATGATTGGAAATGACCGTGTACAGATCCTGCCGGACGCGGTCGAGAGCCGCCAGGGGTCTCTGGCTGACCCGAAGCTCACCCAGGAAGCCCAGGCTGAGGCACAGGTAGATCAGTTCCAGCAGCGGCAGTTCAGCGCCGGGATTGCGCTTGGCATCATCCAGCAGGCGGAAGAAGCCGACGCCGCTCTGGATGCCCTCGTAGCCCCGCAGCCCTTCGCGGAATCCCACCAGCAATGGGCGCGACGCCCATTCGCCGTTGCTGCCCCATTCCGTGTTTTGCGCCACGTCATCGAGCGCGGCGCACAGCACATACCGCGCCTTGATGACCAGGTCGTGCGGCAGGTCGTGGGTGCGGGCCTCGCGCTCGAAATCGCGGATCTGGCGCAGCGTCCGTTCCCGCAGGTCTGCCGGGTCGGGCTGGGAAAAGGTGCGCGAAAGCCGGGCAATCAGGGCGAGCAAGGGGCCGGCCGCGGAAACCAGCGGATTGAGGCCAAGGACGATCGGACCGGCATCGACGGCGGCAGTCGCGGGCCGGCCGGCCAATGTGGCGTCGGCCGCGGAACGCGGCGCGGCGGACGGGGGCGCGCGCGTCGCCGACAAATCGGGCGGCGGCGTCCGGGTCGGGCGTATTCCGCCGGGTACCGGACGGATGACGGTGCGATCGCTGTCCTCGTCGAAGGGATTGTCGCTCATCCTCGGATCGCCCAGAGTTCCAGCCGCAGGTTGGGGAAATCGCCGGACACATGGATCGCGAAGCCACCGGAATTCTGCATCTGCTGCCAGTGCGGGCTGGCGCGATCCAGCTCGAAGTAGGTGGCGCCGGCGTAGAACGGCAATTGCCGCGGGGCCACCGGAAGGGCGCGCACGGCGATGCCGGGAAGGGCGACATTCACCAGTTCGCGGATGTGCTCCACGGCGCCGATTTTCACCTGTGACGGGAATGCGCGGCGTAGCGTTTCGGTCGGCATGTCGCATTGAACAGTCAGCACGAAGCCCGAGGCGCGCAGAATGCTGCGGTCGCTGATCGGGCCGACCCGCACGCCGTGGCGGGCTTCCCGCAGCGGGATCGGGATTGCCGTCTGCTCCAGCACGGTGGACAGCGCGCGCCGCAAATCGGCCACCACAGGGGCGAAGCTGCGCTGCAGGTCGTCGTGGCGATAGGCCGGGTATTTCGTCGGCCGCCGCGTCTCCAGGAAGGTCGCGAACTCGCCGGCCATCTGCACCAGGGTCGTGTACAGCGCTTCCGGGTGGACATTGGCGGCATCGGCCCAGTGCGCCAGAACGTTCTGCCAGCCATTGACGGATTGCAGCAGCAGGAAATCGGCCACCTGGGCGACACCGGCCTGCCCGGGCGCGGTCATGCGCGCCGCCAGCGCCTCGCCGCGCTGGTTCAGCATGCCCGTAAGTTCCGTGATCAGGCCCGACAGCGGCGTGACACCTGAGCATACGATGGCAGGCGGTATCCAGCGTTCATCGAGAACGACGCGGCGATCGGCGGTGACCTCGGTCACGCGGGCCAGTCCGATACCCAGGAATCCGGCGCGGTCGTCGGTTTCCAGCAGGTAGCGCAGGTTCAGGCGGCCGACCTGCAGGTCCGCGGGTTGGGGCGAGGCGGAATGGGTGTCGTATGCCTCGAATGGGCAGGAGGAATAGCGGCCCATGGTGGGGCCGTCTCCCACCTCGATCGCGCCCGCCTGGCGGATGGGCACGCCGAGGTAAACCAGCACATTGCGCGTATTTTCCGGTACCTCGAGGGGCGGCGGATGATCGGCGTCGCCGGGCAGAGAAAACGGCGTGCCGTCTTCGAACACGCCGGCCGCGGAACTCAGGGCGAACCGCCCGCTGGCGAGCAGATCGCGGTTCAGCGCGTACTGGACCAGCCCCCAGCCATGCAGGCGCAGCGCCTTGACCCAGCCCTGGATGATCTGCTCGGTCCACCGGTCTTGCTGCTGGAAGTGCTGCGTGCGCAGGAACATGCCTTCCTGCCAGATCACGCGGTTGGTCCAGCTCATGGGTGGAAATCGTCCGAAGGCTGCAAACAGGCCAGGCGCATTCCTCCACCGTCATGGTGTGGCTTGTCCGGGCCGCCTATCGCAGCACGAGTGCTTGAACAGGCGGCCCGGACAAGCCGCATAGGCGCTGACATAGCGGGCTGGCCGCACTGCCATTTAATCATGCCGGGTGAAGGCCCGGCATCCACGGCTGGCGGCGTTGATGCCGCGGAAGGGCGTGGATGGCGGCCCTGCGGCCGCCATGACGACCAGGCCGTTCGCCGCATCCGGCCACCTCTCGCGGCACGTACCGCGACAGGTGGCCCGGACAAATCGCGCCATGGCGGGAGGGCGGCGCGGTCAATGCATCCCAATCTGTCTGCGGTTCGCTCTGGCGGCTCGGGGGCGGACATCACGGCGTTGAACTCCGTCATTGCGGCATGAGGCTCGCATGCGTCCTGGCGTGGGCACGGCAGAGGCGTCATGGCGCAGGCCGCAAGGTTACGGCCAACCGGCCAATGGTGGCCGACAGCTTCGTGGTGCCATGGGTGGCGATCGGGGCGACGGCGCGCCATTGCGCATTGTCGATGTCGCGGTACAGTGCCGCGATGCCGATGGCCGTGACCCCCGGCTTCGGGTCGATCCTGATGCTGCGCCGTTCCGACGGGTTGACGAAAACATCCTGGGTGGCGGCCTCGTCGGAACCCAGTGCCTTCCGCTCGCTGTCCAGGAACGCATAGGCGTCGGCGTATTCGAAGCGATGCGGCTCGACCAGTTGGATGATGCGCACGTCAACAGGCGAGGCCGCGCCGTTGATGTCAGGATTCTGGTCCGTGCTGCCAGCCAAAGAAAGCATTACCACAGGTGGCGGAGGCGGTTCAGGCGACTTCTGATCCGACGAGCATGCGGACAATTGCACGCAGATCAGCAGCAGACCGCGGCGGGCAGCCAACAGACGCGCCCGGGAGCCGCCGTATCGCTTGCCTGGTTTCCTCCCGGTGACGTTCACCTGCGTCCCCCTGGTCGATCCCGGGCGAGATCTTCCAGCGCTTCTTCATAGGCGCGGGCGAACGCCTTGCCGAAGACGCTGTCGAAATCGTCGCTGAGCGCCTGGCTGATCTCGGCGTGCAGGGCCTCATACATGTCCCATGCACGGACCTTCCTGTGCCCCGGCAGCATGGACCGGGCCTGCCCTTGGGTGGCGCTGATCCTGTCCGGGTCCAGGCGCTGAAGCAGGGCGCGCACGGCGGTTTGCATCGCCGCCATGGTGGCGAGTTCATGCAGCCGGATATCGCGCAGCGCGTCCGATACCGCCCGCGCCGGCGTCGTATCGGTCGGTCGGCCGGCGTTCAGCAGAGCGGATACCGCGTCGTCATCGTTGGCGGCGAACTTCAGCGGATTGTTGTTGCGTGCCCGGATCATCGTCTGTTCGATGCGAAACTCGCTCTTGATCGAAGCGCGCGCAATCAGGACAGAGCGCAACCCGGAGACAAGAGCGCGAAAGGCCTCACCCAAGCGTTCCATTGCCAGGGCCGGGTCGGCGACATTTGCGTTCGGCAAGCCTGCGCCAGCGAGGAAGGCAGCCAGCAGCGACCCATCGGCGGCCGGCTGCGGCGCCGGTGCAACCACAGGCGGCGGTTGCGATGGCAGCTGGGGGGGCGGGCTGCGCGGCGCGAACACCGGTTCCGGCTGCAGCGTGCCGGATGGTGCCGGCTCGGGATCCGGCACGCCTGGCAGCAGATCATTGTCCCAGCCTTCCGGCAACAGGTCACCGGCCGGGATAAGGCCCCCGCCGGGCACCGACACCTGCTCGACCGGGCTGGGTGGGTAGAGCGCGTCATCCAGCACCGACGAATGGTCGTCCTGCGTCCGACCTGCGAAGGATGCCTTCGGATCTTCCGGCCAAAGCGGATCGCCGAACGGATCGTCGTACGGGATGCCGGGCTCCCGCCTGGCGACGAAAGGCCCGGGATCGGCGGGACGCTCGCCCTGGTCGAGCAGCACCTCGATCTCATACGGCCCGATGCGCAATCGGTCGTGGTCGCGAAGCACACGCTTGTTGCCCTTGCCGATCGGCGCCTCATCGTTGTTCGCGAAGGTCCCGTTCGCACTGTTGTCCAGGAGTTGCCATTCGCCGGAACGAAATGCCAGCGTGCAATGCTGGCGGGAAACCATCTGGTTCACGTCGCTCAGTACCCAGTCCACGCCCGGACCCCGGCCAAGGGAGAACTCGCCGCCGGTCAGGACACGGGTTTCCGGTGTCACCGCCGGCGGGCATCGCAGGACGTTCAGGGTCAGTTGCACAGCTGCAGCCTCCTGCCCGGATGGGTGCGCAGGCTTTGCCAATGGCTGGGATCAGGCATTTTCAACGGCCAGGCGGCCGGGCCCGCCGGATGCGATGTTGCGGGCGCTTTCCAGGAAGCGTTCCAGGCGTGCCGGGCGGCGGGATACATCGCCGCGAACGGCGGACAATGCAACGGACCCCGCGACGGCGGTGCCGGTGAGATGAGGCGGAGGCGGAACGGCGGGCTGGCTCTCCGGCGCCATGGAGTCGCCGCTCCAGAACGCCGCGACGGCGGCCCAGGCCTCCGGCGTGCCGAACGCGGTGGCCTGCGCGCGCGCCATGGCAGTGCGCCGCACCTGGTCCGTTGGCTGGCGCACCCAGTCTTCCGCGGCTTCCCGCGCCGCGCGGTCAGCTGCGGGCAGGTCAGGCGGCGCGGTATGAATGGCGCACATGCAAGCCCACCAGACGGCCTCCCGCCGCGGCAGTGCATGCGCGACCAGCCGGACCGCTTCGATCCGGAAGCCTCCCGCCTCCAGCGCCGCAAGAGCCTTGGGCACGGTGGCGCAGTCATGGATCACGCTCGCCGGATCCGCGGGCAGCGCCAGGCGCGGCAGTAGCGTGGCCAGATCGGTTGCATTGAACTTCGCCAGTGTTTCCGACATGTCAGTTCAGCATCATGATGCCGCCCTTAAGAGTGAGCATGCCATCGCCTGAAATCTTGGTCATGGGCGCGCTGACGTCTGTCATAGCCTGGCCGGCGACCTTGACCATAATGCCGTTGATGGCCACCCCCTCCTGGTCGATCTTAATTGAATTTCCGCCGACTGTCAGCGTGACCGACTGCAACGCCGAAATCTCGATCTTGCCGGCGTCAGCCTTGATCGACAGGTTGCCCATCCGGATGTCGAGCGCGTCGTTGCCCTGGTCGATCGTAACCGAGCGGTTCTGCGTTATCTCGATCGTTTCATCCTTCTTGACCGTGACGATGCGGCAGTTGTCAACCGTCAGGGTCTGATCGTGTCCGACCTTGGTGGCCTGGTCGTTTTCGACTTCGGTGGTCAGGTCCTTTTCGGCATGAAGAAAGACCAGTTCCTGCCCGGACTTGTCGTCAATGCTGAATTCGCTGAAGTTGGACTTGCCGCCCTTCAGCGTGCTTCGCGTCCGAAAGCCAAGCCTGGTCTTCTCGCCCTCGGCAAAGATCGGGGTATCGCGGCCGTTGTACAGGCCCCCAACGATGATCGGGCAGTCCGGGTCGCCGTTGACGAACGAGACGGCCACTTCGGTCCCCACACGGGGGATGAACTGGGCACCCCAGCCCTTTCCGGCCCAGGGCTGCACCACGCGCGCCCAGATCGCTTGCCCGCCTGCGGCATCAGCCCGGTGATCCCAGTAGAAGCGGACCTTCACCCGCCCCAAGGAGTCGGTGTGGATTTCCTCGCCGTCCTGGCTTCTGATTTCGGTACCCCTGGTGTGCTGCGGGCCGAGGACCAGGGCGGCATGAATTCCCTGCATGCGCGGGCGCGGCGTCACCATGGGCTGGCGCCAGGTAATCGTCGCCGGGAAGCAGATAAAACTGTTCTCGTACGAAACAGTGCCGTTCTGGGTGAGCCAACTGTCGTCGGTGGCCTCGTGGTTCACCGAACGCACGACATAGGTTCCGTCATACTGGCTGGCGGGGCGGCTGGAAAGCTTGAACTTGCCGCCGGGCACCAGCGTTCCGAAGTGGCTGGTGGCCTGGAACTGGTGGGCCTGGGCCTCGGCCGCTTCCATTTCCCATTGCGTCCGGTTGTCCAGCGTGCCGCTCTGGACGGTGTATGCCGGCCAACGGAAATCATCCCTCTGCTCCTTGCCGCTGGTCTTCAGCTTTGTGTTCTTGTCGGCCTGCAGCAGGGCATCCGGATTTTCGGGGTCATAGTCCTTCAGCCGCATCTTGCCCCGGACCGTACGGGCGACATGGGACCAGGCCGTTATGGTGGCCGGGTCGTTGGCGCCTGACAGGTGCAGGGCGGCGTCCGGAATGTCCTTGAATGCGACACCCTGGTCGGCGACGATCAGCTTGTGGCCGGATGCACTGTGTTCAAAGAAATAATAGTATCCCTCTTCTTCCATCAACCTGGTTGCAAATGCCAAGTCGGTTTCGTTGAACTGCACCGTGTACTCGCGCTTCTTGTCCGACCTCGGCAGGCTGAAGTCCTTCAATCCGGCATCATTGAACAGCTGAGTCAGGATATCGGGGACGGACAGTTCCTGAAAGACACGGCAATCCGTCGTTTGATCCAGGAACCACAGGCGGGGGACCAGCAAAAGGCGATAGACGTGATATTCGTCGTTGGAACGACCGCGGACCATGCCCTCGCTGCTGATGCGATGCACGATGCCATGGAAGTAGCGGATCGGGCGATTATCCGACTGCAGGGTGACGCAAGCCGCGTGACTGAGCAGCGCATTCGGGTCCACGGCACCGGCCTGGCTGACAACCTGGACCTCAAATGTAAAAGTTTGGCTGATACCTTCCTGAGCGGACAGGCGAGTCGGGATCAGGACCTCGCCCCCGAGTGGCGATGTCATGGCAAGTGTGGCTTTGGCGCGGGACCATATGACCATGATCAGGCCCGCTGTCTTTTCAGGGCCGGTCGTCGATGCACGAGCGCCGCGTTTCCGTTACGGGACAGCATCGTGACCGGGCATGTTCGAACGACGTAGCCTGTGATCATGCTGGGCCGTTGCGCCATCGGTTTACCATGCGGCTCATCACCGGAGCCGCCGCAGCCGAACGGTCCATGATGGAGCCATCGCGGCGCCGAGCCGGGCCACATCGACGAGTTCGGCGTCCTGTTGCGGCAATCGAGCATTCATGGCGTTCACTGGGCGTCCCGCTCCCGAACCCGGTCACGTTCGGATCAACGTGTTACATACGCAGAAAACCTCGTGCGTTCCATTTTAGCAATGCGGTGGCGGGATGAAGCCGAAATCCGCACCGGCGTTCGCAGGCGGGAAGGCGTCAAAAATATGCGTAATTGCAAGTGGTTGCTTTCGACACAGGTGGCTCTTGGCTGCGCTGGAGGTCGTTGGATAACAATCTGTTTATAGGCACTGGTGGCCCCGGTGCGATGATTGCCTTGATCTGCCTGAGCGCTTCATCGACTTCGTGAAATCCGGTTGGCACCTTCGGTTGAGCCGAGAAGACAACTCGTTTCCGGAAGGTGAAGCCCGGATACAACAGCGCGTCATATCAAGAAGACGGTCAAGCCGATGCCCCGGCGCGTGCGACAGCGAACCGCACAGGGATCGAGACGGCGCTTGGGGCGCGGCGGTCTGCCCCCCTCGTCATGGCGGCTACCCAGGACAAGCCCGGGCACAGGCTCCAGGCCGCCGGCCGTCCTGTTCGGCGGAGATCTTGGGTCGGGCACTGGCGCAGCCGCGCAACTGCCGGTCGGGTTGCAGTGTCATCCTGTTCATGCGCGGATGGAGCAAGCGCCGCAGCCGGCAATGCGGCGCGCACCGTCCGCTGAGGGACCGGCATCCCCGGCAGCTGCGGTCGTTTTTTTTGTCGTGGCGGTTCATGCGCTCCGCTTCGCCTCTTCAGGCGGGAACGCCATTCCTTGCCGCATTCAAAACGGATCAGCATGCGCCGTCTGTCGATATTGCTGACCGTACCAAGCAGCGTTCCGCCTTCGTCAAAGAATGGCGGCGCGGGGACACCGCGGTCGAGCATCAGCCTGGCAAGGGCGGCGACCATGTCATCCTGCCAGATGGTGGCGATCTGGCGGTTCATGATGCCGATCTTCAGTACCGAAACCGGCCTACTGCCCTGGCGTGTCGCCCGCTTCAGGAATTCGCCTGCGCGGCTACAGGGCCGCGAATAGTCGTGTTCGAGAGTAAGGAGGGTTCAGCTTCTCAGCGACTCCTTGATGGAGTGCTTCAGAATATCCTCGAAATTCCTCTTTGCAATGACCCGAATTATTGCTCTTGCCACTGTCCCGGCACCGCCTTGCTGCTGAGCAAGATTAAGGAGTATGTCCGCTGCGTCATCGCGGGCCGCCCCCTTTATACCTTTGGCGGACTTGTATACCGCCCGCCCAGCACGATAGGCGGCTGTCCCGATCCTTCCAACTTGCAGGGTTGCGGCCTGGCCGACGGCGATGTTGAAATGGCGCTGCTTTTTCGTCAGCGCGAAGTTGATCACCGTCAAAAGGCTCGTCCGTTGGTCATCGGTCAGGTTCAGATGACGCGAGTTGATCACAAGATTCCGATATTCTTTGAGTTGCGCAACGGTGTTCTGCGTATCGTAAGCATCGACGCCATCCATGATGGTGCCGCAAACCATGCCGAGCCCGGTACCCGCCACGATCCCCCATGGCCCCAGCGCCGAGGTTGCTGCACTTGCGGTGGGCAATGCCACGGCGGCGGCTGTTTGAATGGAACTCAGCCAGGGGGCGGGGCTGGTAGTCCAGCTTTCCATGCGGGTGCCAGTTGGGAATCCCGTAACGCCACGGGCCCCCAATCCTGCGCCACTTATTATTGGAGTCACAGTCGGAGATAGCGGCATCTCTGTTCCCGGTTGCTGTTTAAGGGTGGATCCTTGAAGCGCCTTCGATGAATGCAGAAGACATCATAGGACCATTTCATGGGCTGAGGAAAGCTGATCCCCCGATGCCTCTACCGTCAGCTTCTCTGGCCAGGAGATGACCTTTGCTGGCGTA
Source organism: Rhodopila globiformis (assembly GCF_002937115.1). Lineage (GTDB taxonomy): Bacteria > Pseudomonadota > Alphaproteobacteria > Acetobacterales > Acetobacteraceae > Rhodopila > Rhodopila globiformis. Next base: position 24,446 of record NZ_NHRY01000148.1, on the reverse strand, counting down.
GTCATTTTGTCGCCGCCTGCGTCGCTCCTCTGAGCGACGCGACGCGAATGGCGGCGGAAACCAAAGGCTGGTCTCTGTTCGGGCTCCCAGAAGCAGTTGCTGCGGGCGTTCCTGAAGCGATGGTCTCGATGTTTGAGGGAATGACCCGGTGACGATGAACTTTGCCCCCGGAGATCTGGTCCGCGCCCGTGGGCGCAAGTGGGTCGCGCTGCCATCCTGGCAAGACGGCATTCTGGCTCTCCGCCCTCTCTCAGGCGGGGAGAACGACACGGTTATCCTTCCCAGAGCTTGAAATCATTCCGGTTGAGCCTGCCCGATTTGATCTGCCTGCCGACGCCTCCACAGCAGTTCAGGCGAAGGCCGCACTGCTCGCGGATGCATTGCATCCGACGCTGCGTCGCGGCGCAGATCCCTTCAGATCGGCCGCGTAACTTGCATTCGAACCTCGGGCCTACCAGCTCGTACCTTTGCTGATGGCCCTTCGCTTGCCAGTGCCACGGTTGCTCATCGCAGATGATGCCGACATCGGCAAGACAATCGAGGTTGGCCTGATCCTGCGCGAGCTGATGGATCGGGCGAGGTGGATGCGTTATCGGTGCTTTGTGTAGCGCGACAATCAAGATGAGAATCGTCGGAGCACCTTGAATCCGGGGATCGGGAACCTCTCGTCCTGCGAACAGAGAATCGGAAATTTCGGCCGGGACGTCCGCAGGTAGTTGATGCCTGCACGCCCCCGCCATGGTTTCCACCAGCCTCTCCGTGGAGATGGCATCGCCCGGGTAAAGAACCGTCGAGGAATGAACGGCGCGGAACATCGCAATATCCTCCAGCGCCATATGAGACCGGCTGTCCTCACCGATGGAAACGCCGCAATGCGATCCGCACAGGTTGATGTTGCTCCGGCTGATGGCTGCCATGCGCACCTGGTCATAGGCGCGAGCCAGAAAGCACGCAAAGGTATCAAGGAAAGGCACCTTGCCGCGCGCGGCGAGTCCCACACCCGCGCTGACGAGATTCTGTTCGGCGATGTAGCCCTGATAGAAATGATCCGGGAAGGCGTCGCCGAATATTTCCGAGAAAGTCGAGTTCTTCACGTCGCCCGAAACAGCCACGATGTGCGGATTCACCGCGCCCAGTCGCTTGAGGGCAAATCCGTAGGCCTCGCGCGTCGCGACAGGCTTCGAAGGATCGTAGTCCAGCGACGCAGGAGCCGGGAAATTCGGCGGCTTCGGCAATGGCGTCCTGGCATAGGATCTGCCGGGGTCGTTGGGCAGGTCGATTGCCGGTCTCAGGGTCGGTCCAGTCCATGGCGACCGCGATCGCGGTGCGGGCGCCGACGACATAGGGCACCCACAGGACCTGGATGTCGTCGATCTTGATGCCGGGGTTGGATAACAGGCGGTCAACCTGTTTGATGGCATGCTTGGTCAGTGCGCCACGAGCGGCGGCCAGTCCGTGGCCGATGGCGGCAACTGCGAGCGAGCCGCTGCGCAGCACGCCGAGGGCGGCGTCGCACAGGCTGTCGATGCGCTTGGCGTGCAGATCCGGGCCAAGCACGCCGCCAAGAACCTGGCGAACCTCGTCGAACGAGACGTGGTGGGTGAGGGTCATGACGCGCGCTCCGCAGGACCGTGTTGATGGTTGCAGAGCAGATTCGGCCAGATCGCCGCGCCGGAAAGTGGGGCGGCTCAAGACGCAAGATCCTTGCGTCAGCGCTGGGACTGCGATTCTTTTCAGAATCCCCGACCGCGCTGCCAATTCTTGTATGTCAATGTCACGCTATGGCCAAAATGAGGGGATGCCTGAGTTCTCTACCCACTCCCACCATCCGACGGCTGCTGGGCAGAGTCCGCTTCGGCGGTGCCGCCACCACCGCCTGAATGCCCAACATGGGCGCAGAGCGCACCTACAAGTCTGTCCCCATTACCGCTACGCCCGCCCATTCAGGCAATTGTCAGTTGCGAAGTCCAACCGCCGCGGTGCCCCTCGCTTGTCACGGCTGACGTTGCCACGCGCCGCACGACATGTGTATAATCAGCCCTATCCGATACACATAGGCGGACACGATGCGGACAAACATCGAACCCCAACCCGCGCGCCGACCAACCCCCACCCCTGCCGAACCGCCGCGAGATTGAGGTCCGCGAATTTCGGCGGCGTCTCCAGCCGCACCGCCTCTTCCAGCATTTCCTCGCTCACCAGCCGGCCAAGATGCGCCAGCGCCCCAAGCGCCACGACATTGGCGATGCGAGGGCTGCCGACCTCAACCGCCCGGGCGGCAATCGGCAGGACATGCAGGTCGAAACCGGATGCCGGCGGCTCCGGCACCAGCCGCTCATCGACGATCAGCAACGCCCCTGGCCTGATCAGCGGCAGCGACCGCTCGAGGCCGACCTGCGACAGCGCGGCAACCATGTCGAGACCGGTCGCCAGCGGATAATCACCGGACTCATCCGACACCACCAGGTCCGAATAGCAGAATCCACCGCGCGAGGTCGGCTCGTAGCTCTGCGACTGCGCCGCGCGCCGGCCCTCGATCGCCAGGGCGCGGAACAGGATATGCATGCCGGTGATCAGCCCCTGTCCGCCGCTGCCGGCGAGGCGTATTTCGGCACGATGGGCGTGGACAGTCATGGCTTTGCCTTCGCTTTCGCCTGCTCGGCCGCCGCACGCTGGCGGTAGATGCGGCCGTATTCGGGGCGGTCACGCTGCACGAGAACGCCGGCGCGCAGGCGGTTGGGGCGGAACGGTTCGTCGGCGACGTTGCCAAACGCCTCGGGGCGCATGTCGCTCTTCTGCGACAGGATCATCTCGGGCGACTCGCCCAGGTCGTTCTTGCGGCCGTAGATCTCGGTGCAGTCGGACATCACCTCGATGAACGAGAAGCCCTCATGCGCGAGGCCCGCCTTGATGACGTTCTTCAGTGCCGGCGCCTGGCGCGTCACCTCCCGTCCGACGAAGCTCGCCCCGGCGGCGTCGGCCAGGCGGCAGGCATCGAACGTTGGCTCGGCGTTGCCGTGCGGCGTGGTGGTGGTCAGGCGGTCAACCGCCGTCGTCGGCGACACCTGGCCGCCGGTCATGCCATAGACCTCGTTGTTGAGCATCAGGCACGTCAGGTCGAGATTGCGGCGGCAGGCATGGATCAGGTGGTTGCCGCCAATCGCGAGGCAATCGCCGTCGCCGGTGATAACCACCACCGTCAGGTCGGGCCGGGCCAGCTTCAACCCGGTCGCGAAGGCCAGCGGGCGGCCGTGCGTGGTGTGGAACGTGTTGGCGTCGACATAGGCGCCGACGCGCCCCGAGCAGCCGATGCCGCACACGACCGCGAGCCGGTTCTTGTCGATGCCGAGTTCGTGCACCGCCCACAGCAGGCTGCGCAGCGCAATGCCGTGGCCGCAGCCCGGGCACATGAAATGCGGCATCATCTGCAGCCGCAGGTAGTCCTTCACGTCGAACGACGGTTGCATGAGGTCGTTCATGCCGCGGTCTCCCGAATTCTGCGGACGATGTCGCCCGGGCCGATCGGCTCGCCGTCGATACGGTTGAGGCGCGCGACCTTGTCCGGCTCGAGAATCCGCTCGACTTCCAGCGCAAGCTGGCCGGCGTTCATCTCGGGAACCAGCACGCGCCGCGCCTTCGCCGTGGCCTCGCGCAGCGCCGCCTCGGGGAACGGCCACAGCGTGATCGGCCGGAACAGGCCGGCCCGGATCCCGGCGGCACGCAGGTCCTGGGCGGCGCGGCGGGCGGCCCGCGCGACGATGCCGATGGCGACGATGACGATTTCGGCGTCCTCGGTGTCGAAGGTTTCAACCCGTTCGATGCGGTCGCGGTTGAACTCGATCTTGTCGAGCAGGCGCTGCGTCGCCCTGGCGGCGAGGTCCGGCTTCTGGGTCGGGAAGCCATCCTGCGTGTGCGTCAGGCCGGTGACGTGGATGCGATGCCCACCGCCCGGCCGCGCCATGACCGGCACGCCATCTTCCGTCTCGGCATAGGGCAGGAACGCCGTTTCGTCCCCCGTCGCCCATTTGCGCGTGATCGTCGCCACCGTATGACGCTGCGGCAGCACGACGGACTCCAGCAGGTGCGCGATCACCTCGTCGTACAGCAGGATGACCGGCGTGCGGAACTCCTCCGCCAGGTTGAAGGCGCGGATGGTCTCGTCATAGATCTCCTGCACCGAGGCGGGCGCGACGACGATGACCGGATGATCGCCGTGCGTGCCCCAGCGCGCCTGCATGATGTCCGCCTGCGACGGCCGCGTCGGCATGCCGGTCGAGGGTCCGCCGCGCATCACGTTGACGATGACGCAGGGGGTTTCGGTCATCGCGGCATATCCGAGATTCTCCTGCATCAGCGAGAAGCCGGGGCCGCTGGTGGCGGTCATCGCCTTGGCGCCGCCGAGGGACGCGCCGATGACCGCGGCCAGCGAGCTGATCTCGTCCTCCATCTGCACGAAGACGCCGTTGGCGCGCGGCATCTCGCGCGACATCTGCTCGGCGATTTCAGAGGAAGGCGTGATCGGATAGCCGGCGAAGAACCGGCAGCCGGCGGCGATGGCGCCGAGCGCGCACGCGCGGTTGCCGTGCAGCGAGGCGAGCGAGGGTGTCGTCATTGGGAGGCCATCATGGGGACATCAAGGATTGCGGGAGAAACAACCGGTTCGCCGGAGGCGGGCACCGGCCGTTCCGCGTCATGGTGGGCACAGGCCCTTCCGTATCAAGATAGGGGAACTGACGGAGCAAGGTCGTCTCCCCATCGTCATGGCCGGGCGTGTCCCGGCCATCCGCGCTTCGACGGAAGGGGGTGGATGGCCGGGACACGCCCGGCCATGACGATGAGAGAACGGCCGCCGTGACGGTTGAAACGTCCGGGCGGCAATTGGAACGACTATTCTGCATCAGGTCCCGAGGGTCGTCTGCACGTCGATCGCGAAGTCGGGGCAGAGCCATTCGCAGACATGGCAGCCGGTGCAGGCCTGCGGTGCCTTGAGATACGCGACCTGATGCTCATTCAGCGCAAGGCAACGTTCCGGGCAGAGCTTCACGCAGATGTCGCAGCCCTTGCACCACGCGGCGTTGATGGTGTGCCGGACCGACACGTCCGGCAGGTCCGCCTGTGTGACATGCGTGTCGAAGCCGGCGTCGAAGCTCAGCGACGGGTCGCCGCGCGCCGCGTCCGCCCAGGCGCGGCCGGCTTCGAACGCCTTCAGGTTGATCGCCCGCGACTTCGGCGGCGCCAGCGTCTCCAGCACCGCGAGCCAGTCGGCGGCGGACACGTCCATCGAGGCCGACAGCACGCCGAGCAGCACGGTGTTGGCCGCCCGGGATTCGCCCAGTCCCCGGGCGATCGCGGTCGCGTCGAGCGCGTAGCCTTCGCCAACCTTGTCGAGCACCTCGGCCGGCGTCTCGCGCGCATAGGCCATGGGGGCGCCGTGGCGGCGCGAGCGGCAGGCGAACGGCGGCACGATGCGGCGGGTGTCGGCAATGAACACGCCGGTCTGCGGGCGGAGGAATTCCAGCCAGCGCAGGCCCTCGGCCCATTCCAGCGCGATCAGCACGTCGGCCTCGCCCCTGGCGATGGTGGGCGACCAGACTTCCGCGCCGAAGCGCACATGGCTGAACACCACGCCGCCGCGCTTGGCCATGCCGTGTACTTCGCTCTGCTTGACTTGCAGGCCCTGCCTCTGGCCAATCAGCGCCAGCGCCTTCGAGATCATCAGCACGCCCTGGCCGCCGACGCCGACGACCATCACGTTCAGCCCACGCGTCGTGTCCAGCGCGGCCGGGGCTGTCTCGGTGTGCGACGCGGCGCTCATGCGGCGGCCACCGGCTGGATGCAGTCGGACGTGCAGACCTGGGCGCACAGCGTGCAGCCGATGCAGGCGGCGGCGTCGATCCGCACCTTGTGCCGGCCCTCATAGAGTTCGTCCGACCAGAGCAGCGCCGGGCAGCCGAGGTTCATGCACGACTGGCAGGCGACGCAGCCGTCCTGCCTCACCGCGAGCGGCGTGCCCTTGATCCGGACCGGATCGAGCACGCACGGACGCTCGGAAATGACGACCGAGACGCCCTTGTGGACGATCGCCTCGCGCAGGGTCTGGTACATGTGGCCGACGTCGTACGGATCGACGCGGCGGATCCAGGTTACCCCGACGGCGCGGCAGATCGCCTCGTAGTCGGCCTTTGGCGCGGGCTCGCCGCGCAGGCTTTGCCCGGTGCCCGGATGGTCCTGCCCGCCGGTCATCGCGGTGATGGCGTTGTCGAGGATGACGACGGTGATGTTCGCCTTGTTGTAGACCGCGTCGATCAGCGGTGGGATGCCGGAGTGCAGGAATGTCGAATCGCCTATGGTGGCGACGATCGGCTTTTTCTCCCCGGCCGCCGCCATGCCGACGGCGTTGCCGATGCTCGCGCCCATGCAGATGGTGGTATCGATCGAGCGCAGCGGCTCGACCGCGGCCAGCGTGTAGCAGCCGATGTCGCCGGCGACCCGCGCGTCGATCCCGCGCAGCGCAAAGAAGGCGCCGGTGTGCGGGCAGCCGGCGCACAGCACCGGCGGGCGCGCCATCGGCTGGATGTCGAGCGGGACGGGTTCGGGCGGCGCCTCGGCCAGGCCCGCGGCGGCGAGGCCCGCGCGCACCAGTTCCGGCGACAGTTCGCCGGAGCGCGGGAAGAACGCTTTGCCCTCGGCGGGCAGGCCGAGCGCGCGGATCTGCGTTTCCAGCGCCGGTTCAAGCTCCTCGACGACGAGCAGCCGATCGGCTGAGGCGGCGAAGGCGCGCAGCGTCGCCTCAGGCAGGGGGTAGGCCGCGCCGAGCTTCAGGATCGAGGCGCGCGGCGCGACCTCTTTCACATACAGATACGACGTCGAGCCGGTGACGATGGCGAAGGTCGTGTCGCCCTTTTCCCAACGGGTGAGCGGCGCGGTTTCGAGCCAGGCGGCGAGCTTCGCCTCACGCTCGATGACTTTCGGGTGCAGCCGGCGCGCGTTGGCGGGAATGGTGACGGTCTTGCCCGGCGCGTCGACGAAGCCTTTGGCCGGCGGCGCGGCCCGGTTGCCGACGCGCACGACCGAGCGGGTGTGCGACAGGCGGGTGGTCGAGCGCACGATCACCGGCGTGTCAAACTGCTCCGACAGATCGAAGGCGAGGAACGTGAAGTCGTAGGCTTCCTGCGCGTCGGACGGCTCCAGCACCGGCACGCCGGCGAAGCGCGCGAACAGGCGGGTGTCCTGCTCGTTCTGCGAGGAATGGATGCCGGGATCGTCGCAGACGACCAGCACGAGGCCGGCGTGCGCGCCGATGTAGGACTGCGACATCAGGGAGTCAGCCGCGACGTTGAGTCCGACATGTTTCATGCAGCAGATCGCCCGCACGCCGGACAGCGCGGCACCGATGGCGACGTCGAGCGCGACCTTTTCGTTGGTGGACCATTCGGCGTAGAGGTCGGAGGCCGGGTACTGGGCGAGGGATTCGAGGATCTCGGTCGAGGGGGTACCGGGATAGGCGGCGGCGACCTTGACGCCCGCTTCCCACGCGCCGCGCGCGATGGCCTCGTTGCCCATCAGCGGAAGGAGGTCATCGGCCGCCTTCGGCCTGGCCTGTACGTTCATCGTGTTCAGTCCCCGAAACGGGAATCTCTTTGCGCCGGTTTTTCGTGCGGCGCAAGGAGGACGTCGGTTTGGCGGCGGGCCGGTTTGAAGATCGGGGTAGGGTGGTTTGCGACGATCCGATCGCGGGCGGCAACCACTCAGAGCCTGAGCCGACTTGACCGGTTTATCCTTGTGGGACGTTTGGGATGATGGTCAATGCGCTGGCGGGCCGCGAGCGATAGCGATGATCACTACGTTTACGCCATAGCCCTATGACGCTCCGCGCCAAGTCGATCACGGGGTTCGCAGCGCCGTCGTGAGGGTTTCGACCGCGTCTATGGCCGCAACTACCTCGGCCTCATTGAGCGAGGTCGTGGGGTCGTGCGACAGCGGGTTGAGTATGCGGGCCTGGTGCGGGGTGATCGCCGCCAGAGCGTCGAGTTTCGGTTGATCTCCGGCGAACTTATTCTCAAGGCCGGTCTTGAGTTGTTCGAACGTGATTTTCTTCGGATCAGGCTTGTAAGGAAACGCAACCTTCTTGTCCTCGCACTGCTTGCGGAGCAACAACTCGCAGGCGGAGCGCGCGTAATTGGCGGCGGCGGGCAGATGCTTCTGAGCGATGAAATCGCGGGCCTGCTTGAGCGTGGCTTTAACGATGTCAGACGGAACGGGACGCAGATAGGGCGTGGCCTCGCCCGTCACCGCGACCATCTCGTACATCTCATGGCAGGTCCAGCGATCGGTTGGGATGGCGGCTCGGATCACTTCGAACCAATGGCGGTCGTGGGTGAGCAACACGATCTGCCAATCGGCGAAATGCTTATCCAATACGGCCAGGAGCGGCCGGCGATTCGCGTAGTCGAGGCCAACCAGCACATCGTCCAGCACCAACAGCTTGAGCGCCTGCGAGGGCGCCGAGGGAACGCAGGCAAGACGGCCGGCGAGATAGAAGGCCAGCGCCAAGGCTGAAAGCCGGGCTTCGTTCAGGAAATGCTGCGGCTGTTGCGGGTAATATCCTCGAAACTCCAGCTTTGCGTAGAGTTCCTTCGCCGCGAAACCGCGATCCTTTTTCAGCCGCGAATTATTGTAGCGTACGGTTCCGCGCTCGAAGGCCTCGATCCTCATTTCGTGACGGCCGAGATCGGCAAGTAGGGTGTTGATGATCGGCAGCATGGCGTCGAGCGCTTCTTCTAGGCCGGCGTTGAAGGCCGCGCAGGCCGCCTCGACGTGGGTCAGATAATTGGTATTCGAGCGATGGACGTGCGGCCTGGCGCGTTCGGTCTCCGTCCAGCGTTCGGCGAGGGTCTTGCCGGATGTAGCGTCGGCGAAATCGGCGAGCAGGGTTTCGATGGCGAGGTCGAACAGGTTCGGACGGTGCTGACCATGGAAGGCGTTGGTTTCCAGGAGCGCGTGATAGTCGAGGAAGGAACTGCGCAACGCCGCCAGCGCGACGCGCGGGTCCGCTGTCGGCAGGCCGGGATGCCGCGTCTCCGTCCATTCGAGCGACGGCCTGCCATCATTGAAGGTGACGTTAACGCGCGGGGTCAAGAGCGGGTCGAGCGCGTGGACATGGGCATTGCTCTTCAAAGCGTCCCGACGCGGACGCCGGGCAAACAGGTCGCGAAGCGCTTTGTATATCGATGACTTGCCCGCGCCGTTCTCGCCATAGACGATCAGGTTGCGGCCATGCACCGGGATTTCCAACTCGGCGCTGAACGCCCGATAGGCGCGAAGCGACAGACTTTCGATCCTGAGTGGCTGCGATGCGGACTTCCCGCCGTCCTCCACGATCAGCCACCATCGCCGCTAAGGAAGATCGCTCGCGGGCGCTCAATCTCCGCCCCTCCACGGCCGGCGCCGGGCGTTTCGATGGCGCGCAGCGTGGCTTGTGGAATCTGTTCGACTGCCTCTATGGAGGCGGTGTCAACCAGCTCAGTTTCAGCAATACTACGTCGCTTACGGGCATTCAGCCGGTCCGCTAACATGCCGGGCGAGATGAGCCCATTCATCCATCGCACGAGAAAGGCCACACGCCCGTCATTGGAAGAGACTGGAAGGGCGGCAATGCCGCCAAAACAGAGCAAATCTGACAGCGGCATGAAATGGGGGCGCCATTTCTCGACCTTTTTGTCGTCTACTGACCAGCCACTGTTGCCTCTGGCAGGCGGATTGGCGGTAAGCAACGGTCGGAGCAAATCCGCAAAGATCGCGTTCACTCCCTCGATCGCCGGCAGCCCGCTGCCCGAAGGCTGAAGCCCGCCCAGCGTATGATAAAACATGTAAAGCGGCACGCAGCAGGGCTGCGCCCTCGCGCTGTTGATCAGCCGCTCCGCCTGGCTACCGTACCCCGCGTGCAGCTGCGCTTCATGATCGAGTTGTTCATAGAGCCAATAGGATGGTTTTCTCGTCCGTTGTTTGAAGATGGCGCGTTTGGCCTGGATGTGTAGGCGAAGATAGCGTCGGCCATTAGTGGCGCGGGGAGCGACGAACTCCCAGTCCATGTCGTCGCCGGTCTTCGATTCATCCGCCGGGAAATCGACCCGCACGCCGAAGGGCTCGAACGCCGTCAGACCCGCGATCAAAATGTCTGTGATCGTCTCCTCGCGGAAGTTGCGGCGCTTGTGGCGGTCGCGGTGAAGAATGCTCGCGGCCAGATCGGGGAAGCTACGAGAAAACTGACAGAGCGGATCGGTCACGCCCGCCCCTCGATAATCCTGACCGCGTCGATGGATTGCAGGTCGAAGAGGGTGGCGTAGAGGGGGTGGGCGGGGTCGGCGAGGCAGCGGGACCAGTCTTCGGCGGCGCGGGCGAGCGCAGGGCCTTCAAGGGCCACGAGGTTCATCAGCCCCGCATCGCGCGCGGCGACGAAGGGGAGCAGATTGCGCGCGTGCAACTCGTCGGCGAAAAACAACTCGTAGACGAGGGCGTTGATCAGGGCTTCAAGCCGCGCCGCAACTGCGAGAAGCTCCGCCTCGTGGCAACGTGTTACCGCCTGCGCCAGTAGCGCCAGCCCGGACCTCTGCTGAGCCGTCGTCACTGGCACTGGCACAGTCAACATCCGGTCTTTACGGAATTGCGGGCGCCCGCCGTTGAATGGATCACCGTGGCTGGGGAAGCGCATCCGGTAGTAAAAGTCGAGCGGCTTGGAGAGCAGAATCGCGAGCAGCGACCACGGGTCTTCCGGCAGGAGAATGAAGGCGGTCTTGTTGAAGCAGAAGCCATCTTCATCGACGAAGGCGTGCAACTCTGCCGAGGTTTCATTGTAGGCGATCTTGGTCTGCTTGAATGCGTCCCAATAGGCACAGGCACGAAGCTCCCACCAATACTCTCCCTTATCGGAACGCTTCTTTAGCTCCGTGCGCCACTGGGAAAGATGCCGGAACAATGCTGGGTGCTCGCGCGCAAAGACGCGTTCGGCGTCCGATTCCCCGCGCCGCGACCACGGCCAGCCACCTTTAATGTTGGAGCCCGACGCTATGGCAATAAGATATTGGTCCGAATAGCCGTGTTCCCAGCGGCCGATCTCGCCACCGTCTATCCACGGGCGGATGAGCGCTTGGTCGGCGCCATCCGCCCGCAGCCTTTGCCGGAACGCATCATCGATAAGGAACGCGGCGTTAAAGCCCGTTTTGATGCCGTAGTAGAATCGGTCGGCGACGATATTGCTGACCTTGGTCGGAACGCGGTCCATGCGATCCGCAAGCGCTCGAAGTTCCGGCGGAGCGAAGCTCCAGCCCGAAGGGTCGAGTTCGCTCGGCCTGATCGAAGGCGGGCTCTCGCGAACGATTTCGCCCAGCCGGGAAATATCATCGATAGTCTTGATCGTGAGCGCACGAAAGGGCTTGTCGGCGCCCGCACCGTCGATACCAATATAGACCGTGCTGTCCACGGCGGCTTTGAAGACGGGCAGTTCGCCGAAATCGACGATCACTAGCGGCTGGAATTGCTTACTCAGCAACTCCCGCGTGGCCGCACCATAGCCCGCGCGCATATAGTTGTTCGAGGTTATAAAGGAGAGAACGCCGCCTTTGACGAGCAGGCTCTCGGTGATCTTGAAGAAATAGGTCAGGATGTCCGAAGAGCCAGCGAAGAATCCCGGATAGTCGCGCTTGAGCGCGACCTTGAAGACGGGATCGATCTTGCCAGAACGTATGTAAGGCGGGTTCGCCAGCGCGATGTCAAACCAACCGCTGGTAGCGGAGGGATCAAAGCCGAACATCCATTCCGCATCGAAGAAAGGTGCGAACGCATTGGGATCGAACGGGCCCCAGGCTGCGAGCTTCCTGGCGTCGTCGCCGGCGAAGGCGTGGTCGCGCATAACCTCGTCGGCGATTTCCGCGCGCAGCAGCTTGATCCTGCGCTGCTCCCGCCGTTTTGCGGCGCTATTCGCGGCGGCAAAGAAGGCGCGATTTGCTTCGCGCAGCGCCCGCTGCTTCCTGAGCAAGTCCTGGCTGACCAGCCCCGCCTGGCCACGACGGTGCAGCGGCGTCAGCGTATTGGCGGCGACAAATTTTGCTTCGAGGTTCGGCAATGGTGTGATTCCGCGATTGGGACGGCCCGGATTTTCCTTCTGCTCGACCGCCAGGCTGATGAAGCAGCGTAGCTTGGCGATTTGTACAGCGATCGGTTGAATATCCACGCCGTGCAGGCAACGGTCGATCAGGAACAGCTTACGGGTATAGTCGGGATAGTGGCCGCTTTCGAACTTGGCGTCGAATTCACCGAGCGCTTCCTGGGCCTTCTCGATCTCAGCGGCGCGCTCACTGGCGGCCGGAATGGCCTCGGCCTCAGCGAGCCGGCGTTCGTAATAGAGGCGGTTGCGCGCCTTCCACTTTTCCCCGCCGGGATCCAGCACGTCGAGCATGTGAACCAGTTTCTGCAACAGGCCGAGCGGGAAGGCGCCTGACCCTACGGCGGGGTCAATCGCTTTGCAGCTCTCGATGGCGGCGATCAGCGCATCCACCTGGGCAGGGCTGAAATCGTGCGAACGGCTGGCGAAGCTGAGCAGGGCACGGAGGCGGGTTTCGTCTCCGCCATCGGACTCCAATCCCAATTCGCTCGGCAGTTTCGGCAGCAGCCAGGCGACCAGCGCCTCATCGACCATGAAATCGACCACCTCGCGCGGCGTGTAAAAGCTGCCTGACTTGTTGCGGGCGGTGGTTTTGGTGTCCTCGTTGTAGGAGGCGAGCAGGTTCTCGAACACTTTGCCCAGCAGTTCGGGATCGAGCGCGGCCTCTTCTTCGAGAGGCGTGTTTTCCTCGACGGTGAATTTGTAGCGTTCGAACAGGTCGATCAGGCCGGGCACGTCGCGCGGCGCTTTGGCCTTTTCGAACCAGCCGGACAGATCGACGCCCTTCGCACCGCCGAAAAATAAGGCGTTGGGCAAACGCGGCTGCTTGTCCGGCTGATCGGAAAAGCCGTCGATGCGCAGGATCAGCCGCTGGCGCTCCCGCTCGGCATCGCCCGCGCGCGGATCGTCGCTGGCGACCTCGGTATCCAGGCATTCGAACAGGCCACCGTTGAGAAATGGCACGCTGGCAAAGGCTTCCAACGCCTTCTCCGGCTCTGCGAACAAGGTGGCATGGCGATAGACGTGGTGGCCGAGGTAATCCCTTGATTGTCCAGCATCGTCCTGCCGCCAGCGCCGTTCGGGCATTTCGGTGTTGAGGGTGGCAAAGAACAGGTTCTGTAGAATGGAAAGATAATAGCCGTGACCGCTGGGCGTCGCTGCGGGCGGCTCCTTCAGCAGCTTCGCCAGCGAGGGTCCATCAAACAGCGCCTCAGGGACGAGTCCCTTTTCCTTGATGAACCAGACGAACATCAGCCGAGTGAGCAGGCGGATCAGTGCGATTTCCTTCGCGCCCGCGCCATTGCCTTGCCCCTTGGAGAAGGCGAGCGGCGCGCTGGTGCTGGCCCAGGCGAACCAGTCGGCCAGTTCCTCATAGAAGCGCTTGTTGAGTTCGGCAGCCGACAGCGTCTCCAGCCAAAGATCATAGAGCGCGCGGAAATCCGATGGAGCCTTGCGCCCGGCGAGTGCGGCGAGAGACAGGTCTGCCAGGATTTCCACATGGGCGCGGTGGGGCCTGGCAAGGTTGATGTCCTTGATCAGGCTGATCCGCCCGCCGACCACGTCGCGCGCGGCGTCGCGCCGGTTGGCGCGGCGGTCGATCACTGTCAGCGTCGCTTGTCCGCCATGGCGGAACAATACGATCACGGGCATGGCGAACCCGCGATTGAGGGCGCGCACGATCGCCACGAGCTGGCGGCGCGACCAACCGCCGTCGTCTAGGTCGATGGCGAGGAAGACGAAGGAATCGATCGCGCCCCGCTGAAAAGCCTCGCCGGTCGCCGGATCGCCGCCGCGCGACAGGGCGGGCAGTTCGTCGCCGGTGAGCTGGAAAAGGAAATGTACCGCGCGCCAGCGGCTCGTCTCGAAACGCGCCGCATCCATGCCCAGTGCAGCAAGAAACTGGGCGGGCGCAGCGGGAGTGTCCAGTGTCTTCGGGCTACGATAGCCCATGACATCGAGCAGCCTCCGACCCGCGCCCGCGAGGTCCGCGCCGGCAAGCCCCGAAACCGCGTCGCGGATCGCAGCGAGACGTTCTGTGGCGTGGCTCATGCCGCCCCCGCAGTCGGCCGAACGATGAGCCAGGTAATGAGGTCATAGTCCAGGCTGGCGCGCGCCTGTGCTTTCCCGTCGGGCACCCGTGCGCCGCGCGAGCTGGTGAGCGCCGCCAATGTCCGAGTCGCGGAGGTTTCGCCGATGGAGGCCACTGCGGCGCGGATCAGCCCGTCATACCGCTCCATCTTCTCGCCGTGGTCCGTCTCGTCGTCAAATGCATTGCAGAGCACCTCGAAGGGCTCATCATGCCCCAGGCAAAGCGCGCGATAGGCGTCCAGGATCGGCTTGGGTTGACCGAAGCCGAGGCGCACCGGGCCGTCATCCTTCACATAGACGAGATAGTGGGGGTCTAGCGGGTTGATCTTTGCCTGCTCCGTGCTCGGCTCGGGCGGGCGGCGCCTCAGACAGAAAATCACGCCGGGATCGAGGAGGGCGCCGTCGACATCATTTGGGACAATCGCGTGCAGCCCCAGCGGCGCGTCGCGCAACGCCTGCTCGTTCGTGCGCGCAAAGCCGAGCAGGTCCGCTCGGAAATCGTCGAGCGCGAAATCGGCGAGCGTCACACCTCCCCCCGCATCTTCTAGGTCGAACAGTTCGTCCTTCAGACGGAGCAGTTGCTCGTCGCGCCAGCGCGCGTCACCATCGGCCTCGGCCCGCGCATTGAGTAGATCGTCGTCGCCCGTGGCCGAGAGATCGACCAGCGCCATGCGGGCCTCCACTCGATCCTTGAGGCGCAAATATCTATTCAGGTCTTCGGTCGGCCAGAAATTGACCATACGGATTGTGGCGTTGCGGCTGCCGATCCGGTCGATCCGCCCGAAGCGCTGGATAAGGCGCACGGGGTTCCAGTGAATGTCGACATTCACTAACAAGTCGGCGTCCTGGAGATTCTGGCCTTCCGAGATGCAGTCGGTGGCGATCAGCAGGTCGATTTCGCCGCCGGTCTCGGCACCGCGCATCAAGGCACGGCGTTTGGCGCGCGGCGCGAAATTGACCAGCACGTCCTGAAAGCGCGCCGGGCCAAAAGTCGCCTTGCAGCCGTCGCCCGTCACCAGTGCCGCTTGCAGCCCGCATTCGCGCGCAAGGGGACGCAACTCTTCGTAGAGATAGCGGGCCGTGTCGGTGAAGGCTGTGAACAGGATGATCTTGCGGTTGGCCTCGCCATCTCGGTTGGTCGTGGGCTTATCCGCCTTGGCGCGGATGATCTCCTTAAGCCGCGCCAGCTTGGCGTCCCGATCGGGCGTAACATTGCGCGCTTCGGAGGCCAGCGCGGCGATCCGGTCGCGATCGCGCGTCAACGCCGCCTTCCACGCCGCCCGATCGATGTGGGCGAGATTATATTTCAGCGCGCCGCCGACCTCGAAGGCTTCTTCCAATTCGTCATCCAACTCGATCTCATCTGGCGGCGGCGTGTCGATGGCCGCCGTCGCGTCGAAGCTGTCAAGATCGCCAAGCCGCTGGTCGATGCGAGCGATCATACGATCCATCGTCAGGCGGAAAGAGCTGACCGAGCTTTCCAGGCGCTTGAGGAAGCCGATCTTCATCATCGCGATGAGGTATTTTTCGCGATTGGCCTGGTCGAAATTCCCACCCTTATCATAGTGGGCGCGATACTCGGGAAGCACGAAGGTCAACGGGCCGTAGAGTGCCAGCTCTAGCTTGCCGATTGCGGCATCTACGTCCTCGAAAGCCGGAAAGCCGCCCTGGCTGTCGATGTTGGCGAATATGGATTCGGGTGCGGCCCGTTTCGGAAACCCGCCGACCTTTTCCATCGAAGCGGCGTAATGGCGTTCGACGTGTTTGCGCGAACGCGCGATGGTGACGCCGTCGAGCAGACCGAACAGCGCAGGCGGCAACTTGTTCAGCAGCTCGCCGGCATCACGGCTGCCGCTTTTCGCCCAGTCGGCAAAGCGTCGTCGTGCCCCGCCGATCAGTGTGCCCAGGTTGGGCACGCCCAGGTCGATGAATCCATCTCCCCTGTCGGCAGAAATCAGGTCGAGTTGCGCTTTGAGGTCGCTTAGATCGTTGTTCACCGGCGTAGCCGAGAGCAGCAGAACCTTGGTCGGCAGGCCGGCCTTGATGACCTCGTCCATTAGCCGCTCGTAGCGGCTGCGGCGCCCGCCAGCGGTCTTGTTGCGCGATGCGCTTCGGAAATTATGGGACTCGTCGATAACGACGAGATCGTAGTTGCCCCATTCTATCCGCGCGAGGTCAATGTCGCCGACCTTGCCCTTCTCACGCGAAAGATCGGTATGAGACAGGACGGTATAGCCGAACCTGTCTTCGCGCAGCGGGTTCATCTCGCTGTTGTTGGTGGCGAGGTAGTCGGTCCAGTTCTCGCGCAGCTTCTTTGGACACAGCACGAGCACGTTCTTGTTGCGCTTCTCGAACCACTTGATGACCGCCAGAGCGGTGAAGGTTTTGCCCAAACCGACGCTGTCAGCGAGGATGCAGCCGCCATGTTTTCCGATCTTGCCAAGCACAGCGCGGAGGCCGTCACGCTGGAAATCGAACAAAGCGCGCCAGATCGCAGTCTGCTCGAACGCGGTCTGTTGGATCAGCGCATCCTCCGCCGCCTGGTCGGTCAGGAAGTCGCCGAACAGGTGAAGCAGCGTCTTGAAATAGACGAACTCGGGAGCGGCGTGGGCATAGCTAGCTTGGAGCGCGCGCAGCACTTCGTCGCGCACGTCTTCGGTCAGGCTGGTGTCGCTCCATAGCTCGTCGAACCAGGCCAGAAGGTCCTCCCGGTCGCGATCACTATCGACAATCAGATTGAGTTCGATGTTCGGCGAATCACCCAGTCCGAGCCCGTTGATCGTGAAGTTCGAACTGCCGAGCACGGCGTGTGGGCGGCGTCCGTCGTCGATATGGATCAGCTTTCCGTGCAACAGGCCGGAGCGCTTGACCGACCGTATTTCGACGCGATCCTTGATCCATTGGGCGCAGCGCCACGCGGCAGAGCGCTGCCGTATTTGCTCGGTGAGGCGCAGTCCAGACTCATCGAACGAGAAGGCTGGCGGCACGAGGCCAGCGTTGTCCGTATCCTTCAGGAACCGCGGCTCGCCGAAGAGGAAGCGCATGTGGGCGACGCCGTCCAATGTCTTGCGGAGACCATCGTAAGCGAAGGTCGTGAAATAGGCCGAGACAACGGACAGCCGGCTGTCGGGAACCGCGCGCTCAGTGATGAACTCGTGGACCGCTCCCCTGCTACGATTATCCTTGATGCCCGATCGTCCCGTTCTCACGCCCACTCCTCATTCAATGTCGCCTGATACCAGTGGCGACGACCGTTCAGAACCCAATCTATCTTGACGTGGGTTATCGCTTCATCGGCCGCTTTTCGACGCCTGCGTGGTCCCCGTTTCCCCCTTTTCCGTGCGTCCGGATTGCACGGAAAGTCGCTCATATTCTTCCACTGCGACCACCACCACCACGCCGCGCCCATGCTTTTCGATCAGCACAGGGCCTGCACGCGCGGTGTCGATCATCAGCCCGAAAGCGTTCTTCGCCTCGCGCGCCGACATGGTTTTCATGGCCGAATCCTGTGGCGATCCATGCAGCCATTTAGGGCAGAATAGCTCCTTTTGGCAACGGCGCATTTGCGGTTTTGATTCGGGGGGCGTGGGTGCATTTTGAGTTTGATATGAGCCCCGAAGAAGAGGGCGAATTAGGAGGGCAAGATAAAGCGAGATTCCTCGCTATCGGACCTTCGTTCCTAAGTGTTTGTCTGCACATTGTTTTTTGGCGACCTTCCGCAGACGGCGCAAGGTGCGCTGACGTCGGCGAAGTCGATTTCCATAACGTTTTCAATGGCATTTTGGATGGCGCCCGCAACGTGCGGCGTCCGCGGTTCCGCCGTGTCTACTCTACAGCAAGTATTTCTACGCCACAGCCCTACGCCGTCATTTTCGACCTTGTGTCGGCCGTTTGATCTTCCACTCGTCGCATCATGGCGAACGACGAAGAGCATTTCCGTGTCCGTCCCGGCCGGGTCCGCGACCGGGCTGACGGACGCACCACGCGTGCCGTCCGGCAGCGCCCGAAGACCTTCCTGGCCGAGGTGCATCAGGCCATCAGGCGCGCCGGCGGCGACCCCAATCGGCTGAGCTCGGCCGGGAAGGGAAGCGGCCGGTTCAATGCGCGAGGCCGGGGCGCTACGGCCGCCGCCGGGCTGAAGGGCCGGAGCGCCTGGAGCCGGGACGCCAGCGGCGTGCGGACCCGCGCACGGCGCGTGACGGTGAAAGTGCGGATCGTGAAGCTCAACCCGCAGCGCGGCGCGGCGCGCGGACGGTCGTTCGTCAGTGCAAAGGCGGTGGACGCCCACCTGCGCTACTTGGAGCGCGATGGCGTCAACCGCGACGGCGAGAAGGGACAGGTCTATTCGGCCGAGCGCGACGTCGAGGACGGCAGCACCTTCCTCGACCGGGGCCGAGACGACCGCCACCAGTTTCGCTTCATCGTCTCCGCCGAGGAAGGCGTGGAGCTGGCCGACTTGCGGGAGACCACCCGCGACCTGATGAAGACGATGGAGGCCGATCTCGGAACCAGGCTCGACTGGATCGCGGTCGATCACCACAACACCGGTCACCCGCACACCCACATCCTGCTGCGCGGCGTTACCGACGACGGGAAGATTCTCAACATCGCCGGCGACTACATCGCCCACGGCATCCGCGAACGGGCGAGCGAGATCGTCACGCTGGAGCTGGGCCGGCAGACCGAGCAGGAGGTCAGCCGCCAGCTTGAGCGCGAGGTGGACGCCGAGCGCTTCACCCGCCTGGACCGCATACTGATCGCCGAACAGGAGGCGAGCCACGCGTTCGCCGATCTGCGCCCCGACCAGGACATGCTGGAGACGGCGCGGCGGAACCGGGCGCTGCTGATCGCCCGCGCCCGCAGGCTGGAGAGCATGGGGCTGGCGACCGAGGTGGAGGTTGGCCGTTGGTCCATCTCAGCACAGGCCGAGCCGACCTTGCGCGAACTGGGCGAGCGCGGCGACATCATCAAGACCATGCACCGAGCATTGGCCGACCACGGCCTCGCCGACGAACGCGCCCCGGGGCAGTATGCCACCCACGGCAAGCAGATCACCGAACCGATCGTGGGCCGCGTGCTCGCCAAGGGCTTGGCCGGCGACGAGATGGGCGACCGGCTGCACCTCGTCATCGATGGCGTGGACGGACGCACCCACTATGTCGAGATGGCGGACGCTGCCCGCCTGGACGAGGTCAGGCGCGGCCACATCGTCGCGCTCGATCCGGCGCCGACCAAGGCCGATCCCCGGCCGGCGGATGTCAACATCCAGATCATGGCGGAGGCCAATGGCGGCATCTACCAGCCGAGCCTGCATCTGGAAGCGACGCGGGACATCATCGAGCAGCGCCACGGCGACCCGGACGCCTTCATTCGCTCCCATGTGCGCAGGCTGGAAGCCTTGCGCCGCGCCGGGCATGTCGAGCGCATCGACGCCGACCATTGGAAAATCCCCGGCGACATCGCCGAGCGGGGCTTGGCCTATGACGCCCCCGGCCGGCCCAAGGATTTTGGCATCCGCACATTGTCCACGCTCGACCTCGACAGGCAGGTTGGCAGCGACGGCGCGACCTGGCTCGACAGGGAGCTTGTTGCGAAAGACCATCTGCCCCTTGCCGGAACCGGGTTTGGCCAGGAGGTCAACGCCGCGCTCGACCGGCGCGCCGCGCGGCTCGTCGAAATGGGCCATGCCAGCGTGAAGGACGGGGTCATTTCCATCCCCCGGCGCACGGTCACCGCGCTGGAGCGCCAGGAGATCGACCGAGTCGGCAAAGAGATGGCCGCCGAGCGTGGACTGACCTACAGCCCGTCTGGGCCCGGCGAATATGTCTCCGGCCGGCTGGCGGGCGTCGCCAATCTCGCCAGCGGGCGCTTCGCCATGCTTGAGGACGGACTCGGCTTCCAGCTCGTGCCCTGGCAGCCCGTTCTGGAAAAGCGTCTCGACCAGCACATCAGCGGCTTCCGTCGCGACGACGGCGGGATCGAGTGGAGCTTTACCCGCAAGCGGCAGATCGGACTCGGGCTGTAAAGCGCCTTGATCAATACGGCAATATGCCGTATATGATGGAGCGGAAGGAGGCCCCCATGCCCAAGCCCCAAATCGAAGCCGAGACCGCCCGATTGGAAGCGCGCGTCCCAGTTCAGGTCTACGACCAGATGCAGCGCGCCGCTCGCCTGCGCGGCATGACCCTGACCGGTTATCTCATCTCCACGGCCGGCGAGGACGCGCGCCGCGTCGTCGAAGACGCTGATATCATGCGCCTCGCGCGCGAGGACCAAATCCGCTTCGCCGAAGCGCTGATAAATCCGCCCCAGCCGAACGTGCGGCTGGCTCGCGCGGCGAAGCGCCATGCTGAGCTGATCGAGCGCCGGTGAGCGCCCGCTTCGCCATCGAACCGCTGGCGAAGGCGCACAAGCGGACAGATTTTACCTGCGGCAACGACCGGATCGACATCTATTTCCGTGAGACCGTCTCGCAGGACGTGAAGCGCAAATACGCCACCTGCTTCATTGCCAGGGAGATCGCGACGGACCGGGTGGCGGGCTTCTACACGCTCTCATCCAGCAACGTACCGTTGACCGAGGTTCCTGAGCTACTGGCGAAGAAACTGCCGCGATACCCGACCGTCCCGGCGGTGCTGATCGGCTGGCTTGGCCGCCATAGCGACTTTGCCGGACAGGGGCTTGGCGAAGCCCTGCTGTTTGACGCCATCAAGACCGTCGCCACAGCTCCGATCGGCGCCCACGCCATCTTTGCCGACGCGATCGACGACCAAGCAGCGGCCTTCTATTTGGCCTTCGGCTTCGCGCCCTTGGTGCGGCAGCCACGCACCCTCTATCTGCCGGTGGCGACGGCGCTGAACCTGATATCGCTATGACGACCGCTTTTCCCCCTACGCTGTTTCAGCCCCGCGCCGCCGCGCGCAAGTCTTTTTGCGCCAAGGTACGCGGGTGCTTCCAGCGTAAGAAAAGGCTATTCTTTCAGGTGTCAGGTTCGGCGATTCTGGCGCAATGGCCAGACTTCGCAAGGAATGCACCCCAACCGCATCGGAGCAACTTGAAGCGTTGCTCGGTCAACCCTGGCCGTTTCCGGGCCGGCCGCCGAAGCATGACCTTTCGACCTGGACCGTCACCGACGACTGGCCCGAGCATATCCCGGTCACGGAAGCCGAGGTGGACGTGTTGGAGGCGTGGTTCGGCGATCTTTTCGATGAGTTGTTCGGGTCGTGCCGATGATGTGACAGGGAGACATACGACATGACCGTGCCGCTACGGGCCGCCCTTTACTTGCGCGTCTCAACGGCGCGGCAGGCCGAGCATGATGTGTCGATCCCAGATCAGAAGCGTCAGGGTGAAGCCTATTGCGCTTCACGCGGCTACCAGCTCGTCGAGACGTACGTGGAGCCCGGCGCGTCTGCGACCAATGACCGTCGCCCTGAGTTCCAGCGGATGATCGAGGCGGGCACGTCGAAGCCCGCGCCGTTCGACGTGGTGATCGTCCATTCGTTCAGCCGCTTTTTCCGCGATCACTTCGAGCTGGAGTTCTACGTCCGGAAGCTCGCGAAGAATGGGGTGAAGCTCGTCTCCATTACCCAGGAGATGGGCGATGATCCCATGCACGTCATGATGCGTCAGATCATGGCGCTGTTCGACGAATATCAATCCAAGGAGAACGCCAAGCACGTCATCCGCGCCTTGAAGGAGAACGCCCGGCAGGGCTTCTGGAACGGCTCGCTACCGCCCATCGGCTACCGTGTGGTCGCGGCCGAGCAACGCGGCGCCAAGACCAAGAAGAAGCTGGAGATCGACCCGCTCCACGCCGAAACGGTGCGCCTGATCTACCGGCTTGCGCTACATGGCGACGGCGTCAAGGGCCAGATGGGCGTCAAGAACATCGTCAGCCATCTGAACCGCAACCGCATCTTCACGCGCGACGGCGGCCGTTGGGGCATCGGCCAAGTCCACCGCATCCTGACCCGCCGCACCTATATGGGCGAGCATGAGTTCAACAAGCGGGCCAAGTCCAAAGAGCTGAAACCCGTCAGCGAAATCGTGGTCGTGCCCGTCCCGCCGCTTATCGACCGCGAGACCTTCGACGCGGTGCAGGCGCTACTCAGGGCCCGCCATCCCACGGTGACGCCATCCGCCGTCATCAGCGGCCCGACCATGCTCACCGGCCTGATCCACTGCGCCAAGTGCGGCGGCGCCATGACCATTCGCACCGGGAAGGGCGGGCGCTATCGTTACTACGCCTGTTCGATGAAAGCCCGGCAGGGGCCGACAGCCTGCGAAGGTATGGCGGTGCCGATGGAAAAGTTGGACGATCTGGTCGCCAACCATCTGGAGGAACGCCTACTTCAACCCGAGCGGCTGGAAACGATCCTCGCCACCGTGCTCGATCGGCGGCAGGAGCGATCCGAGCGCCAGCATGAGCACATTGGCGAACTGAACAGGCGGGCGGCGGAGTCAGAAGCGCGCCTCAAGCGCCTCTACGACGCCATCGAGGCAGGCGTCGCCGACTTGAACGACCCGGCGCTCAAGGACCGTATCGACGGCCTCAAGGCCATCCGCGATCAGGCGAAGGCCGATGCCGAGCGCGCCCAGGCCATGCTTGAGAACTCCGGCAGCAAGGCCATTACCCCGCAGATGGTGCGCACCTTCGCCGAAACCGCGCGGCGCCATATCCGCCTTGAAGGGGGTGGCTATCGCCGTGACCATCTTCGCGCGCTCGCCCAGCGCGTTGAGGTCGCAGACGGCGAGGTCCGCATCATGGGATCGAAGTCCCGGCTGCTACAGGTGCTGACCGGAAAAAATGGCGTAAATTCAGTGCCCACTCAGGGACTGAAGTGGCGGAGAGGGAGGGATTCGAACCCTCGGTACCCATAAAGGTACAACGGTTTTCGAGACCGCCCCGATCGACCGCTCCGGCACCTCTCCATGCAATCGTCCGCAAGTGGCGCGTCGATGCCGTCACCTAGCCGGGAACACCGGCGGACGCAAGCACCGAAACGCAATCTGGCCCGTCCTGCCACGCCAGCCGGGCAATCGGCCTTATAGACGCCGACTCAGGAGGTGTTCAGCGGGTCATCATGGCCGCCATGACGGCGGACCGATGCGCCGCGTCCGGCCGCGTGAGTTAGCGCCTATGCCGCTCAGCCAGTCCAGCCAGCCCGCCCATGTTCACGCGCCAGCACTTCACGCCCGTCAGTCGCGCCGACAATGCCCCGGTATGACTCTTTGATTCTCTCGAGGCTCTTATTGGGTTCCAGGGTGGTGAGATGGCTCACCCGACCAAGCCTCCGACGAGAGCGCCGAGCAGCGCTTTGCCGCGGCGGCGTGCGTTATGCACGAACTGGAAGAAACCAAGATACAGCGGCAGTTTGTCCTGCGAGATGCCGCGGTGCGGGCGCAGCCAGGAGCGCAGCAGCGACCAGAAGCCCTCGATTGTGTTGACGTGGACTTCGCAAAAGCCATCGCCGTCTTCGTCACGCGCATACTCGCCGTGCGCATGGCAGACCGTCTTGTGGCCGTAGCCCCAGGCCGGCAGTCGGGCATAAATGTCATATTCATCGGTATTGATCAGCGTGCCGGGCGCAACCGTCTGGGTGATGATCGGCTTGATCGTCGCTTGCCGCACGTTGGGCAGCATGTGCAGGATCACCTGCCCGCCGCGCTGGATCAGGCCGAGCACTGGCGGTTTCTCCTTTTCCAACGTGCCGCGTCCCGGCGCGCCTGCAAGCCTGCGACGCCGTCCCGGACGCCCCTTTTTTCGACCTCAACGGGTTGGCCCTTATGCCCGGCCACGATGTAGACCTCGTCGATCTCAGCCGTACCTTCCAGCTTCACGACAGGAGCACGTGCGACCAGACCCTGCCGAAGCTGCTCGGTCATCGCCTGCGTATCCGAGGCATCCAGGCTCAATTCCTGAGCGATCTGCCGGTTGGAGAGGTTCAGCCCCATCAGGTAGAGGCACAGAACCCACACGCGCAGTGGCTGATGATGTCCCGCCAGCACGGTGCCGGTGAGATCGTCGAACCGGTCATGGCACGCCTTGCACAGGTAGCGCTGTCGGTGCCGCTGTCCTTCATCATGGCCGTTGCGGATGACCACGGCACTGTCGCAGTCAGGGCAGCGCACGCCATCCGGCCAACGATGCTGACGCACAAGCTCATAGCACTTGGCCTCGTCCAGCAGGCCAGAC
>NZ_NHRY01000147.1 GCF_002937115.1 Rhodopila globiformis | reverse complement strand
CTGAACCGGCCACTTTAGTGGCCAACTGAACCCGGGACCGCGTTAGCGGTCCCGCTTGCCGCTTTGAGCGGCTCACACTCAACGGGCCGCGTCAGCGACCCGCCCGGCCGCTTTGAGCGGCCAACACCATAAAGCCCCCGGCTCTGCCGGGGGATATTTACTCATTTCTTAATCAATCCGCGCGATGCTGCCGGATGCAGCCTGTGGAACCGCCGGTTGCCGGATGTCCGGCAGTCCGGGCAGGGGTGCCCGAGGGAAACAGCCCATGCCGATCCGCGTCCTTGTGGTCGATGACAGCGCCCTGATGCGGCAGCTCCTGTCCGAGGTTCTGGGGCGGCTTCCGGATATCGAGGTGGCGGGCACCGCCTCCGATCCCTATGTCGCGCGGGAGAAGATCAAGGCCCTGCATCCCGACGTGCTGACGCTGGATCTGGAAATGCCCCGCATGGACGGGCTGACGTTCCTTGAACGGCTGATGGCGCTGCATCCGATGCCGGTGGTGGTGCTGTCGTCGTTCAGCAGCCGGGCGGCCGACACGGCGCTGCAGGCGCTGCGCCTGGGCGCGGTCGATTGCGTGGCGAAGCCCGGCGGAGACATCCGCAACGGGCTCGCCGCGCTGCAGGCGGATCTTGCGGCCAAGATCCGCTCGGCCGCGGCGGCGCGCATCGGCCTGGCACCGGAACGGCGCCCGCGGCCCACGGCCTTGCCGCGGCAGCCTGTCAGCGTCGCCGCCACCGGCGCGTCAACAGCCGTCGCCGCCACCGGCGCGTCGAATGTCATCATCGCCATTGGCGCCTCAACCGGCGGGGTCGAGGCGCTGCACGCGGTGCTGACCGCGCTGCCGCCCGACATGCCGCCGATTTTGGTGACCCAGCATATGCCCGCCGGGTTCACCACCTCGTTCGCCAGGCGGCTGAACGACGAATGCGCGCTCTCGGTCACCGAGGCAAAGGATCGCCAGCCGGTGAGGCCCGGACACGTCTACCTCGCCAACGGCGCCTTCCACCTGGAGCTTGTCCGCAGCGGGCTGGAACTCGCCTGCCGCCTGCACGACGGGCCGCCGGTGGGGGGGCATCGGCCCTCGGTCGACGTGCTGTTCCGCTCGGTCGCCCGCGCCGCCGGCAGCCGCGCCGTTGGCGTGATCCTGACCGGCATGGGGCGCGACGGCGCGGACGGGCTGCTGGCAATGCGCCGGGCCGGCGCGCGCACCATCGGCCAGGACGAGGCAAGCTGTATCGTCTACGGCATGCCCTGCGCGGCCAGGGCCGCCGGCGCCGTCGAACTGGAACTGCCGCTGCAACGGATTCCGCAAGGCATCGTCGATGCGGCATCCGCATTGGTCGAGGCCGTGCCATGACCGCCATGCTGAACCGCTGGCTCGCCCTCGGATCGATGCAGCAGCGCATCGCCGAGAGCCTGGTTGCCGAGCTGACCCACGCCTCCGGCGACGCGGCCGCTGAAACCAGCACGCTGACGCAGCTGTTCCAGGGGCTTGCGCTCAAGGCGGCAGCGCAGAACCAGCGGGTTTCCAGCCTGTCCGCGGTCGCCAACCACCTGACGGTCGCTGGCGAATCCATGACGTTCGAGGACCTTGCCGCCCAGTTCGAGCAGGCGCTGACCGCCATCGTCGCCAAGATCCTGCTGCTGTCGCAGAACGCCATGGCGATGGTCTACGCGTTCAACGACGTCAGCGTCAGCATGACCGCGGTCGAGAACTGCATCAAGGCGGTGGACACGATCAACAGCCAGATGCGCATGCTGGCGATCAACGCCCGCATCGAGGCCGCCCGTGCAGGCGAGGCCGGGCGGGCCTTCACGGTCGTTTCGGATGAGGTGCGGGCGCTGTCGGGCACCACGCAGCAGCTTGCCGACACGATGCGCACCCACGTCAGCAAGGTCGTCACCGGCCTGAACGAAAGCCACGAGGCGCTGCGCAGCGTCGCCACGATCGACATGTCGGAGAACATCATGGCGAAGGAGAAGATCGACGCCATGGTCGGCGCACTGCTCGACCGCAGCGCCGCGCTGGGCAGCATCGCCGACAGCGCCGCCGCCGACGCGGGTGAGATCTCCCGCCAGGTCAACGCCGCGATCACCAGCCTGCAGTTCCAGGACCGGGTCTCGCAGCGGCTGGAGCAGGTGATGGACACGCTGCGCCTCGTCGGCGACGCGTTCAGCCGGCTGCAGGCCGATACTGAAACGAGTGTCCCATGCTCGCCCGCGGAACTGGCCGAGCAAATCGCCTGGCTGCACGACCTCGCCGCGCGCTACCGGCTGAGCGAAATGCGCGCCGCGTTCGTTTCGCGCGTCATCGATGGCCGGGAAGGGCCGGAAATCGCCACCCCGAGCGCGGCCGAGGCCGGCTCGATCGACCTGTTCTGAGATGTCCAAGTCCGAGGCCATGAACATCAGCACCAGCCAGTCCGGCGGCGAGACGGTCGTCGCCCTCGCCGGCCGTTTCACCTTTTCCGCCCACGCCGCCTTCCGCGACGTGCTGGTCGGCCACGTCGAAGCCATGAGCAGCGGCGGCCGGGTCACCTTCGACCTGGCCGGGGTTGAGTTCGTCGATTCCGCCGCGCTGGGCATGCTGCTGCTGGCGCGGGAAGCGGCGCGCCGGCGTTCCGGCGCCATCACGATCCGCGGGGCGAGCGGTCAGGTGCGGCGCATGCTGGACGTGTCGCGGTTCGATACGCTGTTCACCATCGAGGCATGACCATGCGCCGCCGGCCGCGTCGCAACGGCGCCACAGCAGACCGCAGGCAAGCTGGAACGGATCGACGGCGCGCCTTCGCCGTGGCGGCCGCCGGGCCGCCATTCGCGGCTTCTGCCTGTACCGGCATCGCGTGCGTCCCAACCCGCCTGCGCGCCGCTGCAGCGCCGCGCCGGGCATGACCGATCCGGCCGACATCCTGGACGCGCTGCGCAGCCCCGACGGCGCGTTCATCGAGGACGGCTGCCCGCCGCCGCCCCGGGCGCCGGGCCTGTGCCTCGCCGTCCGGACCGAAACCGCGTTCCGCCTGCCGCTGGCGGCGATCCTGCTGGCCGTCGTGACGGAACGGAACCCGGCTGCCGAGGACCATGGCCATCTCATCGAACTGGCGTTGCACGAGGCCGTGGCAAACGCCGTGATGCACGGCAACCTTGCCATCGCGACAGCCGGCCGCGGCAGCGTGGACGACTATGGTTGTTTTTGTATGGAACTGAACAGGCGGCTGAACGACCCGGTTGCCTGCGCGCGGTGCGTCATCCTCAACGCCTGGTGGACGTCGAAGCGGCTGTGCTTCGCGGTCAGCGACCAGGGCCAGGGCTTCACGTACGGCGAAAGCGCGTCGCCGGACGACACGCCGCACGGGCGGGGCATCCGGCTGATGCGTGACCTGACGCAGAGCGTGCACTGGAACCAGCGCCGGCGCCGCCTCATCCTGACTTTCGCGATGGCCTCGGACTCCGCGGCATGAGCGGCCCGGACGCCGCGGCGCGCCAGGTTCCGCCGGCCCTGGCGGCGTGCTCGATCCTGGTCGTGGACGACTCCGCCACGCATCGGCGGATCGTCGCATCGCACCTGCGCCAGGCCGGCTTCCGGCATCTCTTCATGGCCACCGACGGGCGGCAGGCGCTGGCGATGATCGACCAGCACGCGCCCGACCTGCTGCTGCTCGACCTGGCGATGCCGGTGCTGGACGGCTTCGACGTCTGTGAGGCGCTGCGGCGCCGACCGCAGTACGGCGATCTTCCCATCCTGGTCATGACCGGCCTTGGAAGCGTGGAGAACCGCCTGCGGGCCCTGGCCGTCGGCGCCTCGGACGTGATCCAGAAGCCGGTCTACCAGGCGCAGCTGATCGCCCACGCGATCATCCACCTGGAACGCCGCCTGCTGATCCGCGGCCTGCGCGAGTTCCAGGAACGTACCGCCACCGAACTGGCCATCGCGCGGCAGATGCAGGAAGCGCTGCTGCCGGACGCGCATGTCATCTGCCAGATCCGCAACCGCTACGCCATCGACATGGCGGCGCTGTTCAAGCCCTCGGCCGAGCTGGGCGGCGACCTGTGGGGCGCCTGGCCGGTGGACGCCTCGCGGGTCGGCATTTTCATCGGCGACGTCTCCGGCCACGGCACCATCGCCGCGATCGACACGTTCCGTATCCACACCATCATGACGCGGAACGATTTCGACCGCGCGGAACCGGGGCGCTTCCTGTCGGCCGTCAACGACCGGCTGAGCGGGCTGCTGTCGCCGGGCCAGTACGTGACCATGCTCTACGGCGTGCTGGACACAAGGCGGGACCAGTTCAGCTATGCCGCCGCCGGCTGCCCGGAGCCGATGCTGGCGTTGCCCTCCATCCCTTTGCGGGGACTGGATGGCAGCGGCCTGCCGCTGGGCATCACCGGCGGCGTGCAATACCCGACCCGGCACGCGCCGTTCACGCCCGGATCGTTCCTCCTGCTGCACAGCGACGCCTTTCCGGAAGCCCGCCTGCGCGCGGACGGAACGCTGCTGGGCGACGAGCGCGCCCGCACGCTGGCCGCGCAAGCCCTGGCCGGCCGGAACCCGGAAAGCGCCATTGCCAGCCTGTCCCGGACCATCGCCGACCTGGGCGGCGAGGCGCTGGACGACGACCTGACGCTGATCTGCATCGGCCGGCCGGCGGCGGAATCCGGGCCGGCGGTCAGCCCGGCCTGCGCGGGTGCGGCGGCATCACGCAAGCGGGTGCTCGTCGTCGCCTGCACGCTGTCGCAGCGCATGACCGTCAAGCAGGCCGCGGGCGCGGTCGGGCTGGATGCGGACGGCGCGGCCGATCTCGCGACCGCCGGGTGTTTCCTGGCGGCGTTCGACTACGACGTCCTCGTCATGGATCTTCAGTTGCCGCCTGACGAACGACTGGAACTGTTCCGCACCATCGCCGGCAGCGGCAGACAGCCCCGCCTGATCCTGGTGGGCGCGCCCTGCGAGGACGTGGCCCGGCTCGCCGTCTCCCTGGGGCTGGAGGTTACGGCGACCCTGCCGATGCCGCTGGACGTCCCGTCGCTGCACGAGGCGCTGGTGGCTGGCCCGGTGGGTAGGCGGCGCCCGTCCGGGCCCGACATCCGGGGCGGCGTGACCACGGCCGACCTGGCCCGCGCGCTGGCCGAGGATGAAGTCACCGTCGGATTCCAGCCGCAGGTCTCGCTCAGTTCCGGGGCGGTCGTGGGCGCCGAGGCCCTGGTGCGCTGGACCAGCCGCCAGCACGGCATCGTGCCGACGGACATGTTCCTGTCGCTGGTTGCGGAAGGCGGCGCGACCGGCGCGCTGACCGACATGACGCTGCGCACGGCGGTTGCCGCCTGCGCCGGTTGGCGGGCCAGGCAGCCGGGCATGCGCGTCGCGGTGAACCTCTCCGCCGCCGCGCTGGCGGACGCATCGCTGCCGGAGCTGATCGCAGGCCGGCTGCGGGACGCGGGCCTCCCGCCGGAGGCGCTGGTGGTGGAGGTTTCCGAGGCGGACGCCACGGCGTGTCTTCCGGCGCTGACCGCGCTGCATGCGGTTGGCTGCTGCGTGGCGTTGGAGGAGTTCAGCAGCGTCAGCCTGCGCTCGATCGAGCGCCTGCCGGCCGGGATGCTGAAGCTGGGGCGCGTGCTGGTGCAGCAATGTGCCACCGATGCGTCGGCCATGCGCCTGCTGACCGCCGCGGTGGCGGTCGGCCGCGCGTTCGGCGTCCAACTGGCCGCCGTCGGGGTGCAGAACCATGCCGTCGAGCAGGCGTTGCGCGCGGCCGGCTGCGACCTGGCACAGGGCTGGCTTTATGGCCCGGCGCTGTCGGTTGAGGCGATCGGCGACGCATTGATCCGGCGGTCGTAGCGGCGCAGGCGGGCCGAAACGCCATGGCGTTGTGGTGACGGCCTGAGCCGAAACAACCGATCCGCCGGCGCCGGTGGATCATCCCCTCGGCCGCAGGTCCACGATCCGCTTCGCCTTGCCCTGCGACCGTTCCACCCCGCCCGGATCGACCACCCGCACGCCGACCGTGACGCCGATGACGGACTTGGTGTGATGCGTGAGCTTGTGCGCCCCCGGCTTCCGCTTATCGCCGGCTGCAGGCAGCGCCTCGGTGGCCGCTTGCAGGCGCGCATACATGTGCCTATAATGCATGCATTGAATGCTTCTTGTGATGGTGACGCTATGGCGATGCTCACTGTTCGCAACCTCCCGGACGACGTGCACCGTGCTTTGCGGGTACGGGCCGCTCAGCACGGGCGCAGCACCGAGGCCGAGGTCCGCGACATTCTGGAAAGCGCGGTCAAGCCGCCATCGCGCCTGCGCATGGGCGAAGCTCTTGCCGCGCTCGGCCGCAGGATCGGCCTGACCGACAAGGATTTCGAGGTCTTCGATCGCGTGCGGGATACCACGCCGGCCGAGCCGATGCGGTTTGAATGATCGTCCTGGACACGAATGTCGTTTCCGAAGCGATGAAGCCCGCGCCGCTGCCGGTGGTGCGCGCCTGGCTGGACAACCAAGTGGCCGAAACGCTGTATCTGTCGAGCGTGACAGTGGCCGAGCTTCTGTTCGGAATCACGGCGCTTCCGGCCGGCCGGCGCAAGAACATGCTGACCGAGACTGTTGAGGGCCTGTTGGCCCTTTTCGCCAATCGCGTGCTTCCGTTCGACATCGACGCGGCGAGGCACTATGCCGGGCTGGCGGCGTTGGCCAGGAGCAGCGGGCGGGGCTTTCCGACACCGGACGGCTATATTGCCGCGATCGCGGCCTCGCGTGGCTTTATTGTCGCTTCGCGTGACATCGCGCCCTATGCCGCGGCCGGGGTGGCGGTCATCAACCCGTGGGCGGCGTAGGCGTTTGGCATCCTCCCGGTGGTGAGGGACCGACCGGATGCCGGACGCCCCAATGCGAAGCGCGTGAAGATGGGCCGGTGGCTGAAGATGATCTCGCACCCGATCAAGAAGACCCTACGCCGCCGCGATGCGGGCGAGCCTATGCAGGTAGATCGCGTGGAGCTATCATGTCTCTTACAGTACGAGATTGCGACAGCTACCCGAGGACCAGGCGATGCGATTGAATGGCAAGTTGGTGAGTGATATCACCGAAGCCGATCTTCAGCAGTTGTGCACCGACGGTCGAGCCGAGGATCAGTATCTTGACTACAAGAGGCTGTAGTTTCCAGGGAACGGCCTTCGCTTTTCGTATCGATACGCTGACGCGGCTCACCCGAATGTCTGGCGCAATTCCAGAAAGTATGGGTTGTCGCTGAGGCACTGGAGCGCTTCGTCGAGCGGCA
>NZ_NHRY01000146.1 GCF_002937115.1 Rhodopila globiformis | reverse complement strand
GTTGGGATGGGGGCGGGGACGTGTCTGCCACCGCAATCAAGCGGACACGGAGTTGCACGGTGTTTGCACGGAGTTTCACGGAGAAAGGGGATATTGCGCTTCGCGCGGAGCGCCTGAAGCGATCTGACGTCGCCGTCGAGCCGATCAGGTCGCTGCCCCCGGGAAGAACTCCATGCAACTCCGTGCAAACACCGTGTAACTCCGTGTTCGCTTGATTGCAGCCGGTGAAGAAGGCACCGGCGGAGACGGGTACGCACCACCGTCACCCTGACAGGCCAGAAATGTGCCCTGGCTGGTTTCGCTTCGGCGGCGGGGAGTGGATGGCCGGGACACGCCCGGCCATGACGTTAGAGCGGCGAACTCAGCCGCGATCGCGTCAACCTCCGGCTGCCGAGGCAGCCGACACCACCCGCTGCCGCCGTTCCAGCTCACCCCGATCGGCCATGGCCTTGATGCGGTCCGCGGTGCGGCAGGCGATCGCCTGGATGGTCAGCGACGGATTGACACCCCCCACTGTCGGGAACACACAGCCGTCGCAGATCCACAGGTTGGGAATATCCCAGCTCCGGCAATCGGCATCGACCACGCTGGTGGACGGCGAAAAGCCCATCCGCGCCGTGCCGTTCATGTGAGCGGTGTCGTCGGTCTGCCGCCAGATGTCCTTGGCGTTGATCGCCTGCAGCGCCTGGGTCATGAAGTCCAGCGAGTGCTCGATCAGCCGCTTGTCGTTGTCGCCCCAGCTGTACTCGACCTTGGCAATCGGCAGGCCATACTGGTCCTTGTCTTCGGCGAGGGTGACGCGGTTGCGCTCCTGCGGCAGCATCTCGCCGACGATCTTCAGGCCGACCTGGTGGTTGTAGTGCTCCATGGCGCGCATCAGGTCCTCGCCCCACAGGCCGTGGGCGGTGGCCTGCGTCTTGGCCCAGAGCTGCGGCAGCGGCCCCTGGCTCATGTAGGCGTAGCCGCCAAAGAAGTCCTTGTTGTCGTCGTAGTTCCAGTGCTCGGTGATCGCCAGCGAGGGCGGGCCCTTGTAGGACCGGATCTCCCGGTCCGATACGCCCCAGACCGCCTGGTTGGACTGCGCCATCAGGTAGCGGCCGACCAGCCCGGAGCTGTTCGCCAGCCCGTCCGGGTAGCGGTCGGTGGCGGAGTTGAACAGCAGCCGCGGCGTCTCGATCGCGTAGCCGGCGACGACCACGTTGCGGGCGCGCTGGAAGTGCCACGCGCCCTCCCGGTGGTAATGCACGCCGGTGACCTGGCCGGTGTGATCGACCTCGATCCGCCCGGCCATCGACAGGTCGCGGATCTCGGCCCCGGCGGCGACGGCGCGGGGAATCCAGGTGACCAGCGCGCTCTGCTTGGCATTGGTAGAGCAGCCGGTGACGCAGAAGCCGCGATACACGCAGGGGTGCGACAGGCCGCGCGGGGCGGAGACGGTGGCCAGCGGAGTCTCGGTCCACTTGATCCCCAGCGCCTCGCAGCCCTGTGCCAGCGCCAGGGCGGCGGCATTCAGCGGGTGCGCCCGGTAGGGATAGCGCGGCCGCTTCGGTCCCCAGGGATAGGTGACGGGGCCGGAGATCGCCAGCGCCTGCTCCACCTGCCCGTAGTAGTCCCACATCTCCCG
This sequence comes from Rhodopila globiformis, assembly GCF_002937115.1. GTDB lineage: Bacteria > Pseudomonadota > Alphaproteobacteria > Acetobacterales > Acetobacteraceae > Rhodopila > Rhodopila globiformis. The sequence continues at coordinate 16,452 of NZ_NHRY01000146.1, read as the reverse complement.
CCAGTCGATCGGCCAGTCGGCGCCGTAGCCGAGCAGCGTGCGGGCGCGGAACCACTCCGGCCGGAACCGCAGCGACACCATGGCGAAATGCACGGTGCTGCCGCCCACCGCCTTGCCGCTGTTGTTGGCGCCAAGCTGCAGCGGGTTCTCGCCGCCCGAGATGCGGTCGTCGGTCCAGTACAGCTTGGTCTGCTCCGACTCGTCCGAGGCGAACTCCTCCAGCGGCCGGAACCACGGCCCGGCATCCAGGCCGACGACCGAGAAGCCGTGCTCGGCCAGGCGGCAGGCCAGCGTGCCGCCGCCGGCGCCGGTGCCGACGACCAGAAAATCGACTGGCTCGGACAGCGAGTACTGCCGCATCGGCATCCAGCCGCCGGGACGGTGGACATCGGGGGCGCGGCCGGCCTTGCCGCGGGGTTCGGCGTGCGGGTCAGCCGACATGGCGGTTCTTCCGTCGGGCATAGTCCGGATCGCCGTGCGCCTCCACCGCTTCCCAGGAGTCGCGCTCGTCGTAGCCCAGGCGGACATAGCCGCGCGGGCTGGCGGGGCCGCCCCAGCCGATTTCGCTCCAGGCGGTGGGGTGCGAGAAGTAGGCGTGCACGATGTCGGTCAGCAGACGCTCCTTCCAGAAGAGCTTGGACGGCATGCCGCCCCAGGCGTCGGATTTCAGCTCCCCCTGCTCCATCCGCTTCAGCAGGTCGTGCTGCTGCGGCCCGGCCAGGTGGCGAAAGGACTGCTGGTGCGCGGCCTCGGCCTCGGCGTTCAGCGCCAGCAGCCCGCGGCGCCATGCCTCCCGCTCGCGCGGCAGGCCGGTCATGCGGTAGCCGTCCGAGACGTCCTCGAACAGCTTGTCGTCGACCAGGGCGGCGACCGGCACCGGCGGGCGGTGCTTCGGCTGCGGCACGATGTGGGCGGCGATCGCCTCTACGGTGGCGAACTCGGGCTCCGAGAAGAAGCGCGGCGAGCGCGGCAGCGACAGCCGGCGGTCGATGACTTCGCGTGTCTTGTCGTTCCACGACGGCGTATTGCGCTTCGACAGGACGTCGTAGCCGGGATAGGGATCAGGCATCGGGATGCTCCCGCAGCAGGCGAAGGGCGGCGAGGCCGGCGAGCGCCAGCCCGGTGAAGCTGGGCGGCGCCGGCAGCGGCGGGCCGTCGAGCACGTTCTGCTTCCAGTTGTGCCAGCCGCCCATTGCCCGGTGGATGCCCCAGCTGTGGAACAGCACCCCTGCCCCACCCATCCCGGCAGTCAGCCACAGCCACATTCGGGTGAACCAGCGGTCCGGCCGCTTCGGGGCGAGCGCGGTGTTCAGCAGCAGCCCCGCGGCAATTGGCGGCAGCGTCACCGGCGTGTACATCGCCGGGTTCTGGAAGGCGCCGCGGAAGTGCAGCAGTGCCGCCTCGGCGGTGGTGCCGAGCAGGCCCAGGCCGCTGAGTCCCGCCAGCATCCGCCCGGCCGGCAGCCCGAACAGGCGCGCCTTGCCGTGCCGGGGATTGTCCCGCACCTGCTCGGCCGCGGTGCCGAGCAGCCCGGCCAGCAGGATCGCCATCGGAGCACCCAGCGGTGCGCCATAGAACAGGTTCTGCCAGGCGAGACGGCCTGGCCGCTTCGTCACGTTGTACAGGTGGAAGCCCAGCCCCACCATGCCGGTCAGCGCCGTGGTCGCGGCGACGGCCTGCCGCGCGTGGTGGGTCTCCGGCTCGCGGTCGGTGGTGCCGTGGGCGTTCATCGCCAGGCTCAGCGAGGACACCACCAGCGGGGTGTACATCGCACGGTTCTTGAAGCTGCCGCGGTAGTGCTCCACGGCGCTGTCGAGCAGCACTGAAGCGGCCAGCAGCGCAGACCCGACGTTCAGCCCGCGGGCCGCGCGGACGGTGGCGCCCCGGGTCCCGAGCGACTGCTCCAGCGCGTTCAGTTCGTCCAGCACGGACTGGAGCGCGGTGTGACGGTCACTACTCATGCCAGTCTCTCTCCGTCATGGCCGGGCGTGTCCCTACGGGATGCACACATCTCGGAAACGGTCCGCCGCTGCGTTCCCCCATCGTCATGGCCCGGCTTGTCCGGGCCACCTGTCGCGGCACAAGTGCTGGAATAGGTGGCCCGGACAAGCCGGGCCATGACGAAAGGGAAACGCTCTCGGCGCCCAGGCAAGCACTTGATTTTACGGTCATTTCCGACTCGTTTCCAGGATGTGTGCATTGCGTAGGGCGTGTCCCGGCCATCTACCCCCCACCGTCGAAGCGCAGATCGCCGGGACACGCCCGGCCATGACGGGGAGGCAGCGGACCGGGGGCCAGATCCCTCTCCGGCCACCGCCTTGTTCGGATAGCCACGGGGACACGCCCGGCCATGGCGGGGAGAGGCAACAGGCGCCGCTCTGTCAGCGTCCATTGGGACACGTCGGAGCATGGCGGGACGCACCGCCTGCGGCAGCCGCTCGGCCCGCATCACAGCGCGTACCGCGCGGCATCCGCCGCCTTCAGCGTCAGGCCGAGCCCGGGGCGGCTCAGGTCCGGCGTGATGACGCCGTCGTGCGCCCGGGCGGCGCCGTCGAACAGCATCGACTCCAGCCGGACATGGTCGTGGAAGTATTCCAGGTGGCGCAGGCGCGGGACGGCGCAGGCAACGTGGCAATGCACCGACGGCGCGCAGTGGCCGGACAGGTCGATGTGGTGCGCCTCGCAGAGCGTGCCGGCGCCCAGGAAACCCGAGACGCCGCCGCAGCGGGTCGCGTCCGCCTGCTGCACGTCCACCGCGCCGGCCTGCAGCATCCGGCGGATGTCGTCCAGGTTCCAGGCGTACTCGCCGGCCGCGACCTCGACCGCCGCCGGCATGCGGTCGCGCAACAGGCGCAGGCCTTCCAGGTCGTCGCTCGACACCGGCTCCTCGAACCACCGCACGCCCTGGGCGGCGCAGTGCTCGGCCAGTGCCAGAGCGCGCTTGCGCGACAGGGCGCCGTTGGCATCGACGAACAGGCCGGCGGAGCCGATGGCGCTGCGGGCGGCGGCGATCCGCTCCGGGTCCCGGTCGGGATCGCTGCCGATTTTCATCTTGACCCACTGGCAGCCGTCGCGCCGCACCCAGCCGGCAAGCTGGTCGCGCAGCCGGCCGTCGTCGTAGTTGGTGAAGCCGCCGCTGCCATACACCGGCACCGACGAGCGGACCATGCCCAGCAGCCGGGCCAAGGGCAGGCCGAGCAGCTTCGCCTTCAGGTCCCACAACGCCGTGTCGACGGCCGATATGGCGGTCGCGGCAATGCCGGACGCGCCCATGTTCCGGACGTGCTGCCGCATGTGCCGGTGAGCCGCGCCGACGTCGAAGGCGTCGCCGTCCTTCAGCAGCGAGGCCAGCTTTTCGTTGACGAGGCCCGCGCCCTGGCTGGCGCCATAGGTGTAGCCAAGCCCCGTCTCGCCGCCGGCCTCGGCCTGCACGATGACGATGACCGTCTCGCTCCAGGCCAGGGTGCCATCCGCTTCCGGCCCGTCGGTCGGCACCTTGAAGGCGGCGGCGTGCACCCGGCCGATTTTCGCCTCGGCCCGCATGGTCAGGAACGGTGGCCGGGCAGGACCGAGCTCAGCACCTCCTTGGCGGTATCCATCAGCATGCTGCCCTCCTCGGGATCACCCTTGACGATCGTCGAGGTGAACGCCTTGGCCTGCGCCAGCGTGATGTGCGGCGGCAGCGGCGGCACGTTCGGGTCGGTCTTCACCTCCAGCACCACCGGGCGGTCGGACGACAGCGCCTCTTCCCAGGCGCCGGCCAGGCGGTCGGGGTTGTCCACGTAGATGCCGCGCAGGCCGATCAGTTCGGCGAAGCGGTGATAGGGCACGTCGGGAAGCTGCTGCGAGGCGTTGAACTTCGGGTCGCCCGCCATCACCCGCTGCTCCCAGGTCACCTGGTTCAGGTCCTGGTTGTTGAACACGCAGACCACCCACGTCTTGTTCGACCACTCGCGCCAGTATTTGGCGACCGTAATCAGCTCCGCCATGTTGTTCATCTGCATGGCGCCGTCGCCGACGAGCGACACCACCGGGCGGTCGGGATGGGCGAACTTCGCGGCAATAGCATAGGGCACGGCGGCGCCCATCGAGGCCAGCCCGCCCGACAGCGAGGCCATCATGCCGCGGCGGATCCTGATGTCGCGCGCATACCAGTTGGCGCAGGAGCCGGAATCGCTGGTGATGATCGCCCGCTCCGGCAGCCGCGGCGACAGTTCCCACACCACGCGCTGCGGATTGACCGGCTCGGCCGAATGCATGGCGCGGGATTCCAGCTCCTTCCACCACGCGGCGACGTTCTTCTCGATCGTCTGGCGCCAGGACCGATCGGCTTTTTCCTCCAGCAGCGGCAGCAGGGCGCGCAGGGTGTCGCGGCTGTCGCCGGTCAGGTTGACTTCCATCGGATAGCGCAGGCTGAGCATGTTGGGCTCGATGTCGATCTGCACCCCGCGGGCCGCGCCTTCCTTGGGCAGGAACTCGGAATACGGGAAGCCCGAGCCGATCATCAGGAGGCCGTCGCAGCCCGTCATCATGTCCCAGCTCGGCCTCGTGCCGAGCAGGCCGATGGAGCCGGTGACCCACGGCAGGTCGTCCGGCAGCGCCGCCTTGCCCAGCAGCGCCTTGGCCACGCCGGCGCCGAGCTTGTTGGCAACCGCGATCACCTCGTCGGTGGCGTGCAGGGCGCCGGCGCCGACCAGGATGCCGACTTTGCTGCAACTGTTCAGGACCTCGGCGGCGCGGCGCAGATCGGCGTCGGTGGGGATGATGCGCGGGGCGCTGTAGCCGACGCCGGAATGGACGGTGCCGTGCTTGCGCGGCGGGTCCTCGTAGGGTTCCTCCTGGAGGTCGTTGGGGAAGATGATCGCGGTGACGCGGCGCTCGGCCTTGGCAATGCGGACGGCGCGGTCGACCAGGTGGCGCACCTGCGCGGGGGCGCTGGCCTGCTGCACGAAGGCGCCGGCGACGTCCTTGAACATAGTATGCAGATCGACTTCCTGCTGGTAGTGGCCGCCCATGGCGGTGCGCGCCTGCTGTCCGGCGATCGCCAGCACCGGCATGTGGTCCAGGCGGGCGTCATACAGGCCGGTGATCAGATGCGAGGCGCCCGGCCCGGAGGTGGCCATGCAGACGCCCAGCTCGCCGGTGAACTTGGCGTAGGCCGAGGCCATGAACGCGGCCATTTCCTCATGCCGCACCTGCACGAGCTGGATCTTGTCGGTCCCGAAGCGGTTGAGCGCGCCAAGCAGTCCGTTGATGCCGTCGCCCGGGTAGCCGAACACGCGCCGCACGCCCCATGCATAGAGCCGTTCCCAGACAAAATCCCCAACCAGCTTGGCCATGTCGCGCTCCGTACCGAATGTTGACGCAACAACAGGAATTGGCCGGGCTGGTTTAGTGAATGACGGAAGTTTCACCTGCTTTCCGGGCGCTGATTGTTTCATCGCAACAAGAATGGTGGTGGCGCGGGCGCCGCATGCCTGACACGTGATAGAGGCAGCAACGGCCCGGACCGCAACCGGGGCAGACCCAGCCGGTTGCTGCAACACCGCCGCGAAGCAACGGCGTGGCAGCAAAGGAAAGAGGCGCCATGTTCCTGCACAAGTCCATCCTGGTTCACGATGTCCGTGTCCAGAACCCCGATCCGGTCTTCGCCGAGAAACTGCTTGAACAGTACGGCGGGGCGACCGGCGAGCTGACCGCCGCGTTGACCTACCTGACGCAGTCCTACCACACCGAGAACGCCGGCATCAGGGACATGCTCCAGGATATCGGCACCGAGGAACTCGGGCACCTGGAAGTCATCGCCCTGCTGGTCGAGCAGCACACCAACAAGGCGTCGGCCAATCTCCGCGACAAGGCGTATCAGAGCACGCTGTTCGCTATCCGCGGTCCCGGTCCGCACCTGGTCGATTCGAAAGGCCTGACCTGGGATGCACGGTATGTGAATGAAGGCGGCCACACGGTCCGTGACCTGCGCGCCAACATCGCGGCCGAGGCCGGTGCGCTCAATACCTATGAGCAGCTTATCGCCATGACGACGGATGACGGCACGCGGGAAGCGTTGCGGCATCTCGCCACGCGCGAAGTCTCGCACACGCACATGTTCATGGAGGCGCTGAAGACGCTGAATGGACTCGACCAGCCGATGTTCGGTGACCTGAAGCCGGACGATACCGTCAATCTGTACTTCAACATGTCCTCCGGCCCGGGCGCGGACGAGCGCGGTCCGTGGAACCGCGAGCCGGCGTTCCAGTACATCGCCGATCCGCTGCAGCACGAGATGCAGACGAGCAAGGGACGGGCGGGGAACGAGATGGCACCCGCGGAGCCGCATCTCGACCGCAGCCGGGCCTCCAGCCGGTGAGGGGCGCATGACCCCTTCTGCGCTGCATCGGCGCACGCTTCTGCGAGGCGGGGCGACGTTCGGCTGCCTGGCGTTCGCCGGGCTGCCCGCGGCACCCGGCCAGGCCGCGACGGAGACCGCGCCGCTGACAGGGGTGCTGGCCGGCTGGCTGGTGATCCAGCCGGACGGTGGCGGCCGGTTCGACCTGATGGCGCTGGACGCGGAGCAGCGTCCGGCCAGGCTGGTGGCCAGCGAGACCATCAAACCGGCGGCCTCGGTGGCCGCGGCGGCGCGCGAGGCCCAGATGGCCGCCGTCTGGACCGTCGCGGCGTCCTGGCACGTGGCGGCCAGGGACTGCGCCTGCGGATGGGGACGGATCGACCATCTCCCGAGCGGCCGGACCATCCCGTTCACCCTCTGGACGGATTTCGCCTGATCAGGCGTCCACCTTGGCCCGGCTGGACGGGGCGCCGCGATACCCCGCCCCGTCCAGCAGCCAGCGCAGCGAGCGGCGCAGTTCGGCGGCGCCGTTCGACTCGAACCAGCGTCCGTGGGCGAAGATCACGCGCTCCGGCCGCAGCTTCAGCAGCCGCACGGCCGCCTGCGTCGCCGCCGGCCGGCGCAGCTTGAAGATCGCCCGCACATAGGGCGGCGGCATCCCGCCCGGCGCGGTGCTGCCGAACAGCCGGGCGATCAGCCGCATCAGTGGCGGCACCTTCGCGGGCTCCAGGTTCAGCACCAGGTCGGTCAGCACCAGTGTGCCGGAGGGCCGGTGGAACAAGGCGGCCTCGCGGAAGCCCATGCCGCCCGGCACCATCACCAGGTCCACCGTGTCGCCCCAGTCGGGCGGGGCGGCCTCGCCCAGGTCGAAATCGAGATGCAGACCGCTGCGCCGCACCGGCCGCCGCTGGCGCAATCCGGGCACACCCCAGGTGGTCGCCGTCGGGCAGGCGCGCTGCCAGTCGGCCATGTGGGTCCAGTGCGCCGAATTCGGCGCCACCAGGTGGGCGATGCGGCCGAGCCCCTCCAACTGGCGCTTCAGCGCGTCGCTGTAGCGTGTCGGCGAGTGCAGCAGCAGGTCGCCGTTGGCCAGCCGGATCACGGTCATGCGCGCCGGCAGCACGCGGCCCAGGGCGCCTGGCGCGAGGCTCTCGACGATGAAGACGTCGTCGGCCACCGGGCGGGCCATGTCCAGCGGCTGGTAGGCGACGGACTCCGTCACCACGGGCTTGCCGCCGGCGTTGGTGTCGCTGAGCGCGACGATCGCCAGTTCCGACAGGCCGGTCGCGACCAGCAGGGCGCGCTCACGCGACGTGACGTTGCGCAGGGCCAGCCCGGCCGCCAGGATCGCCGCGCCGCCCAGTGCGTCCAGCACCAGGTGCTGCCGCATGGTCAGGAGCGGGACCAGCCCGGCCTCGTAATCCGTCGCCAGGGCGTAGCTGGCGTGATACGCGCCCGCGGACCCGAGCGTCGCGCGCACCGGCGGCGAGAACGCGCGCGACGCCGATGCGCCGCCCAGCAGCCCCGCGACGGTCCAGTCGATCAGTCCGTGCAGCCAGGTGGGGATCATGCGTTCTGCCTCCTGCCACGAAGGGCCATGCCGCTGGGGATCATACACCGCCGAACCCCGGGCCGCCGCAGGCAGTTCCCCACGGCGCCGTCACACCCGCGGCATGCCCAGGCCGCGCTCGGCGATGATGTTGCGCATGATCTCATTCGTGCCGCCGGCGATGGTGCCGGTGAACGCGCCCATGAACTCGAACATCGGGCTGCCGAACGGCGCCTCGGCGAGCATCGCGAAGGCCTGGCCGTCGACGCCGGCGATCCGGGTCATGAACGAGCAGATCCGCTGGCGCAGCGCCGTGCCCGACAGCTTGACGATCGACGGCAGGACGCTGGCGGACGCGCCGGGCCGTTCGTTCTCTTCCAGCAACCGTCGCAGCAGGTGGCGGCCGGCCTGGATCTCGGCCAGGAAGCCCACGAACTCGCGGCGCAACTGGTCATCCCGCAGCCAGGGCGCGCCGCTCGCCAGCGCGCGGCGGTAGAAGGCCTCGATTTCATAACGCTGCCGTTCTGCGCCCTCGAACGCGATGACGCCGCGTTCCGAGGCGAGGGTTGCCTGCGCGACGCGCCATCCGTCGTTCTCGCGGCCGATCATGTTTTCGGCGGGGATGCGGACGTCGGTGAGGAAAAGTTCGCCGAATTCCGATCGGCCGTTCGCCTGCCGGATCGGCCGCACCTCGACGCCGGGGGAGCGCATGTCCATGATGAAGTAGGAAATGCCGCGATGCTTCGGCGCGTCCGGGTCGGTGCGGGTCAGCAATATGCACCAGTCGGCGTACATCGAGTAGGATGACCAGATCTTCTGGCCGTTGATCACGTAGTGGTCGCCGTCGCGGACCGCACGGCAGCGCAACGACGCCAGGTCGGAGCCGGAGTTCGGCTCGGAAAATCCCTGGCACCAGACGTCGCCTTTCGCAACGCCGGCGAGGTGGCGGCGCTTCTGCGCCTCGGTGCCATGCGGGAACAGCGTGCCGGGCAGGTGGATCAGCGAGATGGTGAACATGCGCGCCTGCGGCGCATCCGCGCGCGCGATCTCGTCGGCGATGACGATCAGGTGCCGCAGGCTCAGGCCCGCGCCGCCGTAGTCCTTCGGCCAGTGCGGGATGGCAAGGCCGGCCTTGCTGCGCTCGGCCATCCACCAGCGCTGGAAGGCGATGAACTCGTCATTCGAGGCGCTGGCCATGCGGGCCTTCCAGCCGGACGGCACAACATCGCCGAGCCAGCCGCGCACGGCCTGCCGGAACGCGGGGAGATCGTTTTGCTTGTCGAGGATGCTCATGGCTCCAGCTCCAGTGCGGAACGACCCGCTTGCGTAACGGCAGCCAGCCCGGCGGCGGCCTGGTCGCGCAGCACGGGATTGGCCATGACAAGGACCTCGTTCAGCCGCGCGCGCTTGAGGAAGATGTGCGGGTCGAAGTCCCAGGTGAAGCCGACGCCGCCGTGCAGTTGCACGCAGTCGGTGGTGACGAAGACGGCGGCCTCGGTCACCTCGGCCTTGGCGAGCATGACCCAGATGTCCGCATCCGCGGCCGCCCGCTCGGCAGCATGTGCAACCATTTCATCCGCAACCGCCAGTTTCGTTGCCAGATCGGCTGCGCGATGCTTCAGCGCCTGGAAGCCGGCGATGGGCTGCCCGAACTGCTCGCGGGTTTTCATGTAGGCGATGGTCCGTTCGGTGATGGAACGGGCGGCGCCGGCGCTGTCCGCCGCGACCGCCAGCGCCATTGCCCGCGTCAGCGCCGCGCCGGCGCCGTCGTCCAGCAGAGCGGCGGGCTTCGCCTGCTGCAGGCGGATGTCGATCACCGTCCGGGTGGGATCCCACATCGGCGTTGCCGTGACGTCGGCGCCGGCAAGCTCGACCAGGACCCAGGCGTCGGCCACGGGTGCAAGAAGGACGCCGGCATCCGGTGCGCCCAGGCAACGTAACGTTCCGGAGACGGCCTGGCCGGACCATGCCAGCGCCGCCGAGCCTGGCGTGGCCGGAACCGCCGCGCTGATCTCGCCGGAAGCGAAGCGCGGCAGCCAGGCCTGCCGGATGGAGTCGTTTCCGGCGTCGGCAACGGCCTGCGCCGCCGACAGCGTGGCGATATACGGCCCGGGCGCCGCCTGCCGCCCAAGCTCCGCGTGCAGGATCGCCAGGCCGCGCGCGCCCAGGCCGAGGCCGCCGTACTCGTCCGGGATGCCGAAACCGAGCCAGCCCAGGGACGCGGCCTGCGACCACAAGTCCCGGTCGAGCGGGCGCTTGCCGTCGATGAAGGCGTGCACGGCCGTGCTGCCGCTCTGCTCCGCCAGCACGCCGGCCACGCCGTCCCGCAGGGCGTCGAGCGTCGCCTGGTCCGGCGGGCCTGCTGTTTCGCTTGCTGTCGTTGCCATGGAGCCTCCTACTGTCCAGCCGCCCGGCGCGGCGCGGATGCCCCGATGAGTATGTTGCTGTTCCGGATCGGATGGGTCATCCTGGAATACCTGCTTCCTCGGAGAAGACGCGATACGCTGCCTCGCCTTCGTGTGCCGGCGAGTATCCCTTGCCAAGGCCGGGGCATCAAGGGCCGGGGCATCAAGAGCCCGGGCTTCCTGCCGCCTGCCTGCATCATCGGGCAACCGGACCCCGGCGGCCCGCATAATCGATGCGATATCGCACAGTCCTTGGCCGGGCCGGCACGGAACCGCCGCCGCGGATTGCGATTGCGGCCAAAGCGTGGAAAATACCGGCCGGTAGCCATTCCGGCCCCGGCGTCACCCGGGGCCGGTAACATAGGAAAGGGAATGACAGGATGAACGTCCCACTCGAAGTCGCGGAACGGCCGCGCGCGGCCAATGCCAACGGCTTCGACGCGATCATCATCGGCGCCGGCATTTCCGGCATGTTCATGCTCTATCGCCTGCGCGAACTGGGCATGACGGCGCGCGTGTTCGAGACCGGCAGCGACGTCGGCGGCACCTGGTACTGGAACCGCTATCCCGGCGCCCGTTTCGATTCCGAAAGCTGGACCTACGGCTACTCCTTCTCCAGGGAACTGATGCAGGAATGGGACTGGAAGGAGCATTTCTCGCCGCAGCCCGACACGCTGGAATACCTGAACCACGTGGCGGAGAAATTCGACCTCCGCCGGGACATCCAGTTCCACAGCACGGTGAAATCCGCGCACTGGGATGACGCGGCCGGCCAGTGGACCGTGACGCTGGAAAGCGGCCAGCAGGCCCGGTCACGGTTCCTGATGACGGCGGTTGGGATTCTCTCGGCCCACACCCTGCCGGCCATTCCGGGGCGGGACAGTTTCCGCGGCCCGGCGTACCATCCGGCGCGCTGGCCTCACACCCCGGTTGATTTCACCGGCAAGCGCGTCGGCATCATCGGCACCGGCGCGACCGCGATCCAGGCGATTCCGGAAATCGCCAGGCAGGCAAAGCAGCTTACCGTCTTCCAGCGCCGCCCGAACTGGGCCGCGCCGCTGCACAACGCCAAGATCGGCAAGGCCGAGATGGAGGAAATCAAGTCCCGCTACGAACAGATCTACGCCCACTGCGCCACGACGCCGATGTGGTTCATCCACCAGACCGATCCCCGCAAGACCCTGGACGTGCCGCCCGCGGAACGTGAGGCGTTCTGGGAAAAACTCTACGCCGAGCCCGGCTTCGGCATCTGGATCGGCAATTTCCGCGACATCCTGGTGGACGAGAAGGCCAACGCCGCGATCAGCGAATTCATTGCGAAGAAGATCCGCCAGCGCGTGAAGGATCCCAGGGTCGCCGACATGCTGATCCCGAAGGACCACGGCTTCGGCACCCGCCGCGTCCCGCTGGAGAGCGGCTATTTCGAGGCCTTCAATCGCGACAACGTGCTGCTGGTCGACATCATGAACGAAGAGCCGATCGAGCGCATCACGCCGAATGGCATCCGGACGAGCAAGCGGGAGCATGAATTCGATATCCTGGTCTATGCGACCGGTTTCGATGGCGTAACCGGCGCGTTCGATCGCATCGACATCCGCGGCGCGCACGGCGTGCGGCTGAAGGATGCCTGGGCGGATGGCCCGCGCACGTATCTCGGGATGCTGGCTGAAGGTTTTCCGAACATGCTGATGGTGCTGGGTCCGCACACCGCTCGCGGCAACATTCCGCAGGCGATCGAACACAGCGTGGAGTTCCAGGCCGGCATGCTGCGGTTCATGCGGCAGAACAACTACACGCAGGTGGAAACGAGGCCCGAGCACGTCGCGGAATGGACGGAGACGGTGATCAAGGCGGCCGAGCCGTTGCTCTCCTCCCAGGTCGATTCCTGGCAGACCGGGGTGAACCGGAACGTCGAGGGCCGGACCGTCCGCCGCGTGCTTGGTTACAACGGCAACGGCGTTCATTTCCGCCGCAAGACGGACGAGGTTGCCAAAGGCGGCTACAGGGAGTTCGCATTCCGCTGAGTGCGGGGGACATTTCAGCCGGTGCCAAAAGGCGGACGCATGAGCATCTACGACGAGAAGCCCTGGCTGAACAGCTACGCGCCCGGCCAGCCGGCCGGGATCGTTCCCGAACACGCGGACGCGCTTTCGATGTTCCGCTCCGCCGTCGCCCGCAGCCCGGACGCGGACGCCATCCGCTATTTCGGGACGCGGATCTCCTACCGCGCGTTGGATGCGCTGTCCGACGCATTGGCCGCGGCGCTCGTTGACCGCGGGTTCGGCCGGGGCGACAGGGTTGCGCTGTATCTGCAGAACGTGCCGCAGTTCGTCATCGGCCTGATCGCGACCTGGAAGGCCGGCGGCGTCGCCGTGTCGGTCAATCCGATGAACCGGCACCGCGAGCTTGAACTGCTGCTGACCGATTCCGGGGCCTGCGTGCTGCTGTGCCTTGAGACCCTGTACCGGGACGTGGCCGCGGCCGTGGTGCCGAGGACTTCGGTGCGGATGGTGATCACCACGTCGGAGCTTGATGACCGGTCGCGCGACGACGGCCGCCTGTTCGCGAATGTCGAACGGGTCGCATCGGACGGCGCCATCCCGCTGTCGGATCTGCTTGCCGGGTTCCGCGGCCGTGCTCCGCCGGAGGTTGCCTTTTCCGCTTCCGACAGCGCTTTTCTGACCTATACCTCCGGGACGACGGGGCCGCCGAAGGGGGCGATGAACAGCCACGGCAATTTCGTTTACAACTGTCAGGTCTATCGCGACTGGTGCGGCCTGGGCGCGGCCGACGTCGTGCTGGGCCTGGCGCCGCTGTTCCACATCACCGGCCTCGTCGGCCACATCGGCGTCGCCCTGCTCCTCGGCGCGCCACTGGTGCTGACGTACCGGTTCGAGCCGGCGGTCGTCCTGGAGACGATCCGTGACGAGCACGCAACTTTCGCCGTCGGCGCCATTACCGCGTTCATTGCGATGATGAACCATCCGGACGCGAGGACAGAGAATCTTGCAACGCTGCGCAAGGTTTTCTCCGGCGGCGCGCCGATCCCACCGGCGGTGATCAAGACGTTTCGGGAACAGTTTGGCCATTACATCCACAGCGTCTATGGGCTGACCGAAACGACGTCGCCCTCGCACATCGTGCCTGTTGGGGCCGAGGCGCCGGTTGACGAAGCGTCCGGGGCGCTGTCCGTCGGCGTGCCGGTCTATGGCACGACGGTGCGGATCGTCGGCGAGGACGGGCAGGACCTGCCGGCCGGAGAGGCCGGGGAAATCGTGACCACCGGGCCTCAGGTCATTGCCGGCTACTGGAACAAGCCCGAGGAGACCGCGCACGCGATCCGCGACGGCCGGTTCCATACCGGCGACGTCGGCTACATGGACCAGCGGGGGTGGTTCTATATTGTTGACAGAAAGAAGGACCAGATCAACGCCGCCGGCTACAAGGTCTGGCCGCGCGAGGTCGAGGATGTGCTGTACGAGCACGACGCGGTGCTGGAGGCCGCGGTCGTCGGCGCGCCGGATCCTTATCGTGGCGAAACGGTGAAGGCGTTCATCAGCTTGCGGCCCGGCCGGTCGGTGACGCCTGACGCGCTTATTCTGTTCTGCAAGCAGCGCCTCGCCGCCTACAAATACCCGCGGATCGTCGAAGTGCTCGATGAACTGCCGAAGACCGTCACGGGCAAGATCCTGCGCCGCGAACTGCGGGCGAAACAGTCGCCCTGACGCCGCGGGCCCGTCCCGCCGCCGCTCATGCGCCGAGCCCGAGCCGGGGCAGGCTCCCGGATCCTGCCGGCGGTCAGGCGCGCCATGGTCAGGCCCGCCAGGGCCGGTAGCAGCACCAGCATGGGCGGCGGTTCGGGTATGGGCTGGGACGGCGGCACTGCGTTGACCGAGACGTCGTCGAGGGGCTTTTATACGATCCCAGGGAAACATTGCCGGTTCCGTCACTCTTCAGGCGAATGCAGGCCGCACCGACAGTCGTGGGAAAACGGCAAGAATTTCCCGGCACCCATATAACAGCCGACGGAGATCGGGTGCCCGCGGCAAACGGCGGGGCGGCGTCGTTCCGCCAGCCTGTGCGGGGGCCAGCGACGGCCAGGGACCGCGAGTACTGCTGGAAACACCACAGCGCGCGTCGCAATATTGACGTTATACCGCGATAAATTTTTAAAAATAATATGTATGATATTGCTTTAATTGCGGTACTATAAATTTACTGCCGAGCCCTGCCATGGAGGCCTCCTATCGCCGCGACCGCCTCAGGAACACTGTTGCCAGGCCGCCATCAGCAGACATCCCGCGCCATGCCGCTCGGCATCGCGGCAGGTGAGCCGTGGCGTCAGGCGGCGCTGCCCCGGACAGGCCGGCGCCGCCCGCCGCACCGGCCCGTTCGCGCCCGGCCAGGCTCCCCCGGCGTGCCGACAACCGCAGTCACGCCGCCCACCAGGGTCTGCCCGCCGGCGCCGTTGCCGCGACGGATGACAGGAGATCATCAGGACTGATGGCCACGCAGCCTCCGCTCGCCGACGATGCCGGCGCGATCCGCAGGTGGGCCGCCAGGGCCTGGCTGGAGATGGACAACGCCGGCGTGCTGCCGACGCCGCAGAATTTCGACCTCTGGTTCACCCACGTCAGCGGCGCCAACCCCGAACTCAGCCAGCAGATCGCGGCCGTGGCAGGCGGGCAGCCGGTGACGCCGGCGGCGCTGCAGGACCTTCACGCACGGTTCGGCGCCGCGAAAACCGACGTGGACGCGATCGTCGAGCGGGCCGAGGCCATCCAGCGGGGCGCCCAGTCGATGATCACGCTGGTCGCCGGCAACACCGAGCACCTGCACCACTACGGCAATACCCTGTCGCACTGGTCGGCCCGGCTGAATGAGGACCGGACGCTGGAGAACCTGCTCCAGGCGGTGACGATCCTCTCGGCCGAGACGGCGAAGGCCAGCGAGCGCAATCGCGCGCTCGAGCAGCAGCTCGCCGCCGCGACCGCGCGGATCGCCCGGCTCAAGGACGGCATGGAGGAGCTGCGGCGGGAGGCGACCACCGACACCCTGACCGGCCTGGTCAACCGCAAGGCTTTCAGCACGAGGCTGCGGCGGGCGCTGGCGGATGCCCGGACGGACGGCTTCGGGGTTTCCGTGCTGATGATCGACGTGGACTATTTCAAACGGGTCAACGACACCTACGGCCACGCCGCCGGCGACCTGGTGCTGCGCCTGATCGGACGCCTGCTGGGCGAGAGCGTGAAGGGCCGCGACACGGCGGCCCGGTTCGGTGGCGAGGAATTTGCGGTGCTTCTGGTCAGGGCGGACCTCAAGGGCGCCACCACCGTGGCGAACCAGATCCGCGTGGCGGTGGAGAGCAAGCAGTTGTTCAGAAAGCGCGTCAGCGACGAAGCCGTGCGGATCACGGTTTCGGTTGGCGTCGCGCAGTTCCGCCCGAACGAGACGGCGGCCGCCTTGCTGGAACGCGCCGATGCCGCGCTCTACCAAGCCAAGTCGCTCGGCCGCAACCAGGTATGCGCGGCGCAGTAGGGCGGCGGGGTTGCCGTGGACGCAGTCCCACCGCCGCATCGCCCGGCGCCGCGGGCCAAGCCGTGGCCCCCACGCCGCGCAACAAGCGCCGCGGCCGGCCCAACCGGCTGAACGCGACCCTGTAGCGCTGAGCGGCCCGATCATCCCGCGGCGCGTGCCCGGCCGGCCGGTTACCGCATCGAGCCGCGCCGGTCTGAACCGGGGAACATTGCCGGCGGCCCGGCTTCGGGTATGTTTTTCGTTGCTATATCGTAGTTTAGTAATTTATATGAAGTAACGAATTTATCGATCGCGCGCCCCTCATGGCGGGCGTGCGGCCGCATCGTCCGAACATGTAAGCACAGAGTTGGCCAGCCGGCACCGCGATGGCGGAAAATGGGCGGGGGCGGCGTCCACGCGCCTTTTCCTGGCCACGCGGCGCCCCCCACCGCCACTAGGCCAGACCAACGAACCGGCCTCCCACGACAGCAACGACCGCACCAGCCCGCGCGCTGTCCCCCTGATCCTCAGAGGCCCTCCGCAGCCCTCAGTTCATTCTCTGTACAAACAGAAATACCCCATCCGCCACGCTGTCCACGCCAACGACGCACCACCCCACGCCACAGCCGCCCCCCGGA
>NZ_NHRY01000145.1 GCF_002937115.1 Rhodopila globiformis | reverse complement strand
ATACCAACCGCCCGAATTTTTGACTCGTTGGGGATTCTCAAACGCCGCCGGTTGTGAGTCGATAGGCGAAACTGTCGATTCGCAAGGGAGGCGACGGCGTTGCTCAAGATTACCCGTAACGACCTGACTGCTGCCGAACTCCGCGCCGAGGCGGCGCGCACGAAGAACCCACGGCAGGCGCGGCGGCTGCTGGCGATCGCGATGGTGCTGGATGATCATCCGCGGCAACTGGCGGCCGAGGCAGGTGGCATGGACCGCCAGACCTTGAGAGACTGGGTGCACCGCTACAACGCGCACGGCGCGGCTGGCCTGGTTGATCAGGTGCGTTCCGGCCGCAAGCCCCGCCTGACACCGGCGCAGATGAGCGAACTGGAAAGCTGGGTTGAGGATGGTCCGGATCCGAAAAAGGACGGCGTTGTTCGCTGGCGCTGCGCCGACCTGCGGGATCGGATCAAGGCGCGTTTCTGCGTCGGCTTTCACGAGCGCAGCGTCGGCAAGCTGCTGAAGAAGCTGGATTTCAGCAACATCTCCGGGCGTCCATTGCACCCGAAGAGTGACCTCGCCGCGCAGGAAGCCTTCAAGGAAAGCTTTGCCGCCAAGGCACGCGCCGCGATCCCACCGGCTTATGCTGGCTGCCCGATCGAGATCTGGTTCCAGGATGAAGCACGCGTTGGCCAGCAAGGTACTGTAGCCCGCCTCTGGGCAAGGCTGACCAAAGGTTCCGTCGAGCGCAGCTCGATGGAAAGGTCAGACGAGGGGAAGCGTGGCACACGCCCCAGGATCAAGCGTGACCGGCGGTTTACCTGGGCCTATCTGTTCGGTGCCATCTGCCCCGCCCGCGGCACCGGTGCGGCCGTGGTCATGCCCAGTGTCGATGTCGAGGCCATGAATATCCATCTGGCTGAGATCAGCCAGCGCGTCAGCGTCGGGGCAATCGCTCTGCTCGTGCTCGACGCCGCAGGCTGGCACCAGTCGCACCGCCTGGTCATCCCGGACAATATCGTCCTGCTGCCGCTGCCGCCCTACGCGCCCGAGTTGAACCCGACCGAGAATGTCTGGGAATATCTGCGTGACAACATCCTCAGCATGCAGATCTGGAACAGCTACCGAGCCATTGTCGATACGTGCTGTCAGGCGTGGAACTTTCCGATGGACACCCCAGAGGTCATTACCTCCATCGGAAGCCGCGACTGGGCACAGGTCAAAATTTAGGGCGGTTGGTATGAGTGGGTTGTGGGGATGAGCTACGCCGGAATGGGGAGAGGCTGACCTCTGAGCGTGAGCAAGATCGCCTCCAGAGCGCCGATCCCGCGTCGTCGTGCGGTTTCAACGACGGAGCGCACATCGGCGTGGAGGTTGGCACCCCAGACCGAGCGGAAGCAGTTGGTCACCTTGCGGAACACGGCGCTCCATCGCACCGCCTGCTCGGAGGCATTGTTGGTCGGAGGGACATCCGGCTCGGTGAGAAACACGAACAGGTTGTGCTGCCACTTCACCAGGCTGCGGCGGAATTTCTCGGCAACGGCGTTCTCGCCGATCGGCTGCATGATCATCTCCTGAAGGGCGAGGAAATGCCGCCAGAAGAACGCCTCAAGCACACCGGGGCCGTATTTGAGCACGAGACGCTCGCGGTGCCGCCACACCCGGATGGCGCGGCACAGCAGCGGGATCACCCGCCCGGCCAGAACCGTGTCGCCGCAATCAATCGCATACTGCGCATCGCGCAGGATATGCGCCAGACACGCCTGGTGCTTCTCGGCCCATCCGGCCTGCGAACCCAGACGGTCCGATACCCATGCGGGCGGCCTCACACCGTCCAGGAACTGCTCCACCACGTCTTTGCCGCGGCTTGGCGCCATGATGAAGCAGCAACTGTCGGGGTTCTGGAAAACCCACAGCCACCAATTGTCCTTGCCGACCCGGAACCGCGTCTCGTCCGACCCGATTGCCGTGCCGCTCAGCAGACGCTGGCGGATCGGCACCACCTGCGCCGCGAACGCCGGACCGGCCGCCTTGAGCATCGACGCCAGCGCGCCCTCGCTCAATTTGATCCCGAACTGCACGTCCAGAAGCGCCGCCGTCCGCTCGTACGATACCGCATGGCACTGTCGCAGATGCACCACCGTCGCCCGCACATTCTCCCCGAACGGCGACCCCGGCTCCATCCCCGGCGGCGGGGCCGCCTTGAACGCGCGGCGGCGGGGCCGCCTTGAACGCGCGGCGGCAGCACGGGCATGTTCCGTGCCGTAGCACCACACGCGTTGTCACCGCGGGCGCCAGCGGGATCTCGACATGGTCGTAGATCTCGCCCTCGCTCTGTTCCACCTCGGACACGTCCGCGGCGCAGTGCGGGCATGTGTCCGCTCGCATGTCCTTCACCGCGGTCGGGTTGTCGCACAACAAACGATGCGCACCCGGACGACCGTGCCGCCGCTGCGGTTTATCCGTTCCCGGCCCGGCTTTCGCCCCGCCGTTCGGTTTGGTCTCTTGAGACGGCGGCAGGCTCGAATTCTTTGATGTCTTGGCGGGACGTCCGAGTTTGGCTTCAAGCTGCGCAAGTTGGGCCTGTAGACGTTTGTTCTCCGCCGCCAGCTTCTCATTCTCGGTGCGAAGACCGGCGTTCTCCGCGCACAACTCTTCGATCACCGTCATGGCGACGTTGAACGAGGTTTTACCCTTGAGGCGAATGGCGATCTCAGGCGGGAACTGGCTCATGTCCGGAATTTACGCATGACCTGCTGGAAAAATGCAAATTCATAGATATGCGCCTGCACAACCTGTGCTTTGGCTTTCAGATTCACACCCCATCAGCCGGGGCTGAGCAATTCCGGCGACTTCGGCCTCTTCTCTCATGCTCTAGTACACCTCGCCGGAAGAACGAACCCCATTTCGACGGCCGCTCACGCAGCGAGCGGCTTGCCGGTCATGGTCCACTTGAACGGCTTGGCGAGGGTGCGGTTGAAGTAGGCGATGAAGGCCTCGA
>NZ_NHRY01000144.1 GCF_002937115.1 Rhodopila globiformis | reverse complement strand
GTTGTTCGCAGCGGTCACGCCAACGGACCCCGGACGGCCCGGCAAATGGTCCTTGATCCGCTCCCACTGGTCGTCGCGCAAGGCATGTCGATGCATCGGTCAGCCTCTCCAAAGCTGACTGCCTATGCATCGAAGAACCGGGGCTGCTGGAATCGGGAAGCCGCTTGTTGATCAACGATTCCGCCGCACTGTTGCAGCCCAGACTCACTCGGCTGGCTCCAATTGACGACACGCCCTAATCCGCCGTTCCAGGCGACTGACTGTACTCTCTACCGACGAGGCTGGCTGTGCATTTTCAAAATCCAGGCTCAGAGCCACCAGTACGTCCCGAGGCCCGAAATGCATGGTCAGTAACTCATTCATCCGCAAAACGCCGGGCTCGGCTTCCGCCAGACGCCGCATGCTTGCTCGGATCTCCGGGTGCACGCCTTCACCCGTCAATAGGCTCTGACTTTCGTAGGCGAGGAACGCGGCAGTTACGGCCAGCAGCAGGCCGATGGCGACGGATGCCATCCCGTCCGCGATCGGCAAATTGAACATCTGCCCGGCCGCGATCCCAGCGGCGGCTATCAACAAACCCAGAAGAGCCGCCGTGTCCTCGAACAGCACCGTGAAAACGGTGGGGTCCTTGCTCGAGCGAATGGCATCGAGCCAGCGGCGCCCCCCTTTTCCGGCAGCGAAGGCGCGCAGGGCGACCAGCCAGGTGATCCCCTCAAACATCAAGCTCAGCGCCAGCACGGAATAGTTGACCCAGGGGCTCTCCAGCGGATGGGGTTTGAGGATCTTCTGGATCCCTTCCAGCATCGCCACCCCAGCACCCAAGCCGAAGATCAGGATCGCGACGATGAAAGTCCAGAAATAGAGCTGCAAGCCGTGCCCGAACGGATGCTCGGAGTTGGCGGGCTTTGCCGCCTGGCGCATTCCGTGCAGCAGCAGCCCCTGATTGCCGGTGTCCACCAGCGAATGGATCGCCTCGCTCAACATGGCCGAGCTTCCAGTGAACCAGGCGGCGCCAAATTTGGAGATCGCGATCAGCATGTTGCCGGCCAGCGCAGCGTAGATCACCGTCCTGGTGCTGTGAGATGCCATGCTGCCCTTTTCGAGTCGTTGATGGACTACCGTCGAGACGCCTTGTCTGGCTTTTCGTTTCGTTGTGCTGTTCCAGCACCCACTGATATGAGTATCTGATGCGGAAAATGATCCTGCCACGGCCCGGCATGATCCCGATCGTCCAGGACCAAATAATCAGCGCAACCCGCTGGGCCGAACCAAGGAGGCGCGCTTCTTCTCCGAATGGAGGCTACATTCCGCCCGGATAACCCGGTCCGCCACCGCCTGCCGGCGGCACCCAGTCGATGTTCTGCGTCGGGTCCTTGGTATCGCAGGTCTTGCAGTGCACGCAATTTTGCGCGCCGATCTGCAATTTCGGCGCACCTTCGTCGGCGCCGATGATCTCGTAACCCCCCGCCGGAAAGTGGCGGCTCTCCGGGCTGAGGAAGCGGTCCAAGTTAACGGTGATCACCAGCCTTGGCAACTGCCAGTCACCGAGAACCCCACGCCCCGCTCAGATAATCGTTCCGCACAAAGCACCCACGCCCGCAGTGACACCCATGGCCAGCGCTCCCCAGAATGTGACCCGAATCGCAGCCGGGACCATCCGGGCGCCGCCAACGCTCGCCGCCAGGGTTCCCAACACCGCCAGTGATAGCAGCGAACTGACCGACACAGCGACGATCAGCCATGCGTCCGGTGCCAGGGCCGTGACCAGCAGAGGCATTGCCGCGCCCACGGAAAAGCTGGCGGCCGACGCCATGGCCGCCTGGAGCGGGCGGGCCATGAGCGCCTCGGAGATACCGAGTTCATCGCGGGCGTGCGCCCCGAGCGCATCGCGCGCCATGAGTTGTTGCGCGACCTGCCTGGCCAGCGCTGGATCCAGGCCACGGCCGACGTAGATCGCCGCCAGTTCCCGATGCTCGCCGGCACTGTCCACGCGAAGCTCTGTTCGCTCCTTCGCCAGATCGGACTGTTCGGTATCCTTCTGGGAGTGCACCGACACATACTCTCCGGCCGCCATCGACATGGCTCCGGCGGCCAGCCCGGCAATTCCGGCGATCAGGACGCTGCTGTGGGTCCCATGTGCCGCGGCAACCCCGAGGACCAGGCTCGCGGTCGACAGGATGCCGTCATCCGCCCCCATCACAGCTGCGCGCAGCCAACCGGTGTGTCCGCTGCGGTGGTGTTCCTGTTTGGGAATCATGCGTGTTCCGATCATCGGCTTGCCCTAAAACGGTAGAAAATCACCTTGGTGACTTCAACCAGCCCCAGATACGCCAGGGTCGCCCCCACCAGGAACACAAAGAACAGCGGCGGCGGCGTCACGAATCCAAACCAACGACCCCAGGAAACAAGCGGCAGAACGATCGCAAAGGCGACAGCCCCAAGGTTCGTGGCAATCAGAAACCGGCATGGCATGCTGCGAAAGAACTGCCGGCGCGTGCGGATGCAAAACACCACAAGGGTTTGCGTCGTCATCGACTCGATGAACCAGCCGGTCTGGAACAGGGCCTCACCCGCGCCGAAGAAGACCAACAGCGCGTAGAACGTGATGAAATCGAAGACCGAACTGACCGGACCGAACACCAGCATGAAGCGTTCGATCAGCCGGATGTCCCATTTTACCGGCGCGACGGTGGCCTCGGGATCGACGCTGTCGAATGGTATGGCGATTTCCGACACGTTGTAGATCAGGTTGTTCAGCAGGATCTGGATCGGCAGCATCGGCAGCATCGGCAGGAACGGCAGGATCAGTGTGGCACCGGCCATGCTGAACATGTTGCCGAAGTTGGAGCTCGCGCCCATCAGTACGTACTTGGAAACGTTCTGCACCGTGGCCCGCCCGGCGACCACGGCTTCACGCACCACCGACAGGTCGTGCTCCAGCAGGATCAGATCGGCTGCTGCCCGGGCGACGTCGGCCGCTCCATCGACCGAAATCCCGACATCCGCGGCGTGCAGCGCCGGCGCGTCGTTGATGCCGTCGCCCAGAAAGCCGACGACATTGCCCAGCCGCTTCAGAGCCAGCAGGATCCGCAGTTTCTGCTGCGGATTGACCCGACAGAACAGGTTGACATGCGGAAGCTGGCCGATCAGCGCCTCCTCCGTCATGTGCTCCAGCACATCGCCGGTGAGCACGCCAAGGACCGGCACCTGGATTTCAGTGAAGACGTGGCGGGATACGTGTTCGTTGTCGCCGGTCAGCACCTTCACGGTGATTCCGGCTTCCGCCATCGCCTTGATCGTTGCGCCTGCACTGGTTTTCGGCGGATCAAGGAAGATCGCGAAACCAGCAAAAACCAGATCGGCTTCATCGGCAATCGCCGCAGTTTGATGGCTGACATCGACCACGCGGCTGGCGATACCCAGCGCGCGGAACCCGTGCGCGCCGATCCCGTCGAGCGTGGTCTGGAACGCGGCCCGCCTCGCCGTATCCAGTGGCTTCTCCACGCCATCGGCGTCTTGATAGTGTCCTGACAGCCGCAGCAAATCCTCAGGCGCGCCCTTGACGATCAGGCGGCGTGTCGCATCGTGCTCGACCAGAACCGAGACCCGCCGCCGCTCGAAATCGAACGGCGCTTCGTCGATCTTCCTGAACGCGGTCATGTCGAATGGCTCGGCAGCGAGAATCGCCTTGTCGAGCGGACTTTTCATCCCGCTCTCGAACTGGCTGTTGACGTAGGCATAGGTGTACGCATGTCGACTTTCGGCGCCGTGGCCGTCGATCGTACGCACGAGCTTGATCGACGCTTCGGTCAGCGTGCCCGTCTTGTCGGTGCACAGCACGTTCATGGCACCAAGGTCGTGGATCGCCGAAAGGCGCTTCACGATGACCTTCCGCCTGGCCATCTGCATGGCCGACCGAGCCAACGTTACCGTAACGATCATCGGCAGCAGTTCGGGTGTGAGACCGACGGCGAGGGCGACGGCGAACATCAACGACTGCAGCATCGGCCGGGCGAAGGCGATGTTCATGACAAGAACGAACAGCACCATCAGCACGGTGAGGCGCATGATCAGAAGGCCGAAGCGGCGAATGCCGACGGTGAACGCGGTGGCCGGTGGCTTCTCCGCCAGGCTGGTGGCGAGGTGGCCAAGTGCCGTCCTGCCACCCGTTCGACAGATCAGAATTGTTGCGGTTCCACTGATGACTGAGGTGCCGGCGAATACAGCATTGGAGGCGCCCGCAGGGTCTTCTGCACCGGAGGCTGCCTCACTGGCCCGCTTCTCGGCGGGATAGGGTTCACCGGTCAGCAGCGCCTGGTTGACATAGAGGTCCCGGCTTTCCAGCAGTCGGGAGTCGGCCGGGACAAGATCGCCGGCGATCAACTCGACGATGTCGCCGGGGACCAGTTGGTGGATCGGTACCGAAACGCTCGCCCCGTCGCGTCGCACGGTCGCCTGCACAGCGACCGACTGTCGCAGCGCCTCGACAGCGTTCTGCGCTCGAACCTCCTGGACGAAGTCGAAGATGATGCTGAGCATTACGATGCAAAAAATGATGACGAAGCTTGCGACGTCACCCGTCGCTGCGGACACGGCGCTGGCGATCAGCAGGATAATGATCAGCGGGTTACTGAAGCGGGCGAGGAATTGGAGCCAGAGCGGTCTGCGTTTAACGGTTGCGGCATCGTTTGGCCCATAAGTCGCAAGACGGGACTGTACCTCCGCGGTGGTTAGCCCGGCGGCCTTCGTCCTGAGCCCCGCCAGCAGCCGGTCCACTGGCTCCTGCCAAACTTGTTCAGGCTCCGGCTCGCCGGTGTCGGGGTGCGCGTCCGCGACCAAACCGCCAAGCAGCGCGCCACTGGAATGATCATTCATTGCAAAGGGCTCCTGCTTTGTCAGGCGCGGTTCTCGCGTGCGTCCGCTCAATTTGAACGCATGACATTAACGGAATGGGACCCGGCCGTTGCCATGCCGGCGCAGGTCGGGCGACACAACCCTCAATCACCGGATACCGTTGAGGCAGGATCGGGAAGTACGCAACGCCTGTTGACAGTTCACGATAACTGCCAAAGCCCATATCGGCCACTCGGCCCGTGGCGCCAGCCCATCCGCGTCGGTCCGCCACTTCCGTCCAGCGAAACAAATTCTGGCGCGCGCGGCGATGCGGCGGTCGCACTCTCCCCGTCCACGAGCGGCTGCGCATCTCGCCCCCTCAATGGGTCGGGACGCTGTGCGCCGCGCCGGGGATGGTCACTGAACTACGACCGTGGGGCGACCACACGCTGGATGGCCTGAGCAAGATCCTGTTCGCTAAACGGCTTGCGCAGCACCGTCGCACTTGGCCGACCCGCCCGCATGGGCGCTCCGCTCATGAGGACGTAGGGTTTCGGACCATTCTTGAGAATGCGATCGACCGCGGAGATACCATCGCCTTCCTGCAGATTTAAGTCGACGAGCATCAATCCCGGTTGGTGCCGCATGGCATCTGCCACGGCTTCGTCTTCAGTGGCGACAATCGCACAGACCATGTGGCCCATGTCTTCCAGAATTTCGGCGAGCAGCTGGCCGATGATTGCATCGTCCTCAACAATCAGGACACTCAGAGCGGTCATGGCCATCTGTCGCCTGTCCATCAGAGGATCAGTATATCGTTTTCGACGCTCAATGCTCCTGGCGTTGCCCAGGCTGTCCCTGCGGTCACAAGGCGGTCATGTGGCGTGCGGACCGTTCTGCTCAGGTGAACTCTGCCCGCAGCCGCGCCACTATCGTCATCACGCCGTATTTGTTCGAAGGGAAGCCTCACGTCGGTCTCCCCAGCGACCATCCTGACCCCCTTGATGCGCCGGGTTCCGCTGCATGTTTTTCTCCGGACGACCCGACATGACCGGTCAAGGTGATGACCGCATGATTCGCCGTGACTCGGATAGCTGCCTCGGGCACGCTGGGCTCCCAGTGCCGATCCGTGAGCACGGCCCGGTGTGACTGACCGTCGAGAGACACGGCGTCCTCCAGAAGTTCTATGCAATAGGCTAAATGGCAACGTCATGCGCCACTATATCGGATGACGGACCGGTTTGTGGAGGCTCGGAAATTACTCAGAGTATCCTGGAATGTCCGAGATCAGCCAGGTCCTCTATTGCTTTGAAATTGATGTGGTGCTATGCGCTTTTTCGTGCACGCCTCGGTTTCACGTGCCCTCGAAAGACAATACTGTTATGACAGAAGAACTCTGGAGGCCGGCCAGCGTCGTCCTTTTTGCACCGAGAGACCAGGTTACGGCGCGCGGCCCCGCCGAACATTCTGCTGATTTTGCCGTCGTCGCGATCGGTGCGTCCGCGGGTGGCCTGGATGCCTGCAAGAAGCTCCTCGCCGCGCTGCCCCCCAAGCCCGGGATGGCCTTCATTCTTGTTCAGCATCTCGATCCGACGCATGACAGCATGCTGGTAGAGCTGCTGAGCAGCCAAACGTCGATGCTCGTGGCGCAGGCAATGGAAGGGACGCCGGTCGAACCGGATCATCTCTATATCATTCCGCCTGGAACCTATCTGTCAGTCGTGAGCGGCTGCCTGCATTTGTCTCACCCCCAGGCCCTACACGGCGCGCGGCTCCCGTTCGATTTCCTGTTGCACTCCCTGGCCGCCGAATACCGGGACCGGTCTGCGGGCATCATCCTGTCGGGAACCGGGAGCGACGGCAGTGTCGGGCTCGCGGCGGTCAAGAAAGCAGGCGGCCTGGTGATCGCGCAGGACCCGGCCGAAGCCGGATATGCGGGCATGCCGGAAAGCGCCATTCTGGCGAGTGTCGTGGATCATGTGCTGCCGATCGCCGATATGCCAGATGCGCTTGCCAGGTACGCTGACACCGGCAGCCTGCGCCAACAAACGCAGGCTCAGGATACACCCAAAGACTGGCTACCCGGCGTAATAGAATTGCTCCGCGGCAGAACCAGCCATGATTTCACGCTTTACAAGCCGGGCACGCTGCAGCGGCAGATCGAGCGGCGAATGGCAGTAGCGGCAATCGACGTCCACGACATCGAGCGCTACATGCAGTTGCTGCTTTCCGATCAGGCCGAACTCAACACTCTTGCCAAGGAATTGCTGATCAACGTGACCGGCTTCTTCCGCGATCAACACGTGTTCACCCTGCTGGCCGACAAGATCATTCCGGATCTGGTAAGCGCCCACCCGCAGGGCCAGCCGATCCGCATCTGGATCGCCGGTTGCAGCACCGGTGAAGAAGCCTACTCGCTGGCCATGCTGTTCCGGGAGGCGATTTCCGCAGCGAACCGCGATATCAAGCTGCAGGTATTCGCCTCCGACATTGATCCGGACGCTGTCGCCAGCGCGCGTGAGGGTCGCTATCCGGAAACGATCCAGACCGATGTCTCAAAGGAAAGACTCGCCCGCTTCTTTTCGAAAGAGGATAAGCAATACCGGATCTCGGCCGAACTGCGTTCCGCGGTTGTCTTCACTGTACAGGATCTGCTCGCAGATCCACCGTTTTCCCATATTGATTTCGTATCCTGCCGGAATTTGCTGATCTATTTGCAAGCCGAGGCACGGGAAAAAGTCCTGGCCCTGTTCCATTTCGCGCTGCGTCAAGGCGGCGTCCTTCTGCTTGGCACATCCGAGACGGTGGGCAGCGACGACGGCCGGTTTGAGCCGATTTCAAAGACCGCCCGGCTGTATCGGCACATTGGTCACTGCCGGCCGGGCGAGATCGGCTTTATCAGGGGCGCCATCGATGGGTTGCGCGCGCCGGTGCGGCACGTTCAAGATCAGACCATCTCACGTCAGGCTGCGCTGGCGGAACTCTGCCGGCGACTGGTGATCGACACCTATGCGCCCGCGGCCATGCTGATCAACCGCAGCCATGAGTGTCTCTATTCCCTTGGTCCGACCGACCGCTATCTCCGGGTCGTGTCCGGACATCCGACCCAGGATCTGCTGGCGCTCGTTCAGCCGGCGATACGTACCAAGGTTCGTTCCGCGATACAACAGGCGACCCAGGCGAATGCGCGCATCGTCATCGCCGGCGGGCGCACAAGCCAGGATGACAGCGGCCGGACATTCAGCATCGCGGTTCAACCTGCCCGCACCAACGGTGAGGATCTGCTGCTCGTTTGTTTTGTTGACGATCTGAAAGCCGAACGGGCGCGGCAACGGTCCGGGAGCGGGGGGGACACAACCCGCGTGACGGAACTGGAGCAGGAGCTGGAGGCCACGCGCATCGAGTTGCAAGGTGCGGTCCATAACCTGGAGATTTCCGCCGAAGAACAGAAGGTGATCCACGAAGAGGCTCTCTCCGTTCAGGAAGAGTACCAGTCGACCAACGAGGAGCTTCTGACCTCGAAGGAAGAGCTGCAGTCGCTGAATGAAGAGTTGACTGCACTGAACAGCCAGCTTCAGGAAACGCTGGAACGGCAACGCACGACGGCCAATGATCTGCAGAATGTACTTTACAGCACCAACGTAGCGACGCTGTTCCTCGACCTCGATCTTAGCATCCGGTTCTTCACGCCAACCACGCGGGCGCTTTTCACCATCCTACCGGGCGATATCGGGCGTCCGCTGTCCGACCTGCATTCATGGGTCATAACGGAAGGCGATCTTTCCGCCGATGCCAGAACCGTTCTGCGGACCCTGAATCCGATCGACCGCGAGATCGAAACGGAAAACGGCGCCTGCTACCTCCGCCGCGTCCTGCCCTATCGCGCGCAGAACGGCGGGGTGGAGGGCGTGGTCATCACATTTTCCGACATGACTGAAAGGCGGCGCGTGACGGACGAGCTTGGCATAGCGAAGCGCCATGCCGAGCAGGCGAATGCCGCGAAGTCGCGGTTTCTGGCCGCCGCAAGCCATGATCTGCGACAGCCTCTGCAAACGCTTGTCCTGTTGCAAGGCCTGCTGGGAAAGCATGTTCAAACCGAGCGAGGCCAGGTGCTGATCGGCCGCCTTGATGAAACCCTGAGCGCGATGGAAGGCATGCTCAACGCCCTGCTCGACATCAATCAGATTGAATCCGGCACGGTAAGCGCTGAAAAAATCTGCTTCCCTGTCAACAGCCTGCTTGAGCAATTGCGGGACGAATTCAACTATCATGCCCAGGCCAAGGGCCTGCGTTTGCGCGTGGTTCTTTGCGGATTGTCAATCGAAAGCGATCCGCGCCTGCTGGCGCAGATGATCCGCAATCTTGTTTCAAACGCCTTGAAATACACCAGGCATGGCGCGATTCTGCTTGGCTGCCGCCGGCACGCTGGAAAGCTTCGTATCGAAGTCTGGGACACCGGGATCGGTATCGCGGACGGCGATCTCCAAGCGATCTTTGACGAATACCATCAGATCGACAACCCGGCCCGTGAGCGAAGTCGTGGCCTTGGGCTTGGACTGTCCATTGTCTATCGCCTCGGGAAACTGTTGGGTCACGAGGTTGGTGTTCGGTCGCAGCCAGGACGCGGGTCGGTCTTCACTGTGGAGGTTGGTCTGGCATCCGGGGCACCGACGGCGCTTACCACAGAGCAAGCGGCCACTGCCGAAGAGAACGCGACTGAGCCTGCGCGTCATACCGGCGAAATCCTGCTGATCGAAGATGATCCGGATGTCAGAGATCTGCTGGAGGTATTTCTCAGAGAAGACGGCTACGACGTGGCGACCGCGCCGGACGGCCCAACGGCACTGACAATGCTGAAAACAGGCGCGATGCGGCCCGATCTGATTCTCGCTGATTACAACCTTCCAGGCGGCCTGAATGGTGTTCAAACCACGGAGAAGATTCGGGAACTGCTCCACCGAGCCATTCCGGTCATCATCCTGACCGGTGATATCCTGCTCGGCAGCGTCCGGGACATTGCGCTTCCGGACTGCATCCGACTCACCAAACCGGTGAAACTGGCCGGACTGACGCAGACCGTTCAGCACCTGTTGCCGCGTTCGCAAACCATGGCTGAGCCACGAGCGGCGTGTGCGGCTGAAGCGGTCGATCCACCATCGCCGCCAATGGTATTCGTTGTTGACGACGATGCCGGCGTGCGGGCCGCAATCCGAGCCGCTTTGGAAGACGACGGCCGAGCCGTGACCGACTTCGCCAGTTGTGAGGCGTTCCTGGAGACGTTCCGTCCAGGGCATGAAGGGTGCCTGGTGATTGATGCCTATCTTCCCGGGATGTCCGGCCTTGAGTTGCTGAAGCAGCTTCACAACCTGGGCCACACGTTGCCGGCGATCATGATCACCGGCAACAGCGATGTTTCGGTCGCGGTCGCAGCCATGAAGGCGGGCGCGATGGACTTTATTGAAAAGCCGATCAGCCGGAGCGAATTGCAGGCAAGTGTCGATTGCGCACTGGAACAATCGCACGATACGAGCAAGCTGTCCGCTAGGCGCGAGGATGCGGCACATCACGTCGCCGGCCTGACCCCGCGGCAGCGTCAGGTCATGGATCTGGTGCTCGCCGGCCATCCTAGCAAGAACATTTCCGCCGATCTTGGCATCAGCCAACGCACCGTAGAGAACCATCGGGCCGCGATCATGAAGCGGCTCGGTGTGAAATCGTTGCCTGCACTGGCAAGAGTGGCGCTCGCGGCAACCGGAGCAGACTCCTAACTCAGGCGCGCGGGTAACGACCGGAAAGACAGTATTTTCCAGATCGCCCATCTGTATCCATCGGTACCTACAGCAAGAGCGCTTGTTCCGTAACGGCAGCTTACTCAACGTACTGCTGTCGTGGAGGTATATGATGGGTCTCATTCTGTTGGTTGTCGTGCTGGTGCTGCTGTTCGGCAGTGGCGGGTGTCCTCATGGCTTTACTTCTGGTGCTCTAGTCCGTCGGTGGCATGCCGTACTTGCGCTAAAGGACACGACGGCAGGTCGTGAGCCGGGAAGCTTTTCCGGCTCGATTCGTTCGCAAGGCTGCTGGATAAGTAGATTCCGATCCTTTCGCAATTTTCATCAAGAGATAGGGTCGGCTGGTCGAGCGGATAAAGCAACCATCGCCTGCAGTCATAGGGGCCGCATAACCAGTTTAGACATAGTGGCTGTCATCCTGGTACAGATACAGTTCCGGAGGAAAATCGTGCACAACATTGCAACATACGAGAGACCGACAAACGTCGTAACGGCGCTGTTCTCGACTAGCGTGACCTCTTTCAGCCTTGCGGAGAGTGCGACATTCGCTGATCTCGCAGACAGTGTTGAGACGATCAGCGATCACGATACCCGTGTGCTAATGGCGATCTATTTGACCGTCGGCGTAACAGACCGACCGATTTCGGCCCTGCGTTCCGGCGTCTGATCGATTTCGCTATCGCGTCCGGGATCGACGACACCTGCGCATGGCAGGACCCCACCGGGGTTTCCAGATCACCTGCTGGCGCAGCCGGTTCAAAATTGCCGCGGGCACGGCCCACCAGGTCGATCCTGGCGGGCCGCGGAGTTGGGCTTGGACCCGTCACGGCCTCAATCTCGCTCGTCGCATTGGTGGACCTGACTGGTGGTTTCCGAACAGGTTCACTTTTTACTGTCGCTGTCGTGATCGAACAGCTCCAGCGCCAAGAGCAACGCAGCAACCCCTTTCACACACGAGAGGTATGCGGCCAGGCCGGCATCATTGTCGACCAGCCAGTTGAGTGCCTACTGCACAATCACAAAGACCGATACCACGTGCTGCAGTCGGCGACGCTTATCGTCGCGCGGGCCGGTGGCATTGACGATTGCGACGAGTTTGTCGCTCGTGGTCTTGGCAAGCGCGACAGCCTCCGTGCCCACTTTCCCCAAGTTCGTCTTGCGATCGCAGGCCGGATCAGGCCGTGCCGGGCCGGAACAGCCGGCAGCAGGGGCAGGCAGGGGCCGAGAGCGTTCCGATATGAAATCGATCCATCCTGACTCTTGATCCGTGGAACCGATTACGCGGTCAGGTGAACGTAATGTGCGTTCACCCTCCACCGCGATCAGGACTGGATGCCGAGTGCGCCGAGCAGCCACAGCACCAGCAACACGACCAGCACGAGGCTGAGCACGCCGCCCAGTCCCGCCCCACCGTAGCGGTTGTAGCCGTAATAGCCGCCGCCCCCACCGAACAGCAAGATCAGCACGACGATGATTAGAATGGTGCTCATGGCACACCTTCATGAAAGCTCTGCGATATTGTCGGAGCATTGAGTTTTTCGGGATGATTGCCCAGGGCGCTCAGGCATTATGCCGCTGCCTCAGGGGACCGCCTTCTTCGCGGACTTTTCGATGACCTGTCCGGTCGCCGAGGTCTCCGCAGTGGTATGGCAGGCTGCCAGCAGCGCGACTGTCGGCATTTTGTTATGGTATCGCATTTTAATACTCTCTGAGTTTGCGGGGTGCGGGCTAAATTCGCCCAGTAACCACGAGGACAATGACAAGGATGATGATCAGGCCCAGCCCGCCGCTCGGGAAGTAGCCCCAGTGTGCACTGTGCGACCAGGTCGGGAGCACGCCGATCAGCATCAGAACCAGAACGATCAATAGAATTGTGCCAAGATTCATGGTAGAGCCTCCGGAGACGCGTGCCGGACGACGACCGGTCCGGCAGCCTTGTGAACAATGCAGTCGGCTCGATGTCCGCCGCGAACCCATGGCCGCTATCTGTTCACGCTCTTGCAGCAGCGGTGGATTTCGACCTGGCCGCAAGAGACTCCGGCGTCCTGCGATGCCGGTAGACTCGGAAACTACTCAGATCAGCAACAGATCGGTTGAACAACAGGAAACGCGCGCTGAAACCTGCTCCCTGGTATAAGCCTCAGCGACCAACACAACGCTTCGCCTTCCAGCAAACACTATGCTGCCGCCGGGACGAGGTCGCAATGGATGGGCGCCGCGGCTGCGCCCTGGTCCCAGAAACTCTGGCGGTCGCTCCGCGGCGCCCGGCCGATGCTCAACCGTCTATTGCTGGTTCATCAAGTATTTCTCTCACGGGAATCGTCCGCGCACGAGGTCTCCCATTCACATGGGCGGCGGGGGGACTTCCGTTTTCTTGGTCCCAATGTCAGTGTACTTCGGAAGATAGGCGTAGCTACGGTTGAAGGGCCAAATGCCGAGGTACCAGACAATGCCGACCATGGCCACCGGAAAAATAAGCTGTAACATGTTACTATGTCTCCTTGCTTGTCAGGCTCGTTCCTCAGCTCTTGCCGATCCCGGCAGGCGCGGCTTCTGGCTGGAGCAATTCCGGCCTCGTAACGCCTGCCGCGGACGACGCCGCCAGGAGTCCGCGTGAATGTTGGACGACGAGTTCGTTGAACCCAGTAACGATGCAGGCCGGAGCCGGATGGGCAGGCAGATTGTCCTGCCCCTGACGGCTTCGGCAGTCATCACTCCTTCAGCGCGTCCTTGATCCCGCCGACGGTGTTCTGGATCTTGCCCTCGACCTTCTCACTTTTCCCGTCAGCGACCAGCTTTGCGTCGCCGATAACCTTTCCGACCGCTTCCTTGACGGTGCCCTCGACCTGCTTGGCCGACCCGGCTATCCGATCTTTGTCAATCATTTCTTGTCTCTCCGCTTGTTGATGCCCTATTCGGGCGAGTCACGCGGCCAACAGCCGCGGGATGGTGCGTACCAACCGACCACGACGGGCCTCTGGGCGTATTTCAGGTCATGCGTCTGGTCGTGGACCGCGTTGGTGCTCGCATAGGCCGTCGTATCAAGGGTCCGAACTCCTAGGAGATCCGGGATCAATCAAGACTGTGTCATAGGCGCCTATTACATGGTTCGCAGCGGCTTTGCCTTCAGCAATGAGAGCCGACGCTGGTCCAGACGCTCACCCGAACCTGGTAGCCCGCCGGTCTGCTGCAGCCTCGCAGTATGTGACTGTTCGATCCGACCGGATAGCCGGATGATGCACGGGGGCGCGACATCGCGCCAGATTCGGAAAATACTCAGACCTATGAGGCTCCACGGGAGCCCAGACATGGCGTCTTTATGCAAGATCAGGTCGAGGGTGAACGCGGCGTTGTTGCACGGATCAGAGGTTGATGATGTGGGTTCGGCTGCGTTTTGAGCGCATAGCCGACGCGCCGGTGCGACTTCTGCGCCGATGGGAACGCCAAGACCTTCTTGTCACAACCCGCTCCCTCGGTCGCCCTGAACTGGTCCCGCCACTGGGGTGTGCACCATAAGGAGGCAGAAGGAATTTGCGATGACCAAAGCTTCGACGCCGGCCGCAAGTGTCCGCCCCGTCTCCTCGTCCGTCTCGGCAGCGGTATCCACCACCACGTTCCAGCTTGTGCCGGCTGGATCCGCCGGAATCCGGAATGTCACGGCATCATGAGAGGCATTCAGGAGAATGAGGAACGTGTTATCCGGTTCCTGCTCCCCACGCTCGGTCAGATGCATGTGCCCGGGCTCACCGCTCAACCGCACCGCAAGCGCCTTTGCTTGGGCGTTTCCCCAGTCCGTCTCGGACATCTCTGCACCATCCGGGCGAAGCCAGACGACATCCTTGACCTCGGTGCCAGGAATGGTCTCGCCGTGGAAGAACCGGTGGCGGTGGAAGACAATATGCGCGCGCCGAAGCGCAATGAGCTTGCGGGCGAAGGAGAGCAGCGCTTTGCCTTCCTGGCCCATGCCCTCCCAGTCGAACCAGCTGATTACGCTGTCCTGGCAGTACGCGTTGCTGTTGCCGCCCTGGCTTCGGCCGAACTCGTCGCCGCCGAGGAGCATGGGAACCCCCTGCGACAGCAGCAGTGTTGCCAGGAAATTGCGCATTTGCCGCTTGCGAAGCGCCACAACCTCGGGGTCGTCGGTCGGCCCTTCGGCGCCGCAATTCCAGCTGTTATTGTTGTCGGACCCGTCGTGGTTGTCCTCGTTGTTCGCGTCGTTGTGCTTCTCATTGTAGCTCACGAGGTCGCGCAGCGTGAACCCATCATGGGCGGTGACGAAGTTGATGCTGGCCCAGGGACGGCGCCCGCGTCGATCATGGATGTCGGCTGATCCCGAAAACCGTGAGGCGAGGACTGGCAGGAGGCCCTCGTCACCCTTCCAGAGCCTGCGAACGGTGTCCCGATACTGGTCGTTCCACTCCGCCCAGCCCGGCGGGAAGTTGCCGAGCTGGTATCCGCCCGTGCCAGTATCCCAGGGCTCGGCGATCAGCTTGACCGCCGACAGCGAGGGGTCCTGTGCCATGGCGTCAAGGAAGCCAGCATTCTCGGTAAACTCGCCATTGACGCGCGCGAGAGTTGTGGCGAGATCGAAGCGGAAACCGTCCACACCCATTTCATGGACCCAGTAACGCAAGCTGTCCATTACCATGCGCAGCACATAGGGATGGCGAAGTTCGAGCGCGTTCCCTGTGCCCGTGAAATCGCTGTAGTACCGCTCCGCCCCGGGCTTCAGAAAGTAATAGGATTTGTTGTCAATTCCCCGAAAACTGAGGGTCGGCCCCAACTGGTTGCCTTCGGCAGTATGGTTGTAGACAACGTCAAGGATGACCTCGATGCCGGCGTCGTGTATTTGCTGTACGAACGCCTTGAACCCTCCGAGCCCCTCTGTTCCCAGATATTCGGGATGCGGCGCGAAGAACCCGATGGTGTTATAGCCCCAATAGTTGCGTAGGCCGCGCTCAATCAGATGGCGGTCATGGATAAACGCATGGATCGGGAGGAGCTCGACCGCGGTAATGCCGAGGTCGCGCAAATATGCCACGACCGGTGCCGCGGCAAGGCCGGCGAACGTGCCGCGCACGCCCTCTCCGACCTCAGGGTGACGCATCGTGTACCCCTTCACGTGCAATTCGTAGATGACGGTTTCGTGCCACGGGCGTTGATCCGGCCGCCGTCCCCACGTGAAGGCGGAGTCGACCACTTGGCATTTCGGAACGAAAGAGGCGCTGTCGCGATCGTCGAAGGACAAGTCCTTCGCGTCGTCGCCAACCTTGTAACCGAACAGGGCGTCGTTCCATTCGAGCGCACCGACGAGCGCCTTGGCATAAGGGTCGATCAGCAATTTGTGATGGTTGAAGCGATGGCCTGCCTCGGGCGCGTACGGTCCGTATACCCGATAACCATAGAGTTGACCCGGCCGCACATCCGGCAGGTAACCGTGCCAGATCTCGTGCGTGTATTCCGGCAGTCGGATCCGTGCGATTTCGCTCTTGCCACCGCCATCGAACAGACAAAGCTCGACCTTTTCGGCGTGTGCCGAGAACAGCGCGAAGTTCGTACCCGAACCGTCCCATGTCGCGCCGATCGGACCAGGTCGGCCGGGCCATACGCGAAGGTCAGATGCGCTCATCTGTGATTTTCCTGGCGGGAGTTAAGCTAAATTGTCTTATTGACTGAAAAGCAGGGACCCCCCGGCGTATGTGGTAGGTATAGGTCTCTCGAACGGCCGGTAGATCAGGGGTCGACGCCAATGTCTGACTGAGCCGTGACACCGTCAACTCGTCGTTCGATGGAATAGCGGAAGGGCCGCTCAACTTGACGGTGCCCGTTGGGGCTGCTCCTTATCGGATCGAGGATACTTCCTTAGCTCGACTTTGGCCGTCACGCGGCATAGCAGAAAGCATCAATCAAGCGTTCGGACAGCGCGGTTGGGATTTTCATGTCTCCTTGCCTGACCTGGACGTGACAAATTCCTCTGGCCACCACAGGCGCATGCGAACCGCAGCAAGTATATCGGCGTCGAACAGGTTGGCATCCAGCCGCAAGCGGGTGATCAGGCGGACGTGGCGGCGCACCGCGGCTATCAACTCGAGGCAGGCGAAGCTGCTGTCGCCGACAATGGTGATGGCGCGGTCGGGCAACCAGCGCCGGGTTTGCAGGATCGCCTGGATGGCCCAGCGGGTCAGCGGTTTGTGGTGCCGGCCGCGCTCGGCGTTGGTGCGCTGCGAGGGCGCGAGGATGGTCAGGAACGGCAGCCCCTCATCTGGCATTCCACCGGCTAGGCCGGTGGAACCTTCCAGCTTCGCCCAGCGGCGCTTCGCCCATGGGATCGGCAGCACCAGCGCCAGCGACAGCCAGCGCAGGCCGCTGGTTTTGACGAAGAAGCCGCGCGAGGAGCGCACCGGATCGCGATAGATGCCGCGGTCGCGGATGTGGGGCCCCAGCGCCGCTCGATGCTGTCGTCGGGGACGATCACCAGCTGGCCTTCGGGCAGCAGCACCTCGAGCAGGTGCAGCAGCAGTTTGCGCGCCAGCGCGCGGGCATCCCAGCGCGCCTCACTCAGCACCTCGTGGTAGCGGCCGAAACCTGGCCGATCCGCCAGCCCCATCACCCGCAGCGCGGCGCTGACGGTGCGCTGCCCCGGCGCCAGTATCGCGCCGGTGACCAGCACCAACCAAGCGGCCAGCACCGGCGGCACAGGGACAGCGGGAAGCGAGCAGGCGGGCGTGGGGCGACGATCAGGTGTCATCGGCGGGAAACGCGCAGGATGCCGCTGCCGCCATTCACACCGCTGTGTACCCGCTGTGGCGATGTGCAACCACCGTACGGGTTATGGTGATGTCGGCATGACCGACGCGATCATCCGGCGCATCGAGCGCTTCTCCTTCCCGCAAGGCGCCGTGCGCGCCGAACGCCGCAATCGCGGCTACACGCTCACCCATGCCGCCACAGGTGCGCCGGCGGCGCGCCTGCGCCCCGACACCGACGACGAACATGTCGAGGTGCTCTACTGGTCGCTGCGGACCGACCGCTGGTCACCCACCGGCCCATTCGGCCGCACCATCCTGCCGCTCGACCAGGCCCTCCGCTTCATCGCCGCCGAGGCCGTCTTCTGGGCGCTGATATGAGCGTCAAGAAATGAGGGGCGGAAAGTCGAGTTTAGAAAGTAATAGGATTTGTTGTCAATTCCCCGAAAGCGGAGGGTCGGCCCCAACTGGTTGCCTTCGGCAGTATGGTTGTAGACAACGTCAAGGATGACCTCGATGCCGGCGTCGTGTATTTACTGTACGAATCCCTTGAACCCTCCGAGCGCCTCTGCTCCGCGATATTCGAGATGCGGCGCGAAGAACCCGATGGTGTTATAGCCCCAATAATTGCGTAGGCCGCGCCCGCTTGATCGGGTCGAGATGGGGGCAACTTGCCGCGGTTCAATCTGCCGCCTGCGCCAGGGCCACGTCCGCCGCGCCATGCTGCCGAGCGAGTTTGCGGTAGATCGTGAGGTAATCCTGGGCCATCCGCCGAGCGGTAAATCGCGCCATGAAACTCGCTCGCACAGTGTTTCGCGACAAACGAACCAAGCTCGAAACGGCGGCAATCGCCCCGGCTTCGTCCTCGACGATGTAGCCGGAAACGCCATCGTCAATGATCTCTGGCACCGAGCCGCGGTTGAAGGCGATAACCGGCGTGCCGCAAGCCATCGCCTCGATCATCACCAGGCCGAACGGTTCCGGCCAGGCAATCGGCATCAGCAGCGCAACCGCACCGGACAGAAAGGCCGCCTTCCGGTCGTCGGAGATCTCGCCCACCATCTCGACGCCGCCGTCTTGCAGCAGCGGGCGAATGACAGCGTCGAACCAGGATTGGTCCGCCCGGTCCACCTTCGCCGCGATCTTGAGCGGGATCCCGCAGGCCCGCGCAATGCGGATGGCGCTGTCGGGCCCTTTTTCCGGCGCGATACGGCCGAGGAAGGCGAGATAGTCCGGCTTCGCCCGCTGTTGCGGTAGCAGCAGCCCCGCGGGCAAGCCATGGTGGACGGTCCCAACGTAGCGCGCACCCGGCAGTGGCTCGCGCTGGCTGTCCGAGATGCTGACGACAGAAACGTCCGGGAACGCTTTGAACATCGGCTTCAACTCGGGAAGATCGAGCCGGCCATGCAACGTCGTCACGAACGGTGTTTGCTGCCGACTGAACAGGCTGAACGGCAGGTAGTCCAAATGGAAGTGCAGGATATCGAACTCGTCCGCGCGCCTGCGGACGGCTTCCATCAGCAGCATCTGGGGTGCGAGCAGGTCGCGGATCGACGGATCCAGCCGCAGTGCCCGCGGTATGACCGACTCGAGCTCGGCCGCGGTGACCGAATCTCCACTCGCGAACAAGGTAACGTTGTGGCCGAGCGCGACGAGCTCCTCGGTAAGGAACGAAACGACCCGTTCCGTCCCACCGTATAGCTTTGGCGGAACCGCTTCGTATAACGGAGCGATCTGGGCGATGCGCATGGTCAGGGGCTCCCGCCAGAGCTTTTTCAGCCTGAACGTGCAGGCCGAAATGCTCTGGCCCTTTGTTTGATCGCGCGATTCACACCCTGTACGCGTTCCGCGCAGGGTGACCGCGCGCCGAACCTTCGACGGCCGCCCGGCAGCCTGGACAGCAAGTTTTAAAGTGATCCCCGATCATACCGGTCGCCGATGGTGCGGCGGTAGCTTCGGAAAACCCCTATGCGGTTGCCGCTACGACGGGGTCACGGGGACTGGCGCTTCTCGGGGCCCGTTGGTCGTTGCAGACCCGGTTCCCGGGCGTGAGTAGTTTCCGAACCTGTCCTGTCATGACGCCTGCCCGCTAAGATGGCGCCAGCGGGCGGTGCATGGATCGGCCGCCAGATATGCGACAGTGGCAGCAGCGCCTCAAAATCGGATGGAAATCCGGATCCCGAGGGAATGCCGGTTTACCAGGCCGCCAGACTACCGCGCCGGCCCTACCGAAACAGAGTCCGGTTAAACAGCAAGGTGTAGGCGTATGACAGTCCATGACTTACTCGCGCCGCGATACAACCAACTTGGGGCGTTGAAGGCGGCGATTTTGGACGTTGACGGCGTCTTACTCGCATCGCCGCATGAACGCGCCTGGCGCGAAGCGCTGAATGGCCTGGCTGACGCTGAACGTTTCACCACCGCCATGTACCAGCGCGCCGTCGCGGGCAAGCCCCGCCTGATGGGAGCCCGCGCTGCCCTTGAAGCACTTGGCGTACCGGACGCCGGGCGGCAGGCTGCCCCGTATGCGGAGCGCAAGCAGAAGCGGCTTGAGGCGTTGATCGAAGCGGGCAGCATCGCGGGCTTCCCGGATGCACTTCGTTTCGTTCAGGCGCTGGCGGCGCTGGGTTGGCCGATGGCAGTCGCGTCCTCGTCCAGGAACGCCAATGGAATGATGCAGCTGATCCACCTCGACTCCGGCCAGAATCTGCTTGACGTGTTCAGTGCCAATGTCTGCGGGCGCGACTTGCCGCGGGGCAAGCCCGACCCGGCGATTTTCCTGCTGGCCGCGGAACTGCATGTCGAACCGACTTTCTGTTTCGTCGCCGAGGACGCCCCCGCCGGCATCGCGGCCGCCCGCGCGGGAAAAATGGCCGCGCTTGGTGTTGCCCGGCATAGCGACGCGGCCAGCCTCCACATGGCGGGCGCCGACGTCGTGGTCAACAGCCTTGATGGCATCGCTCTCGATGAACTGGCACACCACCGGCTGTGCCGGGTGGCGGCATGACCGGGCCGGAGATGAAGGCCGGTATCCCCGGTCCCGGGGCTGATCCCGGTTGGACCTTCTGCCTGGATGGTTACGATCCGCTGCTTGAAAACAGCGTTGAGTCGCGCTTCGCGATCAGCAACGGTTTCCTGGGTATACGCGGCGCCCGAGCGACAAGCCGCGGTCAGCGTTGGATTGTTCCCGCGCGAACCTATGTGGCCGGCCTGTTCGACACCTCCGGGACCGAGCACGCCACCACCGGACTCGTCCCCGCCGCCGACTGGTTACGATTTCGCATCATGATGGCCGGCGGTCCGTTGCTGCATCATCCCGGTGATATGTCGTCGCATCACATGACGCTCGACGTGAGGCAGGGCGCATTGTTCAGCGCAGGCCGCCACTTCGACTCACCGGACCTGGGCATTCAGGTGCGAACCCTGCGCCTTGCATCAATCAGCGACCGAGCGCTCGGGCTGCAACTGATCCAGATGGAGATCGAACAGGGGGAGGTCGATGTCGCCGTCGAAGCCTCGTTCGAGGGCGTGGAACTCGGGCTGGTCATCGATCGTCTCGATCAGGACCTCGGCACGTGGCGAACGCGGCATTCGGGGAAACGCCTTGCCATGGCGACCACGTCGTCGCTGCAGATCGACGGGCGCGATCTGGAGCCCGCGGCCCGGGGTCCGCTGACCTGGTCCTGGAATTGGAAAACCCGCCCGGGACAAATCGCAACGTTCCAGCGTTTCGTTGCCGTCGTGCGCAGCGACGCACCGGACCTGGATCCAGGCCCGGAAGCCCGCGACAAGCTTGGCTCTGCCCGGCACGTCGGTTGGCAAGACGTCGTTGCGGCGCATAAGGCGGCCTGGGGTCGGCGATGGCACAACAGCGATGTCGAGGTCGATGGCGACGCGAAGGCGCAGCGCATGTTGCGGTTCGCCCTCTACCATCTGAACGGTGCGGCCAACCCGGCTGATGAGCGGGTTTCCATCGGCGCCCGCGCGCTGACCGGCGACAATTACCACGGCCACGTTTTCTGGGACACCGAGATCTTCCTGCTGCCGTTCTATATCCTGACCTGGCCGGAAGCGGCACGGACGCTGCTGATGTATCGCTTTCACCTGCTGAACGGCGCAAGGGCGAAGGCCGCCGCAATGGGCTGGCGCGGCGCGCTGTATCCGTGGGAGTCCGCCGATACCGGCGCGGACGTGACGCCGGAGCAGGTCATCGGTCCGGATCATCGGGTCATCGCCATCCTGTGCGGAAAGCTGGAACAGCATATCAGCGCCGACGTGGCATACGCGGTCTGGCAATACTGGCAGGCGACCGGAGACGACGCTTTCCTGCTGGAGGCCGGCGCCGAGATCCTGCTCGAAACCGGGCGCTTCTGGGCCAGCCGGGCGCAACGAGAAGCCGACGGACGATGCCATATTCGCGGTGTCATCGGACCGGACGAATATCACGAGCATGTCGATGACAATGCCTATACGAACGTCATGGCGCGTTGGAACATCCGCCGCGCGCTGGATATCGCTGCCTTGTTGCGCGAACATTGGCCCGTGCGGTGGATCAGCCTCGCGCGGCATCTCGGCCTGGAGGATGCCGAGCTGGCGCAATGGCTGGATGTCGCCGAAACGATCGCCATCGGCCGCGATCCGGAAACGGGACTGTTCGAGCAGTTCTCGGGTTATTTCGCGCTGGAGGACATCGATCTGTCTCATTACGCAGGGCGCTCGGTGCCGATGGACGTGGTGCTGGGGCGCGAGCGGACGCAAGCATCGCAGGTGGTCAAACAGTCCGATGTCGTGGCCCTGCTGGGCCTGCTCCCGGAAGAATTTGCCGGCGCGGCGGCAGAGACGAACTTTCGCTACTATGAGCCTCGTTGCAGTCACGGCAGTTCATTGAGCCCGGCGATGCACGGGCTGGTGGCCGCCCGGCTGGGTGATGCCGAAATGGCGCTGCGTTACCTTCGCCAAACCGCCGCGATCGATCTCGCGGAAACACATGTGGCGGCTGACGGCGGGATTCATATAGCAGCTCTCGGCGGGATCTGGATGCTGGCGGTGTTCGGCTTCGCGGGGTTGACGTTACGAAACGACGGCATCGCCATCGATCCCCGATTGCCGGCTGGCTGGGACAGTATGGTCTTCAGGATTCAGTGGCGTGGCCGGCACCTCAAAATCGCCATAGACCAGGCCAACCAGAGCGTCGAGGCGACGCTGGAAGCAGGCGAGCCGATGGCACTGACCGTTGGCGGCGATCCGCACCCGCTAGGTCGTGCTGCGATGCTCGCGGTCCGGTTCCGCAAACCCGGTGCAGCTTCATGCTAACCAGCACAGGAAGCCTG
Source organism: Rhodopila globiformis (assembly GCF_002937115.1). Taxonomy (GTDB): domain Bacteria; phylum Pseudomonadota; class Alphaproteobacteria; order Acetobacterales; family Acetobacteraceae; genus Rhodopila; species Rhodopila globiformis. The sequence continues at coordinate 28,547 of NZ_NHRY01000144.1, read as the reverse complement.
CCGGCGCAGCCCGGTTCCGTATGGTCGCTGGTATTCGACGGGTTCGAGCCGGACAAGGAGGGCATCCGGGAAGCCCTCTGCACTCTGGGTAACGGCTATTTCGCCACGCGCGCGGCCGCCTGCGGGGCGGTGGCGGACGGCGTGCACTATCCGGGAACCTATGTGGCCGGCGGCTATAACCGGCTGAAAACGGATATTGCGGGCCGGGTCGTGGAGAACGAAGATCTTGTCAATTTTCCTAACTGGCTCTCGCTGCAGTTTCGGATCGCCGGCGGGGCCTGGTTCGATGTTCGCTCGGTTACGATCTTATCCTATCGCCAGGAACTCGATCTGCGGCGCGGCATCCTGTGCCTTGCCATACGCTTCGAGGACACTATGCGGCGACGAAGCCTGTTGCAGGAGCAACGGCTTGTGTCGATGTCCGACATGCATCTCGGGGCGCTGCAGCTCACGCTGATGGCCGAGAACTGGTCGGGACCGGTGACAATCCGCTCGGGGATCGACGGGCGGATCGTCAACGCTGGCGCGAAGCTATATCAAAAATTCAACGGCGTACACCTGGAGGAGCTGACAGGCGAGATTGTTGGCGAGGATACCGTCTTTCTGATGGCGCGCACCTCCCAGTCGCAACTCGGTGTCGCCGAGGCGGCCCGGATGCAGATGTTCACCAACGGCCGCCGGATCGAGGGGCAGCGCACCGCCATCGAGGAGCAAGGCTATATCGGCCAGGAACAGACGATCGTCCTGGAGCAAGGCGATGTGGTGACGGTGGAGAAGCTGGCCGCCGTCTATACCTCACGCGACAACGCGATCTCGGAATGCGGGCTGGCAGCGCGCAAGGCCGTCGCACGCGCTGGCCGCTTCGACGCAGTCAGGGCGGATCATGAGTTGATCTGGGACCATTTGTGGCATCGCTTCGACGTGCGTATCAAGCACGCGGGCGCGGAGTTCAAGCTGAACATCCCGATGCTGCTTCGGCTGAACATGTTCCACCTGCTGCAGACCATTTCGCTGCATTCCATCGGCCTCGACATCGGCGTGCCCGCGCGCGGCTGGACCGGGGAGGCGTACCAGGGCCATATTTTCTGGGATGAGTTGTTCATCTTCCCGTTCTTCAACTATCGCCTGCCGGAGATTACCCGCGCCCTTCTGACCTACCGCTACCGGCGCCTTGGCGAAGCCCGCGTTGCCGCCCGCGCCGCCGGCTACAAGGGCGCGATGTTTCCATGGCAGAGCGGTAGCGACGGCCAGGAGGAGACGGATACGTTCAACCTCAACCCGCGCTCGAACCGCTGGGTGCCCGATAACTCCTATCTTCAGCGTCACGTGGGAAGCGCGATCGCTTACAATGTCTGGCAGTATTTCCAGGTCACCCGCGACATCGAATTTCTGCAGTTCTACGGCGCCGAACTGATGCTTGAGATCGCCTGCTTCTGGTCCTCGATCGCCAGGTTCAATGCCGAACGTGGACGCTACGAAATTAGTGGCGTCATGGGGCCCGATGAATTCCACGACGCCGATCCGGATGCGGCGGCTCCCGGACTGAACAACAATGCCTATACGAATGTCATGGCCGTGTGGGTGCTATGCCGCACCATGGACGTGCTGGACCTGTTAGCCGGCACCCGCCGTACTGAACTCATGGCGCGGCTCGGCATAACATCGGACGACATCGCCCGTTGGGACGACGTCAGCAGGCGAATGTACGTTCCGTTTCATGACGATGGCATCATCAGCCAGTTCGAGGGCTACGGCATGCTGCAGGAACTCGACTGGCAGAAATACCGAACACGGTACGGCAATATCCAGCGCCTCGATCTGATCCTGGAGGCGGAGAATGACAGTCCTAACCGCTACAAGGCATCGAAACAAGCTGATCTTGTGATGCTGTTCTATTTGTTTTCCTCCGAGGAACTTGGGGAGCTGTTCGGGCGGCTGGGTTATCCGCTCGCCTACGATACAATTCCGAAGAATGTCATGTATTATGCCGCACGCACGTCGCACGGCTCCACCCTCTGCCGTGTCGTCTACGCCTGGGTCCTGGCGCGTGCCGATCGGCCGAGTGCGATGACCTTCTTTGCCGAGGCGCTGCAAAGCGACGTATCCGACATCCAGCATGGAACCACGGCCGAAGGGGTTCACCTCGGCGCCATGGCGGGTACCGTGGACCAGGTATTGCGCGTCTCGACAGGGATCGAGGTCAAGGACGACGTGTTGCGGTTCAATCCCGAACTGCCGCCGGAAATAGAATGCCTCGACATGCGCATCCGCTATCGAGGCCATTCGATCGATCTGCGCGTCACGCACGACGCCCTCTCGCTGCGGGGCGAAGATCTCGACGCGGCGCCGATTTCCTTGTCCGTCGCCGGTACAACCCACGCGTTCTCAAGCGGCACCACGCGTGTATTCCAGTTAAACAACGGTAAGCCGAACCCCGACCCAGTCCCGATCGAGCAAGGATAAGCGAACCGGCGGAAAGCCCGGGTTTCCGCGCGGCGCTTCGCCGAAATGCATTATGAGTATTTTCCGAACCTACTCCGGGTGAATCGCGGCGCATTATAGTGAGGATCTTGACCGGGCGGCAGCACCCGCGGCGTATCGTAACGAGTTGGAACCTGCCGCTGCCGAATATTAACCACACGGCACGCAGCCAATTTATTTCGTTATATAACCGGAGTTATTTAAATGGACAGTCCCCTTCCGACGCCGGAGTCCCGGATCGGCAACGACACCGGCTTTTCGCCCGCCCCGGGTTCAGAAGAGTTGCGCAAGATGGACGCCTATTGGCGCGCCGCCAACTACCTGTCGGTCGGACAGATCTACCTCTATGACAATCCGCTGCTGCGCGAGCCGCTGACGCTGGATCATGTCAAACCGCTGGTCGTCGGGCATTGGGGCACAACGCCGGGTCAGAACTTCATCTATGTCCATCTGAACCGTGTCATCAAGAAACACGATATCGATATGATCTACATCGCCGGCCCCGGTCATGGCGGTCCGGCGCTCGTCGGCAACACCTACCTTGAAGGCACCTACAGCGAGGTTTACCCGAACATCAGCCAGGACGAAGCCGGGCTGAAAAAGCTGTTCACCCAGTTCTCGTTTCCGGGCGGCATTTCCAGCCACGTCGCGCCGAGCACGCCGGGTTCGATTCATGAAGGTGGCGAACTGGGATATTCCCTCAGCCACGCCTTCGGGGCTGCCTTCGACAACCCCGATCTGATTGTCGCCTGCGTGGTTGGCGACGGCGAGGCGGAAACCGGCCCGCTTGCGACGGCGTGGCACTCCAACAAGTTTCTCAACGCCGCCACCGACGGCGCCGTGCTGCCGATCCTGCATTTGAACGGCTACAAGATCAGCAATCCCACGGTGCTGTCGCGGATCGAGCATCGGGAACTGGAACACTTCTTCCAGGGCTGCGGCTGGACACCCTATTTCGTCGAAGGGGATGACCCGGACACGATGCACGGGTTGATGGCCACGACGCTGGACAAAGCCATTGCGGACATCCGGCTGATCCGGGAAAACGCCCGAACTCGCAGCGAATCCGCCCGGCCGCGGTGGCCGATGATCGTTCTGAGATCGCCCAAGGGTTGGACGGGGCCGAAATTTGTCGATGGCCTGAAGGTCGAGGGCACGTTCAGGGCGCATCAGGTGCCCCTGATCGTGGATGCGGACCATCCCGAACATGTCACGCACCTCGAAAGCTGGATGAAAAGCTACAAGGCCGACGAGTTGTTTGATGACAGTGGTCGCCTGATCCCCGAGCTGGCCGAAATGGCGCCGGCGGGCAATCGGCGTATGGGCGCCAATCCGCATGCCAACGGCGGGATTTTGTTGCGCGACCTGCGGATGCCGGATTTTCACCTTCACGCGGTCACCGTGCCGTCGCCCGGGGCGGTCGATGCACAGGACACGATGGTGCTGGGCGGCTTCCTGCGCGACACCGCCAAACTGAACGCGGCGGAACGCAACTTCCGCGTCTTCGGCCCTGACGAGACGCTATCGAATCTTTTGGGCGCCGTCTTCGAAGTCACCAACCGGCAATGGGAGGCCCGGGTCCAGGATAATGATGAATTTCTCGCGCCGGACGGGCAAGTGCTGGACTCGATGCTCAGCGAGCATCAGTGCGAAGGCTGGCTGGAAGGATATCTTCTGACCGGGCGGCACGGGCTGTTCAACAGCTATGAGGCGTTCATTCGCATTATCGATTCGATGTTCAGCCAGCATGCGAAATGGCTGAAAGTGACCAATGAACTGCCGTGGCGGCGGAAAATCGCATCATTGAACTATCTGCTCGCGTCCCATGTCTGGCAGCAGGATCACAACGGGTTCACCCACCAGGATCCCGGCTTCCTGGACCATGTCATCAACAAGAAGGCTGATATCGTCCGCGTCTACCTGCCGCCTGACGCCAATTGTCTGCTCTCGGTCTTCGATCACTGCCTGCGCAGCCGTCATTACGTCAATGTGGTGGTGGCCGGCAAACATGCCCTGCCGCAATGGCTGACCATGGATGAGGCCGTCCTGCACTGCACCCAGGGCCTTGGCATCTGGCAATGGGCCAGTAACGATCAGGGCGGCGAGCCGGATGTGGTGATGGCGTGCTGCGGCGATACGCCGACGCTGGAGATCCTGGCGGCAGTGTCGATCCTGCGAGAGCTTCTGCCGGAGCTGAAAATCCGCGTTGTCAACGTGGTTGATCTGATGCGGCTGCAATCCGCGAGCGAGCACCCGCATGGCCTGAGTGACCGGGACTATGACTCGCTCTTCACCCGGGACAAGCCCATTATTTTCGGCTTTCACGGCTATGCCTCCCTGGTGCATCGGCTGACATATCGCCGAACCAACCGCGACCTTCATGTGCGGGGCTACAAGGAGGAGGGGACCATCACGACGGCCTTCGATATGCGGGTGCAGAACGATCTGGACCGCTTCCATCTTGTGCAGGACGTCGTGGATCGCGTCCCCGGCTTGGGCGGCAAGGGCGACTACCTGAAGCAAATTGTTCGGGACAAGCTGATCGAGCACAAAGTCTACATCGACAAACACGGCCAGGACCTGCCGGAGATCCGGAACTGGAAATGGGGCAGTCGCGCATGAACGACCGTCGCGACGCCGCCGCCAAAGTCCCAGACGCGACAACCGCAACGGCGAAAACGCGGGTGTCATAGCGCATGGCCCTACGGCTCTATCTGATCCGTCACGGCGAAACCGAGTGGTCGCGCTCCGGCAGGCACACCGGGCGCTCGGACATTCCCTTGACCGAGCGTGGCGAGGACGAAGTGCGCAAACTCGGTCCCGCCCTTCGCGGTATTGCGTTCGCACATGTATTGACCAGCCCGCGGCAGCGCGCCCGGCGAACCTGTGAGCTGGCCATGCCGGGGCAGGCGGCCGTCGTCGAACCGGACCTGGCGGAATGGGACTACGGCGATTACGAAGGGCGGCGTTCCGAGGACATTCTGCAAAGCCGCCCGGGTTGGAACATCTTTCGCGACGGCTGTCCCGGTGGCGAAGCCACAGCACAGGTTTCCGCCCGCGCCGATCGGCTTATCAGTCGGCTTGGCGAGTTGGATGGAAACGTCGCACTATTCTTCCATGGCCAGTTCGGCTGTGTCCTGGCGTCGCGATGGATCGGCCTGTCGGTGATGGAAGGGCAGCATTTCACCTTCGACCCTGCGGCTTTGAGCATTCTTGGATATAGCCGCAGCCACCCTGGCGTGCGGGTTATCACGCTGTGGAATGTCGTGCCGTCATGCGTCGTGGCGCCAGCGTAGCAGGCGAACGGGCTGCCGCGGCCGCCCTCGGCGAAGCCCGGGCGAGGCCGATGACGATGGCATAGACGCCCTTCGCGACGTGCGGCGACTCTCGCCGCCGGGGTCCGTGACGGCGGCCTCCAACATCCTTGTCGCGGCTTCATTGACCGCGGACAGGCGCGTCGGCAGGACGCCCTTTCGTGCCAGCGCACGGGCGCCCAGCGCGGATGCGAGCGTGAACGTCGCCGGCAGCGCTACGGGAGTCGATGCAAGGACCGCGGTCAAAATGAGCGGAATGATGTCGGCCCAGGGGCAGCCCAAGCCAATACGCATAGGCCAACAGCATCACAATGACCGCGCCGCTGAAACAGGCGAGATTGCGCACGATAGGCAATACTGTCTTCTGCCGGGACCTGACGACCCGGGCGGTGCGCCCCAGTTCCGCGGTGCGGCCGAACCTGGCGCGTGCTCCGGTCGCGGAGACCTCCGCCACCGTCTCACCGCGTCTTACCCGGGCCCCGGCATAAGGCTGCACACCCGCACCGACTTCGATCGGTATCGGTTCGCCCGTGAGCATGGGCGGTCGTTCCCATGTTCTGTCTCATTGTCAGTGCGACGCTAACGCCTGCGGCTCGAACCCGGCCGTTACCGGCGTGGTCGGAACCTCGCCCCCTCCCCCGGTTCGATCGAGCAGCCGATACGCGAGCAGTTTCACAGGGTCGGTCACCAGGAACCAAGCCAGGGCATAGCCCCAAACCATGGCTGCCCATCCCCACCAGAGAGGGGCCACAAGGAAGCCGGAGACGCAAATCACTGTTGCCACCACCTGCGTTCCGACAACTGCCAGCAACAGTATCGGCGCCGGGCGTATCGTCCACCACGCGCCGCGGGTGCGCGTCTGGAAGATCGTCAGATGCCCGGCCACCGACAGCAGCAGGTACATCATGGTCTGGATCTGCGGACGGTCGATGTGCAGGACGCGGTCGCCGAGAAAAAACAGTCCGAACGCGGCAATCGGACCAACGAGTCCCAGCACCGTGGCGATGCCAAGAACCACCCGCATATTCCATGCCTCAGGTTGGTTCCTGTAGACGACATTGTCATAGGCGATGGACAAAATCGCCCCGTCATTCAGCAACGCCAGCATCACGATCATGATCGCCGTCAGCGGATAGAAATTAAAGACGACGATCGCCAGCGTCATGAACAGCAACACGCGCAGCGTCTCGGCGATGCGGTACATCGCGTAGCTGTTCATGCGCTGGAAGATCTTCCGGCTCTCCTTGATCGCGTCGATCAGCACGGTTAGCCCTGGCGCCACCAGCACGATGGAGGCCGCCGCCCGTGCCGCATCCGTCGCGCCGGAAACGGCAAAGCCGCAATCGGCCTTCTTCAGCGCCGGGGCGTCATTCACCCCGTCCCCGGTCATGCCCACGGCATGGCCATGTTTCTGCAGCACATCCACGATGTGGAATTTGTGCTCCGGGAACACCTGGGCAAAACCGTCGGCCTGCTCGATGGACCGGGCGACCGAAGCGGTCTCTTCGGTCCGGGCGTCACCCAGGGTGGCGCCGTCGAGAATATTCGTGCCCATCCCCAGCGTCCTGGCTGTCTCCCGGGCGATCGCCAGGGCATCGCCTGTCACCATCTTGATCTTCACGCCCATCGTGGCCGCGGTCGCGACAGTGGCTTTGGCGTCGTCTCGCGGGGGATCGAACAGCGGCAAGATACCAAGAAACTGCCATTTCCCGTCGCCATCCGCCCGCGCCACACCCAGCGCGCGAAAGCCGCGCGCAGCAAAGTCGTTGACAGCTTTGTCCACTGCCGCCTTAACGGCGGCTTCATTGGCCGACAGGCCGAGGATGACCTGAGGCGCCCCCTTCGTCACTTTGAATGTGCTGCCATCCGCCCCCGTGACCGCGGCCTCGGTCCGTTTGTGAACCGGATCGAACGGCATGAAGTGCGTGACCTGAAACGGCTTCAGCGCCTGCTTGTTCCTCAGGCCTCCCAGGACCGCGAGGTCGATGACGTCGTCCTCGGCCCGAGAGGCCAACGCGCCGGCAAGGATGAGTTGATCGACAGTGATTTTGTCCAGGCAGAACGGATCACCCAAGGTCAGCTTGTTCTGCGTCAGGGTGCCGGTCTTGTCCGCACACAACACGTCCACGCCGGCCAGTTCCTCTATCGCGACCAGTTTGCTGACAATCGCCTGCTTCTTCGCGAGCAGACGGGCACCGACCGCCATCGTCACCGACAGAACCGTGGGCATTGCCACGGGGATTGCCGCCACTGTCAACACCAGGGCAAACTGCAACGTCGTCAGGATCGGGTCGCCATGCCAGACCGCGGCGGCAATGATCACCGCTACCATGGCCACCGCCAGCATGATCAGGTAGTTGCCAATCCGGAGGACGGCCCTCTGAAAATGGCTGACGGTAGCGGCGCTCTGGACCAGGTCCGCTGTCCTGCCGAAGTAGGTTTTCCCTCCCGTCGCGTAGACCAGCGCATTGACCTCGCCCCGGCGTATGATTGACCCGGAGAACACGGCGTCACCGGTCTTACGCGTCGTCGGCAAAGATTCACCGGTCAGCGCGGACTGATCGACGGAGACCTCATCACCGTCCAGCAGGCGCGCGTCGGCTGGCACGATGTCGCCGAGGCGCAAGCGGATTGCATCACCCGGCACCAGTTCTCGCGCCGGCGGTGTGATCCACGTCCCGTCGCGCCGCACCCGAGCCTTGATCGCCAGTTTGGCCTTCAGGGCTTCGATGGCGTTGCCCGCCTGGCGTTCTTCGAAGAAACCAACCGCGGCGTTGGCGACCAGAAGCACGAGGATGATGGAAAAATCGGGCCAGTGCCGAACCACGCCCGACAGGATCACCGCCACTTCGATCATCCACGGGATGGGGCCCCAGAAGTAGGACAGGATCTTCAGCAGGACATTGGTTCGTTTCTTTTCGATCTCGTTCGGTCCATATTGCGTCAGCCGTTTCGCTGATTCGGATGCACTCAGACCGTTCGGCGATGACGCCAGGATTTTTTCCAACTCCGGCAACGGCAGCGTCTGCAAGTCATCCTTTGTCTCGACCGCAGGCGACGGCGGCGCCCGGGGCCTTCGCGGTGTTCCGTTGCCAATCGAATGCCGCACAATCTTGATCACGAGCAACACCAGGATTACGCTCGCGGCCCCCGCCACCACGCCCGTGGTCATCAGGGCCTTGTGCTGGATCATGCCGTCCAGGAAAACGGTCGCGGCCTCTCGGAGGGCGATGAGGCGTTCGGCCAACGCGGTGGCCAGCGCCTGGAGTCCGCTGCCGATGGTGTCGAGGGCGCCATGGACGGAGATTGCCGGTAGGCCCGGGGTGCCGTCAGTCGCGAGTGCCATCAGAAAGCCTCCATGCCGCCGACTGGGCAGCGCTTCATAGCGACGAAGTCGGGGACGGGATTTGGCCTCCCACCTGTGGGCGCCCCTGAATGACCCACCATGCAACACCACCGAGCGCGATGATCACGCACGTCGCGGCCGTCAAAAGCAGGGGTGATTGATCAAGCCAGCCCAAAGCGGGAACCGCCAGGAACAACACCCCGCCGACGGCACAGATTTGCCAAACGCTGGCCTGCACGCCGGCGATGAACGTACCAAGAGCCAGCAGGGTCATCATCTCCAGCGACGTGGCGTTGCGGTTCATCACTCCCTGTACGCCGCTGTCGTAGAGCAGGTAGATGGCGAGCAGGAGGGCGCACCAGTCCAGCGCAACACGCCGGACGAGTCCGGTACGTTCTTTGGTCGTGACGAAATTACGCCAACCCGCGACAACTGAGACTATGCCGAAGACCGGGATCAGAATGACCCAGTAGATAACCGGCAGCCTGAAAACAACGCCCGCCAGGGCGAGCAGCAGCATTGCGATATACGGTATGTCGTTCCGGAGCCAGCGTAATGCGACCGACTGAGGCTCGAATGAAGCGACCTGGTCCATCCGGGGCGCTCGGTCTGTTTTTTCGACCGTGGGGGCAGGACTTGCCTTTGCCCCGGTTGTCTCGGGATATTTTGGCTCAATGGTATCCATTGTAGAGTCTCCCACAATCTTAATAGCCGCCCCCGCGACACGGAAAGCATTCGATCAGACGAAAGCTCGCCGGGATCCTCAAGGTTTGCGCGTGAACGACACATGTAGCGCCCGGGAACGGGGAAACGTGGCCACTGCCGGCCGTATGCTTCGCCGCCATCGGACGTCCTGTCATTGGAAAGCGGCTACATGCCCGATTTCACCTTATCGGCGGTGTTCGTTACCGCATGGCCTGTGGCACTCACGTCCTTGCCGACGCCAGCCGTTGTGTTGCAGGCGCTCAACAGCCCGGTTGCGCCGGACAGCAGGACGAGATTGAGGAGAGCTATCAAGATAATACGACGCATTTGTGGCTCCTTTTGGATTCGTATCGTTAACCCGACTGTTGCGATCCAAGCCGGTACAAGATGCCGGTGAAAAACAACGATCGGTGCGCACCCACCCCGGCCGACGGCGCACCGAAACCCTGAGCGGACTGAACCGCGGTGGCGGCTTCCATCTTTGCGTGAACTCATGCTCACGCCCTCGCCGGGAACTCCATTGCCACTGGCTCACGGACGACACCATTCCCACGCGGCGCTTTCCCAGCCTTGTCAAGAAGTTCCAGGAACGGCTTAATGATATCGATCGGCATTGGAAATATGATGGTGGAGTTCTGCTCGGCGCCGATCTCCGCCAGCGTCTGCAGATAGCGTAGCTGCATGGCGGCGGGAATGCCGGAGAGGACTCTCGCCGCGTCGACCAGGGTTTGCGAGGCCTGGAATTCGGCTTCGGCATGGATGATCTTGGCGCGCCGATCGCGTTCCGCCTCGGCCTGTTTGGCGATGGCTTTCACCATGTTGTCGGTCAGCTCCACGGTTCTGATCTCGACGTTGCTGACCTTGATCCCCCAGGTTTCGGTCTGCGTGTCGATGATGCTCTGGACATCCGCGCTCAGCTTCTTGCGTTCGGACAGCATTTCGTCCAGCTCGTGCTGCCCGAGCACGGCCCGCAAGGTGGTTTGTGCCAGCATGTTCGTAGCGGGACGATAATTCTGCACCTGGATGATCGCGCGCTCGGGATTGACGACGTTGAAGTAGAGCACCGCGTCAACCTTCATCGAGACGTTGTCGTGCGAGATTACGTCCTGGGTCGGTATCTCGATGACCTGGATACGCAGATCCACCCGGACCATTTCCTGGATGAATGGAAGCAGCAGCACCAGGCCCGGTCCCTTCACCTTCTCAAAGCGTCCGAGCGTGAAAACCACGGCGCGTTCGTATTCGCGGAGGATTTTCACGGTCGCCGTGATCAGGGCGAAGCCCACAATCAGGATGATCGGAGGGATGATGTAAAGAGACCAGGCATACATAGGTTCTACCTTTCGAAAAGAGAAAGTGCTTCTCCTTACAGGGGAGGAGATAAAGTCACACGCTGCGCCGATCCGCCGGCTTGCCGATAGGGATGGCAGATCGCGCTGAATACTTAACGGATTACAGGAGAGACTATAATGCATACTCGGCGCGACGCCAGGATCGGAAAATACCTAGGGGGTATCGGCCCTCGACGCTGCCTTTTGAACATCGGAGGCCGCGCTGAGGTGGATGATTGCCCGTCCGGCTATAGCATTGAGTGGCCGCCTATACCGGCATGGGAACTTGCTCGCCACTATGCACGATGAGAGAGGACGGATTGGATGTGCCCAGAATCGATTTGGCACGAGCCACTTCGTCTGAACTGCCATGGGCCATGACCAGAAAACCATCCGCTTTGATGGCGGTCTCGTACTGGAGCACGCTGTCCTTGGGTATGCCGAGACTGTAGATCGCTGCTCCCAGCGCGCTCAACCCGCCGACCAGGACAGCGTTCTCGATCGCGGAGATCGCCACGGTGGCCAGATAGCCAAGCACGATCACATGTCCCACAAAGGGAATCGTCATGAACAGGCCGCTGAAGAACAAGCCCCAGAAGCCGCCCCAAAAGGCGCCGCGCGTGCCCCAAAATTTGATTCGATCGCCGGTGTTGTAGAAGCCAACGACTTTTTCGTCGGTATGATACCCCTTGCCGACAACGCTGAGGGTCTTCATGTCGAAGCCGGCGCCGGTCAATCTTTTCACCGCCTCCTCCGCCGCGGTGTGATCGGGGAAGACGGCGACCACGGAATTCGTAAGTTCCACTGGATATTCCTTCGGGATGGGTGTTGCAATGATCTTCCGGCATGATCAGTCGACTGGACTCGTCTTCAATACAAACCGTATTCTCGTGTCGTGATGAATGGCGGCTTTATCTCTGTCTTATCAGGCCACGTAGACTCGGACTTTACCTAATTGAGCTTGTCCGGGCTGCTTTGCACAGCCGTCTGTTCTGCCGGCACAGTCATTGTTGGAGGTGCCGGCTGAATCATCATCAACATACCTATCAGACCAAACACGAGCGATACGCACAGTAGTGCTATCGGCACCCAGCCCGGACGCGCCGCGTTGGCAACCGCTCCGTTGATGGCTTGCACGGGGTTTCGGGTAGGCTCCGGCAGCAACCGGATGACGCGGGAAACGGTTGCGCCGACGTTGCGAACAGCCTGCGGGCCAAGCGGCATTTTGCTCATGATCTGTATCAGGCGATCGAATGCCTCGCCCTTCGGCAATTTCGCCAGTCGTGCCGCCTCCGCCCAGGGATCCTCCCCGAGTCGTGCCAGGATGGAGAGAATCGTCAGCGGAGAACCGTTCAACTCGGTGCCCACATCTGCAAAGAGAAACGCGTTCAGATCGGAGTGTGGCAGAGCGAAGGCATCGGGGCGTGTCGTCATCGCATCTTTCTCCTGTATTCAATCGTCATGCGGGTCAACGATCGTGATCAACCGCCGATGATCGCCGCAGACAGCGGCCCGGTGGTTCTGCCGGACGGATCGAAGAAACACGTCCGGGCGGCCTCGATAACCTCGCATGAGGAGACCGGTCCTCGTCATATGGGGCCGCGGAGCCGGTCGGGGCAGACTCGGAAACTACCTAGACGCGGTAGTATATCGCTTAGTCAATACGAGGGAATGGAAAATGATTTTCTGCGGAAGCCGGATAATGTTCAAGGATATGCAGGTAGTCGGTCCGGGTGTAGACGCTGCGGTCCTGGCTGCGCTGCCAGCTCAACCTGCCGCGGATGTCGGCGACAGAGGCGATCTCCCGTTCCTCCATCCATTGCCCCAGGCCGGTGGTGAGCGTGGCCATGTAGCCGGCACCGTAGCGCAGCAATGCCGATGTCGTCATCACGGCATCTGCGCCGGCCAGCAACGATTTCACAACGTCCTCAGTCGTGCGTATGCCCGTCGATATGGCCAAGGAAGCATCGACGCGGCCGGCAAGGATGGCTGCCCAGAGCAGCGGCAAACGCAGTTCGGCGGGATCGCTGAGCTCCAGTGTGTGCGTCAGCTTCATCTGCGACAGATCGATGTCCGGCTCCATCAGGCGGTTGAACAGCACAAAGCCGGCCGCGCCGTGCTCGGCAAGAGTGACCGCGAAATGCCCGATGGCGCTCAGATAGGGGGTCAGCTTGACCGAGACAGGCAGATGGACGGAACTGCACACGGCCTCCACGATGTCGATGTAATGCGCCTCGATCTCACGGCCTGATTCCAGCAGATTGATGGGCACGAGATACATGTTCAACTCAATCGCCGACGCTCCCGCCTGCTCGATATGCTTCGAATACTCGATCCAGCCGGCGCGGGACGATCCGTTCAGGCTGGCAATGATGGGGATGGACACCGCTTCCTTGGCGCGCCGGACAAAGTCGAGATAGCGTTCCGGATACAAACCGTACGGGCGGGTTGCGGCGGCGGGAAAATAGGACAGGGCCTCGGGCGAGCTGTTGGCAAATGCCGCGACCCGGGCTGCCTGGTTCTCGGTTTCGGCCTCGATCTGTTCCTGAAACAGGGATGGCAGCACAATGGCGGCCGCCCCGGCATCTTCCAGAAGGCGGAGATTATCGATCTTGCCGGTCAGCGGAGATGCCGATGCAATCATCGGGTTCTTCAGTGTGAGGCCGAGATACCGGGTGATCAGGGACATGGTGGACTCCTTGCGCTCCCTCCGGGGATCGAACGGCACCCAACGCAGGTGCCGCCTCAGGTATGCCTGTATCCAGGCTTCCGTCAGCCGTGCGGGACCCGGTATGCCGGCGCGGGCGTCAGCGTCGCCGGCGTATCCGCACTGCCAACCACATGCCGGATCGCCCGAGCGAGATCTTTTCCATGAAAGGGCTTCTGCAACATTATCGCGCCCGGACGCGTTGGATCCCGACGCGCACCGCTCATGAAGATGCACGGAATCGAGCCCGCTCGGAGAATCCGAGCCACCGCCGATGCGCCGCTTCCCTCTCGCAACTGCTCGTCCACGATCAGCAAACCCGGCTTGCAGCGGGCCGCTTCCGACACCGCACCGTCCTCGGTGGCGGCGATCGCGCACACGTTGTAGCCCATATCTTCAAGCATTTCGGTCAGGCTCGTGGCGAGCATGGCGTCATCTTCAACAACCAGGACGCTCAGTGCCGTCATGTCAGCATATCTCCATCTGCTACTTGATCGAAATAGGATGCCGAACTCCGGTTGCCCGGGCGCGGCCGATATCGTCCCGCGGACGGTGCTGCCGATGTGCGCGGCGACCACGCTTGGCTCCTGGTCCGGTTCCGGCAGCACGGCCTGTTGCAACTGCTTGTCGGCAGACATCATGTCCCCCGCGGTGCTCGGTGGGAGGTGGTGTCGTACGGGAGGTATAATCGACTGCCGGCGACCCGTGGAGGCTCGGAAACTACTCAGAAAAGCCGGCTTGAGACGGATCAAGTGAAAACAAACACCGCCGCCGCGACGAAAACAGGCCAGCCGGAAATCCGGCGCAAGCGGGTGAGGGAGCATTCTGGCGCCGCTTCTTGCCTTTGAGCAACATCTTGGCTCGCTTCGCGGAGGCAGTGCCAGCGCTAGGAGTCCGGATTTGATCCCGTCGCCCCGGATCGATCTCGCGGGGGGGAGCCCGGGGTGCGATGCAACTAGGTATTATCCGAGGCTGTGCTATTCCACCGCAGCTCAATATAGAACGCTTGTCATGACTTCCACACAGTGTCGAGGGGCTGATGACGGCATATAGGGACGTCAAATTCTTCGATCTCAGTAACTTACCGGACGCTATCCGCGATGCGATACGCCCTGTTGCGCTCGCGCATGTCAGTACGGTCGACGCCGCTTCGATCTGGGAGGTCACGGTCGGCACCTACGACTGGCAGGATGCGGCCGAGGAATGGGCACTGCATCAATGGCTCCGGGCGAACGGCGCGGCGGACGGCGAGTTGGTGCTTGTGAAGCTGGAACAGGCCTGACGCCAGGCCACGCCTCGCGATTTCGGTTCAGCCGTTCGATGGCGAGCCTGATGCCGACCCGACGTGGATCGATCAGAATCGCTCCTTCGCCGAAGAGAGCGTGCTGTGATCAGCTGAAGAATGGCTTTCGGCGCGGGGTGAAATCCCTGTCTGTCTTCAATAATGCATGAAACCAAGGAGACGAAAATGGCGAACATTGGCAGCCGCTGGGGCTCGTATCGGCCGTCCAAGGCGATTTGGTTCTGGTCATGCGCGGCCTGCATCGTCGCAACCATGGTGGTCGGCTTTAGCTGGGGCGGCTGGGTAACCGGCGTGACGGCGACAGGCATGGCCAGCGACGCCGCCAGGGGAGCACAAGCAACTCTGGCGTCGGCAAACTGTGTGAGCCGGTTCAATGAGGGCCCGGATGCGGTGACCCAACTGGCTGCGCTGAAGAAGGCCGACACCTACGAGCGCGGCGACTTTATCAAGCAGGGCGGCTGGGCGACAATGCCCGGCAGCACCGAGCCGGTGCCCGGAGCGGCGGATATCTGCGCTCAACAGCTCATCAGCGAGAATAGGCCAATGGCGGCCAAGGAATAGAGACCGTCGATCCGGGATGCCACTCCAAGACTTATGGACCGGCGCTTCTGCCGTATTCCTTGAAGCGCTGGCCTTCGGAGTATGGGCGTGGGTCGGATACTCAAACCATGACAGCAGACCGTAGGCTCGTTGAGAAAAAGATAGCCGCGATGTCGAAAGAAACCTGCGGCGTCCTGAGCAGTTACGCTGTCGAGGGCTGGACCGAGCGCCTGATACCACTGTCGTCACCGCATGTGTAGACCGCAGCCGCCAATGCAGCGGCTCACAGCCAACCGGCGCATCGACCTCGGCAACATCAACCACGAATAGGTCAACCTGCGCCGGCAGGTTCGTGCCGACCGCTGCGGGACGGCGGAGCGACACCGCGCCGAAGCGTAGCGCCAGGCAGGCCGTGCGGACGAGGCGTCCGGGTACTGCAGGCAGTTCGATCCTCTCCCGGTTCTGCCGGGCCGGGCACGGACGGTTGCGAACACTCGTCCCCCTCCGTAACGACCTTGTCCTGAGCTGCTCTTGTCAGCAGTTGCACGCCTTCGGGACGACAGGCAAACGGTTCATAGATGTCGCCCTCGCGGTCGGCGATCATCGTGACGCTCGCCGGACCCGCGAGAACATCCGAGGCTTCCCCGGCAGCCAGCGATAGGATTCCTTCTTTTCGATCGCCCGGCGCTGGAGCCTGGTCACTTTGCCGCCGGTGCGGTTGGGAATCTGCGCACCGACCAGCCCGATCATGCTGCCATCAGCCGCGTCGACAGCGATGGTTGGATGGAGGAACAGGCCAAGATCGCGATCATGTCAGATCGCGGAGCATTGCTCCTATCACGGGGGCGATTCGGAGCGCGGGTCATGGCCTGCTGTCATTCCTGCGCAGATGGGGCTGCGGTACCGAATGGCCCTTGACCAACGCATATCCGTTACGCTCAATCTGATGGGCAATCTCGGGAGATGTCGAAGCCATGGTCGTGCCGAGGGGAATTGCGTTCCCGGCAACCTCCCATGGACCATCCTTCACGGGAAGGTTTGCCCCGGTAGCGTCAACCGTGAACCCATATAGCTCCGGCATTTTGGCAGACTGGAAAATGTGCAATATCATAACATCCTTAAAGCGCCGGTCATCAGTAGATGCCCCCTTATCTAAAGGCAAAGTATGCAGGCAGGCCGCTCCGCATCAGGTAAAAAGCGTCCTGCTTAACTGCTCTCATCACTGGATCGGACAGGGCAAGCCCGTCGAGGTTCGTTCCGGCGTAGGACGTTGCAGCTGTGCCGGCACCAGCGCCCTGCCAAGGCCCTGGCTGTGCAGGAAGATTGCTGCCGGTCGGATCGACCGTGAACCCGAATACGTCTGGCTCTTTGGCGGGGCGGAACAGGGAGATTGTCATGCGGTCAACCTATCAGAATCTGTTTGTAGGGAGCATGAGCCAGTCAGTGCGACACCGATTGCAACTTGCGGTCGAGTTGCAGGTGGTGCACGGGAGGACGACAATCGGCGCTGATCACCGTCCGCACCAGCATCGAGGCCCGATTATGGGAACTGCCGTCCGTCCTGCCAAGACCTCTCCTGGCCCATGGGATGCGTTTGCCGATGTTGACGCCTTCGTCGACGAAGTGCTGGTCGAACTCGCGGCCATGGCCAAGGACGGCAACCGGCCGATCCGGTCGGGACCCAAGCCGCCTCTGGCCGGAGCAGCGTTGCGCAAGGCGATCATGGCGATCTGGTGCGTCTGCTTTTGCGGCATGCAGTGGCGGGCGATCGGTCAGCTGTGCGAAATCCCCTTCGGCACGCTGTACGGGCTGTTCGCGCGCTGGAACCGGCTTGCCCTGTGGCGCCGCCTGCTCGACCGACTGCGGCGCAACTGGCACCTCGCTTGCGGTGATGCGCCGGAGCCAAGTGCTGTGGTGATCGACAGTCGATCCTGTCGCTCAGCACCGAGCTGCTTTGACCGCGGCATCGATGGCGGCAAGAAGATCCGCGGCGTCAAGATCCATGTTGCGGTCGACAAGTACGGCATCCCGCTGGCGATTGATGTCTCGCCGGCGAACCGCCATGACACCAAAGGGATCGTGCCGGTGCTGCGCACGCTCGCTGCGGCTGGCTTCGACGGTGCGGCGCTCGGCGATCTCGGCTACCGGGGCGAGCGGCTGGCCGAGGCGGCTCAGGCCCTCGGCATCAGCGTCGAGGCCATTGCCCGCGGCCGCGACGGAAGGTTTGTCCCGGCCGGCATTTGCTTGGCTCAGCCGCTACCGGCGGTTGAACGTCATCGTCGAGCGCTCGAAGGAACACCTCATCGCTTTCATTGCTATCGCGTTCATCTCCATCCTCTCTCGGCGCATGCGGCGTCTCGTCGCCGAGGAACCATGCACCTGACATCTACAAACAGACACTCAAGACAATGAGGGCCGACTTTATCGGTCTGGCTTTCTCAGCAGCGGCTGTGGCACCGAACCAGGAAATCCGCGGCTTTCCCGGCACACTCCATACCAGGATGCTCGCCTTCGAAATTTACCCGGACAAGCATCGGATGCCACGCACCATCCACAATGGTTCGTTGGTGTTGGTGACATTCGGCTACCGATGAGGGGACGTGGGCAGCCACGCCTCTCATCAGTCCGACCGGTTTCACCGCCAGTGGCCGGGAATCCAGTAAGGGCCACGCCAGTGTCCGGGAATCCAGACCGGCCTGGCGACGACGACCGGCGGCGGTCCATAGACCACGGGAGGCGGCACTGCCACCACCGGTGGCGCGACGCCCACAACAACGTGGGGCCGCCAGCAGCAGCCACCGCGCACCCACCAGGCGGCAGCCGGTTGGGGTATCAGCAGCGGTATGGTGACAGCCGCCAGCAAAGTGACGGCGAACAGCATCCGTCCACCAATGCGAGTTGGGCTCATGATCATATCTCCTACCAAACCCAGCAACGAGCGGGACGCACGCCATAAGGGCCGACATAGCCAGGCCGACAGGCGCATCCCATCAGCAGCGCAACCAAAGAGAATGTCACGGTCGCCCTGGCGAGTCGGCTGAAACGATCCGGGCCGGCCTGCCTCATTACGGAAACCGCTTTAGTCAGCAAGGAAACGACCGGGAGCGGGACAACAGACTGCGTCATAAAGCTCTCTCTCCTCTGGAACCGTGGCCTCTTCCCCGGAATTACGGCCTCCCGTCCTGAATCCTACGCGACGTTCGTGCCGGAGATGCGATGGCACGTCAGCCAACGAACAGGCTGGGAAGGCTTGCGGATGGCGGCTTAGGCAGCACCGCGGCGATCTGCCGGTCGGAGAGGCCGAGATGACGCTCCAGCGTGGCAGCGATGACGCTGCGAAAGTCGGATGTCACGGCAAGATCGCGCCCCTGGTAGAGAGCATCCGCAGCAAGGCCGGGCCACCCGCCGTGCACGCGCCCGCCGGCTACCCGGCCCCCCAGCACCCACAGCACGTTGCCGTGGCCATGGTCGGTCCCTTTGTCGCCGTTCTCGTGCGCGGTGCGGCCGAACTCGGACATCACCAGCACCACGGTATCATCCAGCCTGGACCCCAATCGATCGGCGAGCGCGGCCAGTCCCTGTCCCAGCGGCAGCAGATGGCCGGCGAGTTGACCCGTGGCACCCCCCTGGTTCACGTGCGTGTCCCATCCGCCCAGATCCGCGAAGGCAAGCTGAATGCGCGCGTCGCGAACCAGCAGATCGCCCAGGCCAGCGGCGGTCGCGGGGAAGCCGGCCGGAGGTGGGGCGCCGTTGTCGGCGGCGGTCTGCTTCGCGAGGTCGGCGACCAGCTCCCGGCGTGCCGCCCGCCCTTCGCGGAAAGCGATGTCCATTGCGTCATTGCCCGAATAGAGCGCGGCAAAGGCTGCCGCGACCCTGGGGCGGTCGAGCGGCAGCGGCTTGCCCGCTTCCGGTCCCAGCGGAAAGTTCATGGCGGGCGCCGCACCCGCCAGGATGCGCGGGCGGGTCGCGCCCAGGCTAAGCGCCCGGGTCGGACCGTGCGGCGCCGGCAGAACCGTGATCAGCCGGTTCATCCAGCCGTCGGGCGTGGTGCGGACGCCTGGCGTGCCGCTCTCCATGAAGTCCTGCGCCTCGAAATGCGAGCGCGTTGGATCAGGCGAGCCGCAGGCATGGACAAAGGCGAGGCGCCGCTCCCGCCAGAGCGGCAGCAGGGGCGCCAGCGCCGGATGCAGGCCGAAATGCCCGTCGAGATCAAGCACCCCCGCGTCCGAGCCAGGGGCCATGAGTCCGATGGTGGGGCGCATGACGTGATAGGCGGGGTCGCCATAAGGTACGACGACATTCAGCCCGTCCACGGCGCCGCGCAGCATCACCACCACCAGCCGGCGTCTGACTGGCGCGTCGGCGGCGAACGCCCAGCCATCGCGGCCGAGACCGATCAACGAGCCGGCGAGGGTCAGGAGATGTCGGCGATGCAGACGCATTGGGGGGTTCCTCTCCGTGGCGATCCGGTCAACGGGTCATGAAGTCGGGGCTGCCGAGGATCAGGGCAGCCTTCATGGACGGCGGCGCCCCCTGCACGACCTCTTGGGTCGTGGCCGACAGGGTGGGCTGCAACAATGCGAGCAACCGGCCGGCATCGAGCGGCATCGGTGCCATGGCCGGGGCAGGGGGTTCCGGCGCGCCCGCGTTCTCTGCCGGCAGCGACGCATTGAGCGGCAGGCGGCCGGCGCCGAGGGCCATCGCAAAGCTGATCCGCACGGTCAGTGCGTCGGGACTCAGCCACGCGTCACGGGTGTTCTTGTAGCCATCCGGCGCGAGGCAGCCGTAGAGTGGCTCGCCGAGCCGCGCCATGGTCCCCAGCAGTGGACGGAAATTGCTGACGTCGAGACCGCCGGCGCGTACGGCGGAGACCACGTATTCGAACGGCGTCTTGAACTTGCGCCCGAAATCGTCCGGTGAGCGGAACTCTGGGCTGGCGAACAGCACCGTCAGCACGGCGCGGATGTCGCCGCCGCTCGCCAACCATCGCTGTGTCAGGCGGTCGACGAGCGCCGGCGGCGGCCGATCGGCGACAAAGTACTGCGCGAGCTCGGTGCTGATGTGGCGGGCGGTCGCCGGGCTGGTGGCCAGGATGTCGAGCGCCTGCTCGATCTCGGCCGCGCCTTCGCCATGAATGGTCCGGCCCAGGAAGCGTTTGTCGCCGAAATCGTGGCGGCGGGGATTGAAGAAGAATCCGTTTTCCGAGGGCGCCCGGCCTTGCGGTGCAATGCCCCAGCCGGTCAGGATGCGCGCGAGCGCAATGACATCAGCCTGGACGTAGCCGCCGTCCACGCCCAGCGTGTGCAGCTCCATCAGTTCCCGCGCATAGTTCTCGTTGAGCCCGCTGCTGCCGCCTTTGGCGCCGGGACTGCCAGGGGCCGCATTCTGCCAGTTGTCGAGATAGACCAGCATCGCGGGATGCCGGGCCGTGGCTTCCAGGAGATCGCGAAAGCGGCCCAGGGCGAAGGGACGGATTGCCCGGTTCTCGTAATCGCCGACCCACAGATGGTCGAGGCCCTTCCGAGCGAAGACATTGAAATGGTTGAACCAGAAATCGACCATCACCTCCTGCAACTGGCGGGGGCTGGTGACAGCTCGCATCAGCCGCCCCATTGCCGCCTCCCTGACGATGATGCGGGCACGCTGGCGCGCGGCCTTCACGGCCGACGGATCCGCGCCGCCGGCGGTCCGGGCGGGCGGTCCGTAGGTTTCAAACAGACGCACGGCATCGAGCCGCTGCGTCTCCAGCCGGTCCAGCCGCTCGGTGAGCATGGCTGGTTCGGGGATGCTGGCGGGATCGAGCTGCCGGTCAATCCAACCGTCCACGCCCAGCGCGCGGATGGCCTTCAGGCTTGCCGCATCGGGCCCGAAGGCAAGGCGATCGAGAACGTGGATCGCAAGCGCCGGGTCCTCAGCGTCGGCTGGGGCCGCCCAGGCAACCGTCGCCGCCACCAGGATCGCGGCAAGGGTCTTGGCATGATGCATCGGTCTGCAGGTTCCTTCACGATGCCTTACGGGCCGGCCAGTTGCCGGCGGGAGTCAGCGCTGAGCACAGCCAGGGCCCGGGCCATGGCAACTTGCACGCGCTCCCGCAGCACCTCCGCCTTTGCGCGGGCGTCGGCGAATGCCTGGCGCATCTGCCCGGGGTCGTAGGGCTCTGCCGCCATCACCTGAGCGATCCGGGACCGCGCCACGGCCAGTTCCTCGCGCGCCTGACGAATGGCCGGACGGTCGGGTTGCATGGCGCGCTGGAAGCGTCGCCTTTCGTCCAGGGGCAGATGCTTCAGGCGCTCGCCGAGGCTGTTGACCGCCGCCGGCGCCATCGGCGGCGGGGACGGCACGAAGGCGGCATGATGCCCGATCAGGTAGCCCGCCCCGAGGCAATTGAGGGCGAGCGACACCGCCAGGGCGAGGAGCAGCGGCGAACGCTGCCGGGTCTCTGACACCTCACTCATGGAGATCTCCAATGTCCGAGCCATCGGCCACGTTGTAGAGGGCATAGGCGTTGTCCGGGTGATGGGCGCTGCGGATGCCGATCAGGACGCCGACCACCAGGCAGGAGGCGAACGCCACAGCGTGCCAGCGACCCAACCCCAGCCACGCCGGGCGCGTGGGCAAGGTGGGGCGGCGGACCGGGACTTGCGGCCGCGCCGTCGCCCGTTCGACGATGCGCGCCACCGGCGGTAGCGGCGGCGTGGTCGCGGCGTCGATCAGCGCCGCGAGACGGCTGGCACGGGCCAGCATTGCCCGCGCCTCGACCGACGACGTCAGCAGCGCTTCGGCGGACCGGCGCAGCGCGGCATCGCGCCAGCGGGAAAGATCGGGGCCGAAGCGGTCAAGCAGGGCCTGGAAATCGCGCTCGCGCATCATGCCTCCAACAGGTCGGCCAGTTCGGCGCGCAGCCGGCGGCGGGCTCTGACCAGGAGCTGTTCCAGGGTTCCGATGCCGACCCCCATGCTTGCCGCCGCCTCGGCATTGCTGAGGTCCGCGAACTGGCAGAGGGCAAAGGCGGTGCGTTGGCGCTCCGGCAGGGCACCCAGCGCGCGCTCGATGCGGTGCTGGATTTCGCTTGCCATGCTGTGCGCTTCGGTATCGGGCCCGGGTGCAACGGCATCCGCCGCGTCGTCGAGGGAATCGGTCTGCTGCCGGCGCTGCTGGTCGATGGCAAGGTTGGTGGCGATGCGCGATACCCACGCGGCGAACCGCGTCCCACGCGCCGCATCCCAGTCGCCAGCCCGGGTCCAGATGCGGATGAAGGTTTCCTGCACGATGTCCTCCGCCTCGCTGCGATTGCGGACGATGCCGTAAGCCAGCCGTATAAGAGGCCCACGGTAGCGCTCGACGAGGCTGGAAAAGGCGACGCGGTCACCACCGGCGACCCGGCGGATCAGCTCTTCGTCGCTCGCGTCGCGCTCATCGATCGTCACGGGATCCCAAACGGCATCTGTCCGAACTACGGCCGACCGGACGAAACCCTACGCCGGTGGATGCGATTTCGTCGGGCAGCACGCCCCGACGGGCGTTTTGGACAGCAAGCAAGTAAGGGGAGGGGCGGTTGGTCGCCAAGCGCGCCATGCGGCGTTCCCGATACACATGTGTATTCACATGGTGATCCAGGCGACCAGGACATGCTTCTGGCAGGCGTCGACGTACAGTGCGTCGGCCATGGTAGCATCGATGATCTGGGCGTTGGCGTCGGGCAGGAGGCCATATAGGCTTATCCGTCAGGCAGCGACTGTAACGCTGTTCCATTGGGAAATCGGCTGCATGGAAGCGGTGTTCCGGAGACGTGGCTCCACGTGCGGAGGTGAAGAACGATGTCGCCACTGACAGTCTTCCTGGGCCGGTTCATCGGGCTTTTCTGTCTGCTGATGTGTGCCGTCCTGGTCGCCAGGCCCAGGACATCGCTGGCGGCAATCAGCGCGATGATGGAGAACCCGGGGCTGGTTCTGGTCACCGGGATCTTCACCATGGCTGGCGGCGCGGCCATGGTGGTCGGCCACAATGTTTGGTCAGGCGGCGCACTGCCTGTGGTCGTGACGCTGTTGGGGTGGCTAACGCTGATCAAGGGTATCGCGCTGGCGGCGATGCCACCGGGGGCGCTGATCGCATTCTACCGTGCGCTGAACTACCCGGCATGGTTCCGTTCCTATATGGGTGTGGGTCTGGCGTTCAGCGCCTGGCTGACCCTCACAGCGTTCCTCGCCTGATCGACACCATACCGTCCGCGCGATGGCTGTGGCCTGTCTCCTCTACAGTTGAGTTTCTGCCCGTTGGCCTCGGTTGGACCCATGTCGCCGAAATCCAGTTCAGGGAAAACAAGGGCTTATCGGTCGATAACGGCCCACCGAGGCGGCAAAAATTGCGAAACTCAACTGTAGAGGTCTCGTTCTCCGCGACCTTTTTCCTACAATTTCAGCCCTATCATCCCAAGTACGACCTTCCTCCGTCCGCAGACGGATCACCAACGGCAGCCACTCCGAGGCGTGTGCCGTCACCCGGGCAAGATACGCGTCCTCGCGCGCATGTCGCAGGCGGCGGAGGGCCTCCGGGTCTCGTGCCACCACGCCGGGATTGCCGCCGCGGCGTCCCTCGCGGGCCGCCCGGGCGAGACCGCTGGCGACACGCTCGCGGATCAAAGCCCGTTCGAATTCAGCAACGGCGCCGAGCATCTGCAGCATGAAACGGCCCTGCGGGGTTGCCGTGTCGATCGGGTCGCCGAGCACGCGGAGATAAGCCCCGCGTGCCTCCAGGGTGCGGACCACATCGAGCAGGTGCTCCAAAGAACGGGCGAGGTGAGGTGGACCCCATCGGCTGGACAGGAATCGGGGTGACTTAAGGGAGAGTCCCGCCGTGCTTCCACTGTCCCTCCCGATCCGAGGGAATAAGTATTGATGAAGTATAAACCTCATTCTACATAAGTCAACACCTCTTTTGCTTGTATGCCTGCGAGCTTGTCGGCAACACCGCAGCCGGCCACCGCGATGCCGCTGGCCACAGGCGCGCAGGCTTCGCCATTGAACACCCCGCGCGGCGTCCGGTAACCCAAGGCCTGGTGTGGCCGCTCCTCGTTGTAAAATCGCAGCCAGCCGCCAATCCCTTGGCGCGCCTCCATCACCGAGCCATAGGCTTTGATGAACACCTCCTCGTACTTCAGGCTCCGCCACAACCGCTCGATGAAGATGTTGTCCAGAAACCGCCCCTTGCCGTCCATGCTGATCCGGATGCCACGGCTTGCCAACGCCTCCAGAAAGTCCCCGCTGGTGAACTGAGAACCTTGATCGGTATTCACAACAGCGGAACACTGCCCAGTACCAGGGCACCGAAGTCACCGTTCACTATCCACATCACCCATACGCGGACAAACGCGCGACGGTGATCGGCTGGAACCGGTTTGGTGACGAGATTTATTTTGTCCTTGCGCGATCCAACGCCTCGCCATTCCAGGTTCCCGTCTGGATGACCGAGCCGGGGGCGGCGGAAATGACGGTGCGTGAGGCGCCACGTGTTGACCTTGAGGCGCTGCGCAATCTTCGACGCTTGTTGGACGCGACCTCGCCGTCTCCGGATGATCGGTCTTCGACCGATCGGAGGGACAAGGATGAAAAGGACGCCGCGGCTTCAGTCGAATCTATTCGATGTGCCGGCAACTGTGACCGTGACGAGGACGCCTCAAAACATTCAGACAGCGCCGCTCAAGCCGCTGGTGCAGGCCCTGCTCACCGATCTCATCGACGAACAACGACGGATAGCAGCGGTCCTCGGACGAAAAGATGAGGCGAAGTCATGAGCAAGATAAGCGTTGATCATTTGAGCCGGACCGCCTATGTCTACATAAGGCAATCCACCATGGCGCAAGTACAGAACAATCATGAAAGCCAGCGACGACAGTATGGTCTGCGTGAGCGGGCGCGACTGCTTGGCTGGCAGGAGGTGACGGTTGTGGATGATGACCTCGGCCGTTCCGGCAGTGGCGTGGCACGCCCCGGCTTTGATCGATTGTTGACGGCGATCGGCCGCGGTGAGGTGGGAGCCGTATTTGCCATCGAAGCGTCTCGGCTGGCACGCAACGGGCGTGACTGGCATACGTTGCTGGAGTTCTGCGCTATCGTTGGCACCTTGATTATTGACGAGGACGGGATTTACGATCCGCGATCGAGTGACGACCAAATGATGCTTGGTCTGAAGGGTGCATTCAGCGTGATGGAGTCCTCCGCCATTCGTCAGCGTGCCTTTGAGGCCAAGTTGGAGAAGGCAGCACGGGGCGAATTATTTGCTCTGATCGCCGTCGGTTATGTGCTGGGCGCGAACGGTCGTTTGGAGAAGGACCCGAACGAGCGCACCCGCGAAGCCGTCAATCTGGTGTTCAGCAAGTTCCGCGAACTGGGCAGTGTTCGGCAGGTGGTGCTGTGGCTGCGACAGGAAAATGTCTGTTTACCCAAACTGACGACTGGCGGCCCGCGTCGAACGGTCGAATGGATGCTGCCGACTTACAGTGGGCTTCTCAGCATGCTGGCCAACCCGGTCTATGCGGGCGCTTACGCCTATGGTCGCAATGGCCGGGAAACCACGCTGGAAGATGGCCGTCGACGGGTTCGGAACGGTGTCCGTCTTCCACGCGAGAAGTGGCGTGTTCTTCTGCATGATCGGCATGAAGGCTATATCGGCTGGACGGAATTCGAGCGCAATCGGCGGGTGATCGCCGACAACGCAAACCGGAAGGGTCAAGCCGCTCAAGGGGCCGTTCGTAACGGTGCGGCGCTGTTGCCCGGCCTGCTACGTTGTGAACGGTGTGGACGCAAACTCAAGGTCCGCTACAGAACCGATCTACCGACAGCCCAATATTTTTGCATCCGGCCAATCGAGGAGGACAACGCCGGCAGAACTTGCACAGTCATCAGCGGCAATCGTCTTGAACGCGCCATCAGCGAGGAGGTTCTCCGCATTCTGGCGCCTCTGGGCATCGATGCGGCAATGTCCGCCATCGACAGCGGACAGGATCGTCATCGGGACCAACGCCGGCAAGCCGAGCTGGCTTTGGAAGCCGCCCGTTACGAAGCGGGGCTGGCGCGCCGGCAGTATGATCAGGTCGATCCCGACAATCGGCTGGTGGCGGGAGAGTTGGAGCGCCGCTGGAACGAACGGTTGGTGACCGTCCAGCGCCTGGAAGCGCACCTGGCGGCGATGGTCGACGACACCGCCACTCGATTGAGCATAGCCGAGCGGGACGCACTTATCCGGCTTGGGAAAGACTTGTCGGTCGTCTGGAATGACCCGGCATCATCAGTCGAGTTCAAGAAACGGATTATCCGCACTGTCGTCCGCGAGATCGTGATACGGGCGGAAGACAATCGGCTTCATGCCATGATCCATTGGCATGGCGGTGACCATACCGCTCTTGACGTTGCCACAAAGATCCGCGGCCGCTGGCGGGATATTGAGCACGCCGGCACCGAAGCGGAAACAGCGGCGCTGATCACCGCCTTGGTCCGGATGATGCCAGATTCCAGTATCGCGCCGGTTCTCAACCGGCTCGGCAAACGAACCATCGCCGGACTGAGCTGGACCGCGGCCAGGGTGCAGTTGTTCCGCAACGATCACCATCTTTTGGCGTATCGTGACGGAGAGCGGATTGACCGTGGGGAATTGGTGCTCGATGAAGTGGCGGGGGAACTCGGAGTCAGCAAGATGACGGTCATCCGCATGATCCACAATAAGACGCTTCCCGCCCGCCAGGTCTGCCCGGGAGCGCCCTACGTCATACTCCGCCAGGATCTGGAGCTGCCAGGGGTTCGGTCGGCGCCAGTGATACCCCCAGTATCGGCAGATTTGCGACAGGCCACAATGGAATTTCAATAACTTAGATGGAGGTGCAGAGGTGCATTATGCCGCGATCTTGTTGAAGATCTCCGGCTTGCCGTAGCGCGCCAGGGCGTCCTGCAACGCATCAACGCAGAAATCCGCGTCCATGGTGATCGACAACCGCCACGCCAGAACCCGGCGGCTGAACCAGTCCATCACCGCNACGGGTAAACCTTGGGCGCCGGATGCGCCTTGCTGGTGTTCGGCTTCTGGTAGATCGCCTCCAGACCCATCAGGCGCATCAGCCGCCGCACCCGCTTGCGGTTCACACACCAGCCGTCGCGGCGCAACACCGCAACCATCCGCCGCGAGCCGTGAAACGGCGAGGCGGTGTAGAGCTCGTCCATCCGCCGCATCAACGCCAGGTCGTCCGGGTCCACCGGCGCCGGCTGGTAATACAGCGTCGAGCGCGCCACCTTCAGCAGCCGGCATTGCGCCGCAACCGAGAGCGCGGGATCCGCCCGGTCAACCAGCGCCAGACGCTGCGCCGAACTCATGGTCCAGACCTTTTGCGAAAAAAATCCCGCTCCACCGTCAACTGGCCAATCTTCTCATACAGCGGGGCCAACTGCGCCTCGCTCGCCTCGCCATTCCCGACCGCCGCCTTGTCCCGTGCAAACAGCGACGCCGTGCCGTCCAGCACCGTCTTCTTCCAAGCGTGGATCTGGCTGGCATGGACGCCGAATTTGCTCGACAGCTCGGCAACCGTGCCATCCTCCCGGATCGCCGCCAGCGCCACCTTCGCCTTGAACTCCGCATTGTGTTTCTTCCGTGTCGTCGACAAGTCTCACCTCCGGCTCAACCGCCGTTCCAAGGGCAGACTCTCTCTTACTGTAGTTTCCAGGGAACGGCCTTCGCTTTTCGTATCGATACGCTGACGCGGCTCACCCGAATGTCTGGCGCAATTCCAGAAAGTATGGGTTGTCGCTGAGGCACTGGAGCGCTTCGTCGAGCGGCA
>NZ_NHRY01000143.1 GCF_002937115.1 Rhodopila globiformis | reverse complement strand
GTCGGGCGTGCTCCCGTCATGGTGCCTCGCGACCCACGTCACCAAGGCGCGTAACGCGGCGCGACCCAACCGCGGCTGGGCGGTCACCGGGAATTGCTCTTCAGACGTCTTCAGGGGGGAAGATGGAGGGCGCGCTGGCCGAGTTCAAGACGCATCTGCGCGGCGCGCGGATGGTGCTGCGCAGCGAGACCCCGGCGATGGTGCGTCAGGAGGTCTGGGGTCTGCTGCTGGCGCACTTTGCGGTGCGCGGGCTGATGCACGAAGCGGCGTTGCAGGCCAATGAAGATCCTGACCGATTGTCGTTTGTGCACGCGGTGCGAGTGATCCGACGTCACCTGCCGCTGTTCGCGGCTTTTCCCCCCTCGGCGCCGTGCCGCCCTGCATCGCCAGGTGCTGGAGGAAATCCTGGAAGAACGCGTGCAAAGCAGCCGTGGCCGGCAGAACCCGCGCGGCGTCAAACGCAAGCTGAGCGGCTACAAGGTGAAGCCCCGGTCGCGTCAGCCAACCACCAAGGTGGCGTATGTCATCAGCATACAGGCGCCTAAATGAACCGTATTGAGCCATACCCAGTCGCATCAGGCGTCGCACCCGCTTGCGGTTCACCGTCCAGCCGTCGCGGCGCAACACCGCAACCATCCGCCGCGAGCCGTGAAACGGCGAGGCGGTGTAGAGCTCGTCCATTCGCCGCATCAACGCCAGGTCGTCCGGGTCCATCGGCACCGGGTGGTAATACAGCGTCGAGCGCGACCTTCAGCAGTCGGCACTGCGCCGTGACTGACAGGGCGGGATCCTCCCGGTCAACCAGGGCCAGGCGCTGCGCCGCGCTCATGGCCTCGTCTGGCATTCCAGCGGCTTCGCCGCCGGAACCTCGGCCAGCCTCGCCCAGACTTCTTGCGAAAAGAATCCCGCTCCACCGTCAGTTGGCCAATCTTCTCATACAGCGGCGCCAACTGCGCCTCGCTCGCCTCGCCGTGACCAACCGCAGCTTTGTCACGCGCAAACAGCGACGCCGTGCCGTCCAGCACCGTCTTCTTCCAGGCGTGGATCTGGCTGGCATGCATACCAAACCGGCTCGACAGCTCCGCAACCGTGCCGTCCTCCCGGATTGCCGCCAGCGCCACCTTCGCCTTGAACTTCGCGTTGTGCTTCTTCCGTGTACTCGACAAGTCTCACCTCCGGACAAACCGCCGTCCCAAGCCAAGACTCTCTCTTAACACCCTGTCCAGTTTTCGGGGCCACCTCAATGCAACTGGTGATGGCACGCGACGGAACCACCGGCCTGCCGCTCACCGATGCCGTCCTGGAGGGGCACACCGAGAAACTCTGCAACCCGCATGATGAAAGCCTGCTCGCGTAGTAGGCTTGGGTTGTCGCGCGATTAGGCGGCTGGTCCGGCCGTCAACCTCGAGGATACCGTCCGCCGGCACAGAAAACCATGCATCATGGGCTGCTCCGCCTCGACGCGATCCTGGCCGGATGGGGTTTCGCAGATCGTTCCGGGGATGTACGACTCTGGTAGCCTGGCAGGGGGAGCTGTCGCTATATCTCGGCCTTTTTTCCAGTTCGTGCACAACGTTCGTCGCCGCGGTAAGGCTCCGATCGGCACGCTCGTTGGTGGCCTGATCGGGTTTGCAAATCCACCCTATAGCCTAAGTCGCGACAGTGAACTATTGTGTCGCTAACATGCTAACCGATCTTCCAAATGTTCTTACTCTCTCTCGCATAGCAGCAATCCCACTGCTTGTGATCCTGGTTGCTGTTAACCATCCGGTGGCCGACTTGGCAGCATGTGCCACCTTTTCTGCTGCTGCGATTACGGATTATTTTGATGGCAAACTTGCGCGATCTCGTAGCCAGCAATCGGATCTTGGGCGGATGTTAGATCCAATTGCAGATAAGCTTCTGGTTGGCGCAGCTCTAATGATGTTGGTTGGCCAAAATCGTCTATCTGGAATAGGTATTTACCCAGCAATAGTTATTATGCTACGCGAAATTTTGGTCAGTGGCCTTCGCGAATATCTGGCTGGCATTCGCGTCGGTCTTCCTGTTACCAGTCTTGCGAAATGGAAGACAGGCTTCCAAATGACTGCATTAGGTACATTGTTAGCGGGAGATAGTGTCGGCAGTCTTTTGCATATTGCGTTCCTCCCTATTTCGCTTATCGGAGAGTTCATGCTTTGGATCGCCGCCGTGTTGACACTGATCACCGGATGGGACTATCTAACGGCAGGACTTCGCCACGCCGCTACGCCAAATCCGCGGCGCAATTCTCATGCCGGAGAGTAGAAGTTTGGGTAACAGCGCAGGCTTACCAAGGAGGCGGCCAATTCCACGCCACAGGGCGGTCCAGCATGCTCTTTTTCGTCGGAAAATCAGCGACTTGCTTTGACTGGATGGCGCACCTTTGACCGCCTCCTTAGTTCGACTGTGTCAGTTTCCGCCTAACACATTGAAATCACGACGTTTTCTCGCAAACTAGAGCTCCCATAACCCATTGATAACATTGACTATCTTTCAGTTTTTGACACATTAAGATTAGTATATTGGGTTGGCTCTTGTTGGGTTCCGGGATGGTGGCTCTGGAGGGATAACGCCACGTTGAGGTCTCTGATCTAATCGGATGACCAGGGGATCCGATCGCCTGAGGAGGCCGCGTGCGCATGGCCGTATCCGAGATGGTCAACCTCTCTGGCCTGCTGGATGAGGGTAGACCGCGTCTACTTTGAGAACCGTAGCTTCTCCTCCTCAGGATCGAGGTGGTCCTTGACCAACAGCCGATCGGCGACGGAATAGTGATTGACGTCGGCCTCGAAGGCGGCAACGCGGTGGATCAGGTCCTCGGCCGTGGCATGGCAGTGGTGGTAAGTGACGTCCTCACGCAGCCAGCGCCAGCCAATCCGCCAGGTTTGTCTCAGCCTGATGTATGCGTGCGGCCTGCGTATCATCGGCAAGGGCAACAAGGAGCGACGGGTGCCGCTGCCGCAGCCGGTTCTCGACGAGCTCAGCCAACTGTGGCGGGCCCATCACAACCCCCGCTGGCTGTTCCCCAACCGACGCGGTGACGCGCCGCTCGACGATCGGGTGCTGCGCGACAGCTTCGCGGTGGCGGCGAGCGGCACGCGCGGCAAAGTCACACCGCACGCACTGCGGCACAGCTATGCGACCACGCTGATGGAGAACGGCGTCGACATCCGTGTCGTACAGATCCTGCTCGGCCACGCCTCCATCACCTCCACCGCCATCTACACCCACCTCACCGCCCCTCATCTGGCCATTCCATCAGACTACGCCTGATAGAACCTTTGGCCAGCCTCGCCCACCCGGGCGTCGCTGCATATGCTGCTCGATCGGTTGATGACCGGCCTCTGAGGAACGGTCATGATCGAGGGCGCCGGCGTGTTCCGTCGCTTTGCGGCGGACGACCGCTCGGCCCACGGCGCGTCGATGCCGCCCTCGCATCGGCCCGCCATCGAGCACATCCTCAACTGCCGCACCGCCGCCCTCGGCGGCTAGTACCTCTGCACAGAGGTTTTGACCGGTTGAACGCCGCCGGGCTCGAGCATAGGTAAGGCGGAGCGGTGGAGCAGGACGACGATGCTCCGCGGGACACCGGGCTGACGCGAGATCAGTCCGGCCTTCTCCAGCTTCAGGATCATCTGATGCACGCTCGGCGGCGTGAGGCGGAAGAACCGCATCATGTCCGCCTCTGCCGGAGGACGTCCGTTCAACAGGGTATAGGCGTGAATACACGCGAGAAACTGCCCCTGCCTGGCTGTGAACGCCGGTCTTGGGGCATTGGCGGCCCAGTTCATCGTTGTCCTCGACAGCACAGGAGCAGCGATGCATATACGGTATCGGGTCGATCTGGACGAGGCGGAGCATAACGAACTTGCCGCGTTGCTGAACGGCGGCACCCACGTGGTGCGCAAGATCAAGCGGGCGCAGATCCTGCTGGCGGCCGATGCCGGTGTTAGCGACGAGCAGATCGCCGGCACTGTCTCGGTTGGCGTCTCGACGGTCTATCGCGCCAGGCGGCGCTTTGTGGAAGGCAACCTCGAGGCGGCGCTGAGCGAGGAGGCCCCCCCGGGGGCGTCGCGCAAGCTGTCCGGCAAGGAGACGGCGCTGCTGGTGGCCACCGCGTGTTCCGCCCCACCAGCTGGGCGCAAACGCTGGACGCTGGAACTGCTGGCTGACGAGATGGTCCGGTTGACCGAGCACGACAGTCTCTCGCGTGGTTGAGCCGCAAAGCGGATCAACGGGCGCCGACGCCTGGGCGAGGACGATCTGAAGCCGTGGCGGCGCAAGATGTGGTGCATTCCGAAGGTGGATGGCACCTATGTTGCGCGGATGGAGGACGTGCTGGATCTGTATGCCGAACCGGCGGATCCGCAGCGTCCGGTGGTGTGCTTTGACGAAACGCCGACCCAGTTGATCGGCGAGGTGCGCCAGCCGATCCTGGCCAGGCCGGGCCAGCCGGAGCGCTATGATTATGAATACAAGCGCAACGGCACCGCCAATCTGTTCATGTTCCTCGATGCGCATCAGCCGTGGCGGCAGGTGAAGGTCACCGAGCAGCGAACCGCGCAGGATTTTGCCGCCTGCATGCGCGATCTGACCGACATTCATTACCCGGATGCGGACCTGATCCGGGTCGTGCAGGACAATCTCTCAACCCATACAGCCGGTGCCTTGTATGACACCTTCCCGGCGCCCGAAGCGCACCGCATCCTCCAGCGCCTGGAATTCCATTACACGCCCAAGCACGCCAGTTGGCTGAACATGGCTGAGATCGAGATCAGTGTGCTGCACGGCCAGTGCCTGCACCGTCGCATCGGCGAGCGCGACGTCCTCATTGCCGAGATCGAAGCCTGGGAGCACCAGCGCAATGCCTCAGGCGCTCGCGTTCATTGGAGGTTCACCACCGACAAGGCACGGGACAAGCTGGCCCGCGCTGAGCAGGATCACGCCCTTTGATGGCCCGGTGAGCACAGTTTTTGATGGACTTCCCACTTCCCCTTCCCGTTCGTTGTAGGGAGGCCGGGAAGCGGAAGTGGAAGCGTGCCCTCCTGCGTCCAGCGTGACATGGCTGCGAACGGCCCTCAAGCACGCGCCGCGCCGCTGACGCGGTGGCCTAACGGCCATGCTTGACCGCCGTTCGCAGCCATGCGTCAGGCAATCCAGGTCGGGACGAAGGGATGGACTGTTTCGATCGAACAAAGGGATGGAAACACGCCGGGCCGTTGACATTCCAAGGTTTTTTCGCGTCCATCAATTATCTTGGGTTCGCGGTCTGGCGCCCCCAAATCTTGTGCCAATTTTCGCTGCCCGTCATATTGAGTGCCCGCAATTTGGGTGGGTAATCCATCATCCCCTTGGTTTCTCTCGAAATAAATATTTTCCTGCGCACGTTCGATGATGAGAACGTATCACGAAACATCAAATAGCGTGATCAGTTTTCCCAGGTTGCACATCGAGTACCTTGCTCATGCTCACCGCGCCTATCCGCACCCCACCAACACGTCATAATCACTGTGCAGAGGTACTAAACCGCGTCTACTTTGGAACCGTTGGTTCCCCCCTTGGCCGGGAATCTTGCCCTTCCCATATAACGATCTTCGTCAGAACGAGGCTTTTTCAGACCAGTGCTACAAGTTGACCATCAGCGCTGGGGCCAGACGGTTGCGGATCTGCGCGATCTGGCCTTGAGCGCCGCCCATCCCCGCAGCCGCGAACGCTTCCTGGCCCTGCACGAGATCGCCGACGGCAGTTGTGCCACGACAGTTGCCGAACGCACCGGACGACGTGCGCAGACCGTGATGGGCTGGCTGCGCGCCTACAACGAGCACGGCCTCGCGGCGCTGACCTATCAACGCACCGGTGGCCGCCCCCCCCTTTGCCCCGATATCGCCGCCGCGCTTGGCGAGCAGGTTCGCGCCGCAGAATGCCAGGCAGCCAGTCCGCCGGTCGCCGGAGCCGAGGGAAAACCACGCTGGACGCTGCGGCGTCTGGTCGGTTTTGTGCAAGAGCAGTTCGGTCGCCGCTTCAGCCGCGAGACCATCCGCCGCGCGTTGCACCGGCTCAAGCTGTCGTGGAAGAAAGCCCACAAGCTGCTCGGCCGCGCTGAGCCGGAGAAACGACAGGCTTTCGTCGCCCAGATCGGCTCAGTGCTGGATGGTGCGCGCGATGAGCGCCATCACGTGGTCTATCTCGATGAGGCGCATATCCATCAGGACGTCGACCTCGGCTACGGCTGGGGCGAGCGCGGCAGGCGCTTCCAGGTCGCTTCAAGCTCACCCGGCCTGAAGGCCAAAGTCTCGTTCTATGGCCTGTACCTCTACAATGAAGGCCAGGTACGGATCTGGCCCTATGACCGGGCCGATGGGGACAATACCATCGGCGTGTTGCATGAGCCTGAGCAAGCAAAGCGACGGGTTTTGGGCGTTTTCTGATCACGGAATTTGAGGTTTGACAGAACCTGTCCCTCACGGATCGTGGCTGAGCCTTCCGGTCCTGGTGACGTATTCCTTGGTGAGACTGAAGGACCATTCCTTGGCGCCGACCTGCGTGCAGGACCGCCGGGAGCGCAGGCGGGGTCAAGGAGGCTCCGCGCCGCAGGCGTGGATGCCTTGACGCTGCCGAGCAGCCGGCGAGGCTGGGCAAGCAGACGGACCGGCAGGATCAGTTGGCGGCGGCCCGTGGTTCGAGGCGATCGATCAGATCCTGGAAGTGGCCCACGAAGCCCGGGTCGTAGAGATGCGGTTCGTTGCGGGCGAACGCGATGACCTGGTGGTAGCATTCGATCGCCCGGGTGCGGTCGCCTTTGGCCTGGTAAAGCCGGCCAAGGCACTCGTAGCCGTCATGCATGCCGGGGAAGCGCGTCAGCACGTCGTGGGCGGCCTGCTCGGCGGCGTCGAATTTCCCGGCGTCGATCAGGGCGAACACGGCGTTGGCTGCGTCATCCAGTTCGTGCGTGCAGTCGTGGCAGAGGTGCGACTGCGCCGGCACGGACGCGGTGGCTACGGCGTTGGCCGCGGCGTGCCTCTCGCGAGCCGCCGCCTCGTCATTGGCCAGACAGCAGCGCTTGTATTTCTTGCCGCTGCCGCATGGGCAAGGATCATTCCGTCCGATCTTGGCCATCGCGCCAATATCCGTTCAGAGGAGGCGATCCTTGTACCAAGCCATACTGGCCGACGCCAAGTTCCATCAGCAGCTTCTCGTCTTCGACCGCGACCTTTCGGCCATTGCGCGGGCAGCAGGCTGCCACCGATGCGGTGGTACGCTGCATTCGGCGCGGTTTGCCCGCAAGCCGAGAGGCTGCCCCGCCGGGTTGAGTTCAGACTATGATCAGCGCTTCAGCTTCTGCTGTGCGGTGGATGGTTGCCGCAAGCGAACGACGCCGCCCTCGCTGCGCTTTCTCGGCCGCAAGGTCGATCTCGCCACGGTCGTGACGTTGATCGCGGCGATGCTGCACGGCACGACGCCGGCCCGCCTGGCGCGTCTGTCGGCCGTGCCGGGGATCGACCGCCGAACGATCGGGCGCTGGCGCGCCTGGTGGCGGTCGACCTTGACCGAGGGCCCTTTCGCAGCGGTCGCCGCGGCCGCCGTGGTGCCGCCGGTTGATATCGCCCGCCTGCCGGTCTCGCTGCTCGAGCGCTTTGCCGGCGACCTTGAAGGCAAACTCACCGGCTTGCTGCGGTTCCTCGGTCCGCTGACCGGCGGCACGGCGGCGATGCGCGCTTTCTGACGGACATCGCCGATCCGCAGAGGATGCGCATCGCCGGCCATTGGCGAAGGTGCTTACCGTCAGCGCAGGCATTTTCCGGAGGCGGGCATGACCGGGCGCGGCGGATCGCGGGTGCATGAGCGCTTGGCGAGGCTTGCCAAAGGTTCCGTCCGGCGCAGCCGGATGGAATGGCAAGACGAGGGGCAGTTGCGCTTTTCGGTGATCGGCCAGTTGCTGGCGGCACCGCCGGCCAAGGGCGCGCTGCGCGAAGCCCTGCGGCAACTGGCGGCCCGCGAATGGCGCCACCCGGGCACCGGCGCGCCGGTCCGCTTCAGCGTCTCCACGCTGGAGCGCTGGTACTATCGAGCCCGGAATGAACAGCGTGACCCGGTCGCGGTGCTGCGCCGCAAGCGGCGCCAGGATGCCGGTGAACAGGCGTCGATGACCATGCCGCTGCGCCAGACATTACTGGCCCAGTATGACGCCCACAAAGGCTGGAGTGCGCAGTTGCACCACGACAATCTGGTTGCCTTGGCCGAGACCAGGGCCGAGTTGCAGCCGGTGCCATCCTACGCAACGATCCGACGGTTCCTGGCCGCCCGCGGCCTGACCAGGCAGCCCCCGATGACGACGCGCCAGACCGACGGCACGCTGGCGGCCGCGGCGCGGCTCGAGGCCCGCGAGGTGCGCAGCTACGAGGCCGAGTATGTCAACGGGCTCTGGCACTGGGATTGTCATTACGGTTCGCGCAAGGTGCTGACGCCGCGCGGCGCGTGGCGGACGCCGGTGCTGTTCGGCGTGCTCGACGACCACTCGCGCCTGGTTTGTCACCTGCAATGGTATCTCGCCGAGAGTGCCGAGAACATCGCACACGGCTTGTCGCAGGCGATGCACAAGCGCGGCCTGCCGCGCGCCGCGATGAGCGACAACGGCGCCGCCATGACGGCCACCGAGATCAGCGAAGGGCTCGCCAGGCTTGGCATCCTGCACCAGACGACACTGCCTTACTCGCCCTACCAGAACGGCAAGCAGGAGACCCTGTGGGGATCCGTCGAGGGCCGGCTGATGGCCATGCTGGAAGGCATCGACGATCTCACCCTGGCACGGCTCAACGAGGCAACGCAGGCCTGGGTCGAGCAGGACTATAACCGTAAGCGCCACAGCGAGATCGACAGCACCCCGCTGGCACGCTTCCTCGCCAGTCCCACGGTGACGCGGCCCTGCTCGGATGCCGCGGCGCTGCGGCTGGCCTTTACCCGCACCGAGCGGCGCACCCTGCGCAAGAGCGACGGCACCGCCGTCATCGAAGGCCGCCGCTTCGAAGTGCCCAATCAATATCGGCATCTCGCCGTGCTGGAAGTCCGCTTCGCCGCCTGGGATCTGACGCAGGTCCACCTCGTCGATCCGCACACCGGCACGGTGCTGTGCCGGCTGTTCCCGCAGGACAAGGCCGCCAACGCCGCCGGCCGGCGCCGCGGCTTGCTGGCGGTCACCGCCGAACCTGTCACGCCATCACCGCCGCCGGCACGCGGCATCGGGCCGCTGCTGGCGCGCATGATCGACCAGCAGGCCGCGACCGGACTGCCGCCAGCCTACCTGCCCAAGGACGAAGGAGACGACACGTGACCAACAGGATGCTCGCGCTGTACGGCCTCAAATGGAACCCGTTCAGTGCCGCCGTGCCGGCCGAGGCGCTGCATGTCACGCCGCGCCTGGAGTCATTCTGCTGGCGTGTCAGCCAGCTCACCGGCGAGGGCGGCTTCGCCCTGGTCACCGGCGCGCCAGGTTGCGGCAAGTCGGCCACCTTGCGCATCCTGTCGGCCGCCCTGGCGCGCGAGCGCGACGTCACCGTCGGGGTGATCAGCCGCCCGCAAGCCAACATCGCCGACTTCTACCGCGAGATGGGCGAACTCTTCGGCGTCGAGCTGCGTCCGCACAACCGTTGGGGCGGGGCCAAGATCCTGCGC
>NZ_NHRY01000142.1 GCF_002937115.1 Rhodopila globiformis | reverse complement strand
ACCTGATCCCCAACATGCCGGAAAGCCGTCTGCGCCCGTTGATGGAAACCTTCACCGCCATGCTCGATGCTCAGCCGCTGTTCTCGAAAGTATTTGGGGCGATCTGAAATATGAGGGGAGTCCTGAGTGACGTGCCATGTCTTCCAACCACACGTGGCTCAGGAACAGTCAAATGAGGTCAGCGCCCCACGAATGCGTGGCGCTGGCATCACCGTGCCACCGCAACACGGGCCGTTTCTTGTCCAACAAAAATCTCCGCGTACAGGTCCTGGCCGTAGCTGGTCACCAGCGGTACACCTTCGCAAATCCTGAATGTCCGTGTTCCACCTTCCTGGCGTTCCGCACGCAGGAACAGCGTATTTGGAAGATTCCTGGCGTGGAGGCCGTGGGCGAACTCATACTGATGCGTCACGAAGAACACCTTGATGTGGCGTTCCATCAAGGCGGTCACGACCTGGCGGGCAATCTCGGATCCTTCACGCTCATTGGTGGAGGCAAAAGATTCGTTGAACAGCACGATCGAATTCGGCCTGACCTCGGCAGCGATGTCGTTCATGCGGCTCAGTTCCTCATCGAACTTGCCGCTGCTCATCGTCGCATCCTCCTCGCGCCTGTAATGCGTGAAGATCCGTTCGCAGACGTTGGCGGCAAAGCTTTCCGCCGGTACGAACATGCCGCACTGCATCATTACTTGCGAAAGCCCGATGCTGCGCAGGAAGGTGGACTTGCCGCCTTGGTTGGCCCCGGTGATGATCATGACGTCTTTGCCTTTGGCGTCCACCGTATTGCCCGTGATCTTGCGCGCCATGCTCAGCCCGAGGCAGACATCGTAGAGGCCGGTGGCGCGATGGTCCCGTTCGCTGGCGGTATGGGGCACCGGAAAGCAGACAGGCTCGTCCAACGCTGTAAGCAGCCTGCGCAGGTTCAGGCAGCCAATGTAGAAGGCGAGTTCCGTGCGGAGCATCTTGATGAAGCTGGTGATATGATGCGCGGCCTGGAACGTGGCGCCGGCGACGAGGGTAATCCCGCGATCCCTGAGCTCCGACAAAGCCCGCGCGCCCCCCTCGTCACGCTCGGGCAGGCGGAATGCATAGGCGGGCGGTCGCGGCGACAGCAGACGCTCGATCCAGCTATTGTCCGGGGCGTTTTCTTTGCGAAGAACATATCCCTCGCCCTTGTTCCCCTTGCCCAGGCGGGCGCTGACCAGGATACCGCCACGGAACTTGAGCCGCTGTAGATGCTGGCGGATCGTCGCAAGGTAATCGTCGCTGAGCTCCGCGATCAGCATGGCGAACAGCGCCCTGAGGCCTTCGGATTCAAACCGATCGACATTCTGCTCGGCAAGGCCCCTGAGCTTTTGCAGGACACCGAAGAACATTTGCAGGACATCGACCGACCTGTGCAGCATCCCGGCCGGGTAGTGAAAGCCAAATCCGATGTAGTTCTTCCGCTCAACTTCGATGGTTTCGACCAGCAGGGCGTACATGTCCCTGACAACCGCCTCCCATCGGAGGCAGTCCTTGAGAATATCCTGCCGGTACAGGATCGTCTCGACATCCGCCAGACTCGTCAGCACGGCCTGCCTGACGACCGCGGCGACCGCCTTGTCGCCCTGCGCCATCGCGCCGAACAGCGTTTCCAGCTCCAGATCCTGGACCAGCGCCCCCGATCCCGACGGCAACGCCTGCGCCATGTCGAGATCCCGGTCCCGATATAGCAGATGAGCCTTCATGGGCTGCCCCGCTTCCTGTCCCATACCGATCGTCCAGCCAAAGGACCAGGCCACGGTCCCATAATACCGGTCGAAGTCATTCGGGTATCCTCGCCTTCAGGCAGTCATAGGTAACCCGATACTTCTCCGCGATCGAAAGCGCATAGGATCGGCCATCGGCCGGGCGCCGCACCACTTTATAGGTCCGTACCGCCGGATTGTCGGGCACGACCGTGCTTACCATGCTGACGGTCTTTTCGTTCAGCGACGACAGCTCCTCCAGGAAAGTCACGCAGACGCCCAGGCAATCAAGGTCGATCATGTGACCCAGCACCTCTCGTGCCAGGAACACAGCATCCCGCAGCGCGGTCGAGGTGAAGATCTCGTTCATGATGACAACGCTGCGCGGCGTCGCCCGCGTCAGGATTTCATGGATCCGGACAAGATCATCCTGCAATTTGCCGTGCCGGTTCCGGATGTCTTCTTCGCGTTCGAAGTGCGTGAACAAAGCATCGAACAGGAACAGCCGCGCGTGCCGCCCCGGCACCGGGCAGCCGATACTGGCAAGGTGATGCAGTTGCCCAAACATGCGGGCGAACGTCGTCTTGCCCCCCTGGTTCGGTCCGGAAATGACGAGGATGCGCTCATTGCCGGTCAATTGCAGATCGTTGCAGACGACTGGTGTCTGTTCCTGGATCAGTTTCGTAGCGAGGGCCAAATCGAAGGCGTCTTCGCCACTGACCGTCTTATCGGTCACTGCAATCAGAGGATAGCAGAAGCAAAGACCGGCCCGCTTGAGCGGCGTGAGGTAGTCCATATAGCTGATGTAGAACTGGACCTCCCGGTCAAACCGCGCCAGGGTGGTGTCGGTGAAATCGCGGTTTTCCAGGCAGAATGCCTCCAGCCTGGAAAACACCTCGGGATACAGCCGCGCCACGAACTCGAGAATCTTGGCCTCGATATGGTTCATATCCTTTGCTTCAGGAACGTCGGTTCGACGCGCCTCCGCATCGTCCTGTCGAAACTTCCGAAAGGTGTCCAGGATATCGGCACTGTAATCCACCTCGCCATCGTACTTCCGGACCTTGAACGAATTGTCCTTGATTAAAACGCAGTAGTGGATGGCCCCCAGGTCCTCAACCAGTTTGCCGACTGTTGCTGCCAGCCGGACGAAGCGAGCACACTCGGCGTAGCGATTGACATAGGCGCGGAACGCCAGGAGACCACGCGATGACAGCGGTGCTGCTGCGAGATCTGCCTGTAGGTCACGGATCGCAGCGCACCAGGTTTCGGCAGCATGGAGAAACCATCGCTCCTTTTGCAGTCGATAGTAGAGTTTCTGGGCTCGGGCAATTTGCTCACGCATATCGCTCATTTTTCGCGCAAATGCGTTCAGGCGATCGAGCGTCCGGTCGTGCTCCAGATCCCCCATGACTTCGTGCCGATAGGCGATCGCATCGGTTGTCGTCAGCGCGTCGTAGAAGAACGGCTTCAGGTCATACTCGTCCTTATGGGCCGTGATGACCTCGACGATCTGGTCCAGGTTCAGGTCACGGAAATACGCCGGAGCCGTCCGTGGCAGTTGGGATGGTTCGCGAGCCTGCTGATAGAGGATGCTTTCGAACGCATCGTACAGTTTCTGCCTGTCAGCGGCTTGCGGACCGGCTTGGTCCGCCGCCGACGGCGCGCCACGCAGCGGCTGAGGATATTTGTGGGCTCGATGGCCCGATCCGGCATCACGCGCGGTGAGGGCGTCGCCAGGCAAGTTGCTCATGGGACGAAGCTCCCTGGGCAGGCGGGAGGAAGCCGTTGATGCGGCTTCCAGGACATCCGTGCAAAACCAATATCGACGAAGACCCCGCTATCGACCGTCGACCGGATGATGCTTCGTGCTTCTTATGCGCGGGAACAGTCGGACCGGTACCGGTCGCCGAGGGCGAACGCGCACACGGTTCGTCACTGCATATGACAGCGTGATGCAGGCTATCGTGACCACCCAAAGAGGGCTGTCCGAGATAGCTGTCCAGAGAAAATTGCTATCGAACATCACTGCCTTCGCTTCAGCGAGCCCTGGATCCAACATCACCACTTGGCCGGCGCGGAGTGGGCTCACGATTCCTGCCGCGCGTTATACGCCGCAGGAGTCATCAGCCCGGAGGCAGTTTTAGGGGACCCCTTCCCTGTGCCTTCGATATTGGGATCACACCGCGGTCACGTCAATAGTTTACGCCTCTGACAATACCGGGCGGGAGGACGCGTCCGGCCCGTGCGCTGTGCCGAACGGATGCCAAGCGCTGCCATTATCAGGATCGATCGGTGCAACCGGCACGACGCTCCGCCGCCGCCGGCTTCGCCAGCGAGCAGACATCATGGCGGTCAGGTCGCACGCTGGTCTGCTGCTTTGGCCTGCCGGTCAATCCACGCGGCAACTTGCATTTTGGATCCGGAAAGGTGTGTCGCCCACAGATTGTTCCGCAGTGGCTTGTGATCCTGGTCCCACCAGTGTTCCGCAACCACCATGATGCTC
Source organism: Rhodopila globiformis (assembly GCF_002937115.1). Taxonomy (GTDB): domain Bacteria; phylum Pseudomonadota; class Alphaproteobacteria; order Acetobacterales; family Acetobacteraceae; genus Rhodopila; species Rhodopila globiformis. The sequence continues at coordinate 5,675 of NZ_NHRY01000142.1, read as the reverse complement.
CACGCCTCCGGCGCATCTGTGCAATCGAGCCGATGGACTTCGATGGTGACGGCATGATCAGGCGCGGCATTGCTGTAGCGGTGCCGACGCCATCGGACTCCGGCAACCTCCCATGAAGTTGCCTCCGGCCCGGGCTGGGTCGCCGCCCGGATCGCCTGCCAGGCAAACAGGAAGGCGCGGTCGCCGATACGGATCATGACACGCACCAGGACGTTGGACACGCACGGCCACCTGCCCGGGACTGCCGGTGTACCGGAACAAGCGTGCGGCGCCACACCATGACTGATTCCCCTGGTAGCATGGCCATGCAGGAGTCATCAGCCGGCGGCGGTCAACGGGGGACTCCATCCCCGGGCGCATGCTAGGCCGATCCCGCGGTTCCGGCAACGAACCGGCTGATCCGGCTTCGATAGACGTTGCGACGGACATGATCAGGCGTTAGAAATGGGCAGATCCAAAGCTGAAGGGTGATGGAGTTCACCCGGATCAACCGCCCTGTCGGGCTGATGACTCCTGACAGCGCAATCGTTCGCAGGAGTTTACCAGTGGTTTCCGTCTACATGGTCTGCCTCTACCACAAGGGTGCTGTCCCGTGGGCGCCAATGGTCGCGTGGCGCCAGGTCGTCTCCCTATCGTCATGGCCGGGCATGTCCTGGCCATCTGCGCTTCGACGGTGGGGGGTGGATGGCCGGGCCACGCCCAGCCATCACGGAGAGACAACGGTCGCTGCCATTTTCCGCCGCAGGGAGCGCGTGTGATGGATCTACAGCGATACGGCCGCATGAAAACAGCCCTGGCGGACATCCTCCGCGGCGCGACCATGCATCCAGGCCTCGACCGCGGCGAGGAAGCCGTGCGCGACCTGTTCGCCCGGCTTGCCGAGGACCGGTTCAATCTCGTCGTTGTCGGTCGCTTCAGCCGGGGCAAGACCTCGCTGATGAACGCGATGCTGGGCGCCGATCGGCTGCCGACCGGGATCGTGCCGGTGACGTCGGTGATCACGACGGTCACGTATGGAACCGAGGAGCTGGTTGTCCTCCACTACCAGCACACCAGCCTGTTCCTCGAAATCCCGATTGCGCAACTGGCCGAGCACATCACGGAATACGGCAATCCGGGAAACATCAAGCGCGTCCGCACCGCCGAGGTGCAGCTCCCGGCCGAGCTTCTGCGCCGTGGGTTCCACTTCATCGACACGCCCGGCCTGGGGTCGTCGATTACCGAAAATACTCGAACCACCCAGGCCTTCCTGCCGGAAGCGGATGCCTGCATCCTGATGACCGGCTACGACAGTCCGCTGTCCGAGGAAGAGCGCCAGACGCTGGAGACCGTCCACGCCTCCGGACGGCGGGTCTTCATCGTGGTCAACAAGCAGGATCATGCCGACGCCGCTCAGCGCCGGCAGGTGCTTGATCATTTGCGGCAGCAGTTGCAGCCGATCTTCGGTGATGCCGTGCCGCCGCTGTTTTCGCTGTCCGCGCAGCAAGGGCTGGCGGCGCGACTGCGGGGCGACGAGGCACAGCTTGCCGCCAGCGGCCTGCCGACGCTGGAAGCGGCGCTGCTGAATTTCCTGATCAACGAGAAGCGCCGTGAATTCCTGCTTGGCATGTGCAACCGCATCGCCGCCTTGCTCGCCCGGCAGCCGGATGCCGAAGCGGACTACCGGCGTCTCGCGGCACTACGCGCCGAAGTGGATGCGGATCGTCCGACGGACGTGCGGACGGAGATGCCTGCCGCGCCGCGGGCCGCGATATCGCCGACGCTGCCCGGGTGTGAAGTCTGTGGCCAGGTCGTCGACACGCTCTTCAACTTCCTGGCCAAGTACCAGTACCAGCTCAGCGGCAATCAGCAGGTGCAGGCCGAGCTCGCCGAGAGACGCGGGTTCTGCGGCCCGCACACTTGGCAGTTCCAGGCGATCGCCGCGCCTAAGGAAATCTGCACCGGGCTTACCGGCGTGGCCGAGCGGCAGGCCGCGCACCTGCGGGCGGCAGCGGCAAAGCGTCCAGCCGGCGGCCTAGCCTGCCAGGCCGTCCGGGCCGCGCTGCCGACGCCGCGCACGTGTCCCGCGTGCGAGGTTGCCCGGCACGCCGCCCAGCGCGCCGTGGGCACGACAGCGGACCGGCTGAAACGCGATGGATCCGCGGCGTTGCGATTACTGTCGGCGATCTGCCTGCCGCATCTCAGCGCACTTGTTGCGGAACTGGGAGATCCGGATCTTGTCCGGGCGGTTCTGCTGCGCCAGGCGGATGTCCTGGAGCGCCTGTCGGAGGACATGCGCCACTTCGTGCTGAAACGCGACGGCCTACAGCGGCATTTGACGACCAAGGAGGAGGTTGCCGCGGGCGAGCGCACGCTGCGTGTGCTGGCCGGGCATCCCAAAGCCTACATGGAACCCGCGATACCAGCGGTCGTGAATAACGTCGTGCCCCTGATACGTCGCGCCAGCGAATGAACAAGCAGATGCCACCGACTGGCTATGATCAATTCCTTTTTCTTGCCATGCAAACCAGTTGGATCGCCGAACAGGACATCATCGCCTACGATGCTGCAGGAACATGCTGTCCGCTGAGAGGCTGTTTCACACGGTGCCAGATAGGAGTCCCAAATACGGCAGAAGCAATCGTCATAAACCTTACGGATCGGCGTGCGGTTCCGCACGGACCGCTCGCACCACTGCCGCAACGTTTCGGCATAGCGAAGGCGCAGGATTTCGATGTCGGTGACCCAGAGGCCGGGTCTTCTCTATGGTCCGAAGCGTGCCGCAACCCGGCGCAAGGCGCGCAGAGCAACGGCGTCGCGGGACTGATCGTCATCCCGCGGCGGCGGCCCATCGGCGTGCTCCGCGATAACCGCCTTGCAGCGATCGGCGTGGGCGACAAGAATGTCCTCGATCTCCGCCCGCAGGAACCAGTTTGCCTGTCCGAGCCAGTCGACCAGGCGACGGGCGGCGGCTTCGTCTTCACGTGGGCTGCCGGCCGCAAGGGCAAGCCGGCAGCCCAGCACCGACAGGGCCGCATCTTCGTCCTGCATGAGGTCCACACGCAGCACGTCCGGGACCCGCCCGGCGGCATCCTGGTCCAGCAGCAGCGTGATCGCGGCACGCCGTCTGCGTCGGCTTGATTCAGTCTCGTCCCCGGCGACGCAAACCGGGTCGTCGATGGCGCGCGTCAACGTTGAAAATGCCTGATCGCCATATTGGCGCAGCGCCGCTTCGGCGGCCGGCCGCGCCAGATCGTCTGCCAGCGCCCAGACCAGGCAGGGCAGCGCCTCGGGCCGGCGCCAGCCGCCCAGGACCTCCACCGGACCGGGCAAGCTGTGCCTGTCCGCCAGCGAGAGCAGCACCTGAAAGACCGACTCATCGCGCACATCACCCAGTGCCCGTGCAGCGGCATTGATGACGGCATCCTCGCCCGCCGCCTCCACGGCATCGGCACAGGCGTGAGGGGCCTGGAGGAAAGCGAGCAGGACATCCCGCGCCTCCAATGCCGCCAGCGCCGCGACGACGCGGCATCGGGCCTGGAACAGGCCGCTGGGGTCACGGGCAAACAACAGCCGGCGCAAGGCGGGAATCGCGCCGGAACCAACGGCGACAACGTCGAGAACGCCCTGGTCGCCGACTTGCAAGGACAGCAGCCTGTCCAAGGCGCGCTGCAACGAAGAATCCTGACCGGTCACGACACCTCGGCTGGCTGCTCCGCCAGCGCGGCGCGACAGGCCTGCAAACGCTCGCGGCGCACGTGCATCCGTTCCAGTTCCGCCTGGGTTTCGTCGGCACGGGTCCGGCGGCGGGCGAGCGCGGCCGCAATGACGCCTCGCGTCAAGGCAAGCCCCTCAGCCAGATCGGCGTCCAGCCGGGCGGCGAATCGCCGGAAGGTCTCGTTCAGCCCCTGCAAGGTCGCCCAGCGCAGGTTCTCCACGTTGCGCTGGATCAGGGTTGCGACCTCGACCTCGGTCTGCTGCCGCAGGCGCCGCGCCTGCATGCTGGCAGGGAGGAAGCGGCTGACCACCTGTGCCGGGTTGGGCATCAGCAGTTCGCGTATTTCCTGCGTCACCCAGTAGGGCTCCCGGCCCAGCCGGAAGGGTTCCGGTTCCAGTGCCGTCCGGAACGGCACGTTGAACAAGTCGGCGGCTGTCCTGCGGACGGATGCAACCAGGGCATCGGAGCGGGTCTGGTGCGTGACAAGGATCGCCTCGACATCATGCCGGAACGCGGCGGCCACCTCCACCAGCTTCCGTTCGAAGAACACCGGGATCGCCTCGGCGATGGCGCGGTGGACCTTGGGCTGGTCGAACGCGCCGGCGTTCTCGGCGATGGCCTGTTCGACGGCCGCCATGACGTGTTGCCGGCCGTCCTGCCGCAGGGTTTCGGCTTGCGTTTCCAGTTCGGCCGCGGCACGGCTCCGGTCCCCGGCCAGCAGATCGCGCGCGACCTTTCTTTCAGCCTCGAAGGCGCGCACCGCTTCCTCGAACTTCGCCTGCCGCTGTTCAAGATCCGCCAGCGGCAGTTCGAGCGCCCGGATCTTCAGCCCAAGGTCCGACAGCACATGATCAACGATATCGCCCGCCTTGCGGTTGACCGAGGTCCGCAGCGACGCGGCCTTTTCATGCGCCAGGTAGGCGATGATCTCCTGTTCGACGCGTGGAAGTCCGCTGGCGGCCAGCGCCGGCGTGTCCGCGCCCGTCTTGGCCGCCAGCGCCTGGCGGGCGGAAATCTGGAAGATCTTCGCGTCCCGGTTGGCTACCGAGCCCTGGGATGCGGCCTTCCAGAGAAACGCCGCGACCTGCTCCCGTTCGGGCGCCGTCAGGTAGTCGATCTTGTTGAGGATGAAGAACAGATGCACGACATGCGCGCGAACCTGGGCCAGGTAGGCGATCTCGGCCTCGGTGATCGGCGGATCGGCCGACACGACGAACAGGGCCGCGTCACAGTCGGGCAGCACCTGTAGCGCGGTATCGGTGTTGTGCCGCAGCGTTGAGCCGATGCCGGGCGTATCGATCAGGACGACGCCATCGCGCAGGATGTTCGCCGGCAGGAACACCTCCACACGGGCGACGCCGCGCGCGTTGCCCGGATTGCCTTCCTCGGTCACGAAAGGATGCAGGGCTTCCTGGATATCGGCGACGTCGCGGGGATGGATGTCCTCAGGGGCGCGATCGCCTTCGTAGGTCACGCGCAGCATCGGTGTTGCGCTCCAGGCGATGAACGTCGCAATCGCCGTCAGCGGCAGGACGGCCGCCGGCAGCACCGCCTCACCCAGCAGCGCGTTGATGAAGGTGCTCTTGCCACGCTTGAACTGCCCGAGAACGGCGAGATGGAACCGGGACTCATGCAACCGGTTAGTCAGGCGCTGGAGCGCTTCCAGCGGTGAATAGGGACCTGGCCATTCCTCACGCGCATGGCCCATGGCCGTCTCGAGCGTCTTCGCCAGCAGATCACGGTGCGGTGTCGCTTGGTTCGCCTGGTGTTCCAAAATTAGCCCCTTGTTCGCAACGGCTTCTCTAACGTAACCGGGAGTTCCCCCGGCTCTGCCGGGGAGGCAGCAGCAGTTTGACATTTGCGGGGGTAGGCCCCGGTTCGCCCATCAATGAAACTCTGGAGCGTGAGCCGCCAAAGCACACGCTGATGGAGTTCCATCAATGGACGAATTCGAGAGCCTAAATCACACCAAATGGGA
>NZ_NHRY01000141.1 GCF_002937115.1 Rhodopila globiformis | reverse complement strand
GGGCCTCGATGCTGGTGCGGACGGTGATCAGCGCCGATTGTCGTCCTCCCGTGCACCACCTGCAACTCGACCGCAAGTTGCAATCGGTGTCGCACTGACTGGCTCATGCTCCCTACAAACAGATTCTTACATCGGCGCCGGCGACCGGTGGACTGGCCGCCTGGCATTCCGCGGCGCGAACCTGCTCGCCGAGCGCGGCGGCGATATCGGGGCAAAGGGGGGGCGGCCACCGGTGCGCTGATAGGTCAGCGCCTCGGGGCCGTGTTCGTTGTAGGCGTGCAGCCAGCCCATCACGGTCTGCGCGCGTCGTCCCGTGCGTTCGGCAACCGCCGTGGCACAACTGCCTGCGGCGATCTCGTGCAGGGCCAGGAAGCGTTCGCGGCTGCGGGGATGGGCGGCGCTCAAGGCCAGATCACGCAGATCCGCAACCGTCTGGCCCCAGCGCTGATGGTCAACTTGTAGCACTGATCTGAAAAAGCCTCGTTCTGACGAAGATCGCCATATGGGAACGGCGGAATTCCTGGCCAAGAGGGGAAACCAACGGTTCCAAAGTAGACGCGGTTTAAGAAGCGCAGCAAGAAAATAACGACCCAGGCAGAAACGGCACAGGTCGGGACTGTCTCGGCGAATGGCGAGGTCGAAATCGGCCGAATGATTGCCGAAGCGATGCAGAAAGTCGGCAACGAAGGCGTCATTACCGTCGAGGAAGCGAAAGGCATTCAGACCGAACTCGATGTCGTCGAGGGCATGCAGTTCGATCGCGGCTATATGTCACCATATTTTATCACCAACGCTGAGCTCGACTTTCCGCCCCTCATTTCTTATCCGCTCATATCAGCGTCCAGAAGATGGCCTCGGCGGCGATGAAGCGGAGAGCCTGGTCGAGCGGCAGGATGGTGCGGCCGAATGGGCCGGTGGGTGACCAGCGGTCGGTGGGTAGCGACCAGTAGAGCACCTCGACGTGGTCGCCGTCAGTGTCAGGGCGCAGGCGCGCCACCGGCGCGCCTGAGGCGGCATGGGTGAGCGTGTAGCCGCGATTGCGCCGTTCAACGCACACGGCACCTTGCGGGAAGGCGAAGCGCTCGATGCGCTGGATGATCAGGTCGGTCATGCCGGCATCACCATAACCCGTACGGTGGCTACCCGTCGCCACGGTGGATGCACAGTGGTGTGAACTGCGGCGCCGTCGTGCGCGTTTCCCGCCGATGACCCCGGATCCTCACCCCACGCCCATCGACCCACCGCCCGCTGCCGCCGTGCCGGCGTTGCTCGCCGCCTGGCTGGCGCCGTTCCGCGATGGCTTCGCCGCCGCGGTCTGGCCGCGCGTGCTGGTGCTGATCGCCGGCGCGGCCCTGGCACCGGGGCAGCGCACCGTCAGCGCCGCGCTGCGGGTGATGGGGCTGGCGGATCAGCCGGGCTTCGGCCGCTACCACGAGGTGCTGAGCGAGGCGCGCTGGGATGGGCGGGCGCTGGCACGCACGCTGCTGCGCCACCTGATCGACCAACTGCTGCCCGAGGGTGAGGTGGTGATCGTCCCCGACGACACCATCGAGCGGCGCTGGGGACCCTGCATCCGCGACCGCGGCATCTACCGCGACCCGGTGCGCTCCTCGCGCGGCTTCTTCGTCAAGACCTCCGGCCTGCGCTGGCTCTCGCTCGCGGTGGTGCTGCCGATCCCGTGGGCAAGGCGGCGCTGGGCGAGGCTGGCCAAGGTTCCGGCCGCGTAGCGGCTGGAATGCCAGACGAGGGATTGCCGTTCCTGACCATCCTCGCGCCCTCGCAGCGTGCCAATGCCGCGCGCGGTCGGCGCCACAAGCCGCTGACCCGCTGGGCGAGGCTGGCCAAGGTTCCATCGGCGTAGCCGATGGAATGCCAGACGAGGGGATCCAGGCGATCCTGCAAATCCGGCGCTGGCTCCCTCATCTGCCATTCCACCGGCTGTCGCCGGCGGAACCTTGGGCAGCTTCGCCCGGCCGCGCCATCACCATTGTCGGCGACAGCAGCTTCGCCAGCCTTGAGCTGATCGCCGCGGTGCGCCGCTACGTCCGCCTGGTCACCCGCCTGCGGCTGGACGCCAGCCTGTTCGCCCCGCCCCCACCCCGCCGGCCTGGCCAGCGCGGCCCGAAGGCCTGCAAGGGCCATCGCCTGGCCAAGCTCACCGCGGTGCTGGCCAATCCGGCCACCCGGTGGACCCGGGTGTGGGTGAACGAATGGTACGGCGACGAGGGCCGTATCCTGGAGATCGTCTCCGGCACCGCGATCTGGTACCATCCCGGCCTGCCGCCGGCGCCAATCCGCTGGGTGCTGGTGCGCGATCCTTCCGGCCAACGCGAGCCGCAGGCCTTCCTCAGCACCAACCTCGACGACAAGCCCGAAGCGATCCTCGGCCGCTTCGTCTGGCGCTGGCGGATCGAGACCACGTTCCAGGAAGTGCGCCGTCACCTTGGCGCCGAAACCCAGCGGCAGTGGTCGGACCTGGCCATCCGCCGGACCACGCCGGTGCTGCTCGGATTGTTCTCACTGGTGACGCTGTGGGCTGGCGAGCTGATGGGGGATGCCGCCACCGCGCCGCAGCCACGGACGGCCGCCTGGTACGCCAAGCCGCTGCCGACATTCAGCGACGCCATCGCCGCGGTCCGCAGGGCGTTCTGGTGCCCGGCGGAATTATCGATGTCCCGGCCGGGGCAGGCGACCGTGGAAATTCCGGTTACTCTGCTGCGGCGTCTGGTTGATACCGTCGCCTATGCCGCCTGATGCCGCACATTCTGGGCTGTTTGGTGAGACGCTGAACCGGTTGGATCAAATAAGGACCGGCGGAAAGTCGAGCTTTGGTATTGGATTTCATGCTGGTGCTTTGGACAGCATGGAGAGTGGCCATAAGCGGATCCGGACGATGAGCAAGAAAAGACGTCGGCACTCCTTCGGCAATGCATGCACCCCAGCACAGGAAATAGGTGTACAGGTCAAGAGTCCGTTCTGTTAGCGGGACGATCCCATTGATTACGTGAAATGATCTACGTAACGAGGCGGTATGTCTTTGCGCCGGCGCTGTATTTGACACAACCGTTATGGAGGAACGGCACATGAACCTTGGGTCCCGGGTTTTCTCCTACTTCAAGGGAAGACAGGTCGGCGCCGACGCGGTAGGCAACCGCTACTTCATCGAACGCCGCCCTGGCGCTAGTACACCTCGCCGGAAGAACGAACCCCATTTCGACGGCCGCTCACGCAGCGAGCGGCTTGCCGGTCATGGTCCACTTGAACGGCTTGGCGAGGGTGCGGTTGAAGTAGGCGATGAAGGCCTCGA
>NZ_NHRY01000140.1 GCF_002937115.1 Rhodopila globiformis | reverse complement strand
CTAAGGATCAGGCCGCGCACTCCTCCAATCCCCCGGATCGGCGTCGGCGACGTTGCCGCCGGAACTCCTCCCCGGCCGCAGCGGGTTGAACGGCAGCGTCTGCTTCTCGGTCGGCAGGTCTCCCGCACTCCACCCCCCGCCAAGTGCCCGAACCAGGTTGATCGACGCCTGCTGCAGCCGGATCGTGCCCGTGATATCCGAGACCGACGCCTGGAACGCCGCGATCTGCGCGACGATCACTTCCAGGTAGCTGGTCGCGCCCGAGGTGTAGAGCTGCATCGACAGGGTCTGCGCCTGCGTGGTCGACTGCAGCGCCTGCCGATCGGCCGCCACCTCCTTGGCGAGTTGGTCGTTCAGCGAAAGCTGGTCCTCCACCTGCTGGAACGCCGTCAGCACGACCGAGCGGTAGTTGTCGCGCGTCTGCCGGTAGGACGAGTTGGCGAACTGCAGTTCCGCCCGCAGCAGGCCACCCTCGAATATCGGCTGGTAGATGGCCGTGCCGATGGACCACATGCGGTTGGGCAGGCTGACGATGTTGAAGCCGGCATCGACGATCCCGAACGCGCCGTTCAGCGACAGGTTGGGATAGAACGCCGCGCGGGCGACGCCGATTTCGGCATTCGCCGCCGCCATGTTGCGCTCGGCGGCGGCGATGTCCGGACGCCGTTCCAGCAACGACGAAGGCAGGCCAACGGGAATGACGGGCAGGTACAGCGGCGTCCGGTCCTGCGGCGGCAGTTCAAACCCGGTTGCCGGCACCCCGATCAGATTGGCGATCGCGTGCAGCGCCAGGGCACGCTGGGCGATGATGTCGTGTAGCAGCGCCTGCGTCGTGCTGACCTGCGCCCGCGCACGCGCCACATCCAGGGCGCTGCCGATCTTGTCGCTCAGACGCATGAGGGTGATGTCGAGCGCCTTCTGGTAATAGACGATCGTCTGCTCGTACAGCGTTATCGTCTGGTCCAGGCCGCGCAATGTCAGGTAGGCGTTGGCCAGTTCGGCCTGCAGGCTCAGTTCGACCAGCGCCAGGTAAGCGGCTTCCGCCTGCGCCAGGCGCTTGCGCGCATGGGCCTGGTTGCCGATGCGGTCCCAGACGTCGATCTCCCAGGTTGCCTGGGCGTCGATCTGTACTGAGGGTTCGTACAGGGGGGCCTTGCTGACGGGGGAGCGCCACAGCCGGTACGGCGACTGCCGGTTTGCCGACATGCCGTAGCCGCCGGCGACCTGCGGGTACAGGCCGGATTCCGCCTCGGCTGCCAGGTCGCGGGACTGGATATAGATCTCGCGCTCGGCCAGCAGGTCGGGGTTCTGCGGGATCCTGGCTTCAAGCTCGTTCAGCGTCGGGTTGCCATAGGCCTCCCACCACGGCCCGCGCGGGATCTGGTCCTGCGGGTGGGCGACCTGCCACGGGCCGGAGCCTTGATAGGACGCCGGGAGGACGAATTTCGGCGGGTGGTAGGCGGGCGCCAGGTCGCATCCAGCCAGGCTGGCAAGCGCCAGCGCCAGCGCGCATCGAACGGATCGCATCATTTCTTCGGAGCCTGCTCCCCGCTGGCTTCCTCCTTCCTGGAGAGCCCGACATTCTGCGGCGGCGCCTCCACGGGCTGCACCTTCTCGCCTTCCAGCAGGCCCGCCGAGGGGTTGGCGATCAGGCGGTCATCCAGGGTCAGGCCCTCGGTGACCTGCACGGTGGTGCCGAAATTGAGGCCGAGCTTGACATTCTGCAGATGCACCTTGCCGTCCTTGACCAGCGCGACCTGCAGGCCCTGGGCACGGAACAGCAGCGACTGTTCCGGGATCACCACGATGCTCGGATTGGTTGGCAGCTTGAAGGTCACCTCGCCATAGGCGCCGGGCCAGATCTCGTGCTTCGGGTTGTCCACCTCCAGTTCGGTCAGCACCGTGCGCGATGTCATGTTGAACGCCTGGGCGGAGGTGAGCAGCTTTGCGTGGAAGGTTTGGCCGGGGAACTGCGGCAGGGTCATGGTCGCGGTGATGCCGGGCTCGATGTACTGGGAGTAATCCTGCGGAACGGACACGAAAATCCGCAGCTTGTGGATATCGGCGACGGTGAACAGCGCCCGGGTCTGGCCGCGCGCGCCGGCGTTGCCGCCGGAGTCCTGGACGAAATTGCCGACATCGGTGTCGCGCGCGGTGACGACGCCGTCGAACGGGGCGACGACCCGCTTGAAGGCTTCCTGCGCCTCATAGCGCTGGACGTTGTACTTCGCCGCCTCGACCGCCGCTTCCTGCGCCTTGGCGTCGGCGATGTTGACGTCCACGGTCTGCTGCGACACCGCCGAGGTGCCGGCCAGTTTCTTCCACCGCTCGGCGGTGATGACCGCAAGCTGGTACTTCTGCTTCGCAACCGCAAGCTGGGCGCGGGCCTGCTGCAGTTGCTGGTCGAGATCGGGGGTTTCGATCGTGGCCAGCAGGTCGCCCTTTTTCACCGGGGCGCCGTAGTCCTTGTACCAGTCCTGCACATAGCCGGTGACCTGGGCATAGATCGGCGCCTGGTACCAGGCCTCGACATCGCCCGGCAGGGTCAGCGTGCGGAACTTCGGCCCGGGCTGCGGCGCCACCAGGGTGACCCTGGGCACCGATTCATGTTCCGCCAGGGTCTTCAGCTCGGACAAGGTCGCCTCGCGCTCGGTGATGCCCCAGATGACGATGCCGATGGCGATCAACGCGGCAATCCCACCGATCAGCCACCGCCGGCGGCTCCGGCGCGTGCGCGGGCGCCGCCGATCCTCCTCCTGGAAGGGCGTGTGGATGGTCTCTTCGGCAACAGGGTGCGGAATCTGGTCCATCAGGTTGTCCCGGCCTTGTGTTTCTTGCGCAGCAGGCGTCCGTGCACCAGCGTGAAGACGGCGGGAACGAACAGCAGCGTCGACACCGTCGCGATCAGCAGCCCGCCCATCACCGCACGCCCGAGCGGGGCGTTCTGCGTGTTGCTCATGGACATCGGCAGCATGCCGATGATCATGGCCAGCGCGGTCATCAGCACCGGCCGGATACGCGCATAGCCGGCTTCAACCGCGGCACGGGCCGCGTCGCCGTGTTCGGCGAGTGCTTCACGGGCAAACGAAACCACGAGGATCGAGTTCGCGGTGGCGGTTCCCATGCACATGATCGCGCCGGTCAGCGCCGGCACCGACAGGGTCGTTCCGGTGATGAACAGCGACCAACTGATGCCGGCCAGTGCACCCGGCAGGGCCGTGATGATGATAAACGGATCGATCCAGGATTGGAAGTTCACGACGATCACAAGATACACCAGGATGACCGATATCAAAAGTCCGCCGATGAGCTCGCCGTAGGCCTCCGCCATCGTCACCGCCTGGCCGCGGGTTTCGACGCGTGCGCCATGCGGCACCTCGTCGGCGGTGTCCCGCAGGATCTTCTGGATCGCGTCGTTGACCGCGCCGAGATCGCGCCGCTCGGTGCTGGCATAGACGTCCACCACGGGCATGATGCTGTAGTGCGACACCACCAGCGGCATGCCGGTCTGGGTCACCTTGCTGAGCCCGCCGAGCAACTGCATGTCACGCCCGGACGGATTGCGGTTGCCGGCGTCGATCGGGATCGTTTCGAGTTGCTGCATGGTGTCCAGCTTGGGCTGCGGCGCCTGGATGTTGATCAGGTAGGACACGCCGTTCTTGGTATCCAGCCAGTAGTTCGGCGCCACCTGGCCGCTGCCCGACAGCATAGCCAGCGCGTTGTCGGCGACGTTGGCCTCGTCCAGGCCGGTGCGGGTGGCGAACGAGCGCGAGGAGGCGATGCGCAGTGTCGGTGCGTTGAACGCCTGCAGGATGTTCGGGTCCGCCACGCCGGGAATCTGCGCGACCTTCGCCAGGACCTTCTTGGCGTACTCATAGTTAGCGTGCTGGTCGCGGCCGACGATCTGCACGTCGATCGGCGCCGGCAGGCCGAAGTTCAGGATCTGGGCGGTGATGTCGCCGGGATGGAAGATGAACTGGGTGCCGGGGAACTTCTCGTTCAGGCGCCGGCGCAGCATCCGGCGGTAGCGCTGCACGGGCGAGTTGTTGGAGTCCAGGCTGATCGTGATGTCGCAGTCCTGCGGGCCGATGGTGCCGCTGGTGCTGTACACCTCGTTGATGCCGCTGACCGGCAGGCCGCAGTTGTCGACGATGTTGGTCACCTTGCCGGGCAGGGTGGCGCGGATTTCCTGGTTCACCAGTTCCGCGAGCTTGGCGGATTCCTCGATGCGGGTGCCGATCAGCGTGCGCATGTGCAGCTGCAGCACGCCGGAGCGGATCTCAGGGAAGAAGTTGCGGCCGAGGAACGGTACCAGCATCAGCGAGGCCAGCGTCAGGCCGAGGAACACCAGGATGAACCGGCCGCACCGCGCCGTTACGCCGCGCAGGATGTCGGTGTAGGCGTTGCGGAACCGGTCGAAATTTCGCTCGAAGCCGCGCTGGAAGCGCTTGAACGGTCCCGGCCGCGGCGCGTCCGGATCATGTGCGCCATGGCCGCCGTGCCCCTGCTGCCCCGCCAGCAACCAGACGGCCATGGTGGGAACCAGGGTGCGCGAGAGGATGAACGAGGTGATCATCGCGAACACGATGGCCATGGCCAGCGGACGGAACAGATAGCCGCCGACGCCGCTGAGGGAAAACATCGGCAGCCAGACGATGCAGATGCACACTGTTGACACGAAGGTGGGCACGACGATCTGGTTGGCCGCGTCGATGATGGCGGGCTCCAGCTCCTGCCCCGATTCCAGGTGGGTGGCGATGTTCTCGATCATCACCGTCGCGTCGTCGACCAGGATGCCGACCGCCAGCGCCAGGCCGCCGAGGGTCATGACGTTGATCGATTCGCCAAGCCAGGACAGCACCAGGATCGAGGTCAGGATGCACAGCGGGATCGAGGTCGCGACGATCAGCGTCGAGCGCCAGGAGGCCAGGAACAGCAGCACCATCAGGCCGGTGAGGCAGGCGGCCGTGATCATCTCGCGCACCACGTCGCTGACCGACTCGCGCACGAAGCTGGACGCGTCGTCCAGCGGCGTGATCTTCACCCCCTCGGGCAGCGTCTTTTCAATGCTGGGCAGCATCTTCTTGACCCCGGCGACCACCGCCAGGGTCGAGGCATTGCCGGTCTTCAGGATCTCCATCAGCACGGCCTGCTTGCCGCGCACCAGCACCATGTTGATCTGCGGCGGCCCGCCGCGGTACACGTGCGCCACATCCCGCAGGTAAACGATCGCGTTCCCGACCTGCTTGATCGGCATATTTTCAAATGTATCGATATTGACCGGGGCGGCGTTGGTCTCCACCAGGTAGTCGAGCCGGCCGATTTTGATGTCACCCGCCGGCAGAACGAGGTTCTGGCGGGCGAGCGCGCTGGAGATATCCTGCGGCGACAGCCCGTGCTGGAGCATCGCGCGCTGGTCCAGGTCCACCTGGACGACGCGGGAGGTGCCGCCGTACGGCGTGGGAATCGCCACGCCGGGCACGCTGACCAGCTGCGGGCGGATGAAGTTCGACGCCAGATCGTACAGCTGCTGCACGGTCTGGTCCTTGCCAGAGATCTGCAGGCTGAGAACCGGCACGCTGGAGGCGTCATACACCAGGATCTCGGGCGGCGTGATGCCTTGCGGCATCTGCTTGAGCACCGTCTGCGCGCTGGCGGTGATCTGCGCCTGCGCGGCCGAGACATCGGTGCCGGGCTGGAAGAAAATCTTGATGATGCCGCGGCCGTACAGCGACTGGCTCTCGATATGCTCGATGTTGCTGACGGTCGTCGTCATCGAGCGTTCGAAATAGTACACCACGCGGCCGGACATGTCCTCCGGCGTCAGGCCGTTGTAGGTCCACACCACCGCGACGACCGGAATGCGGATCGCGGGGAAGATGTCGGTCGGCGTGCGCCAGACGGCGAGGCCGCCGAACAGCAGGATCAGGATGGCGAGCACGACGAACGTCAGCCGTCGTCTCAGGGCGATAAGGACAATCGCGTTCAAGAAGACTCTCCTTATCGGCGCAGGCGAAACAGCCGATCGTTCATGCGGCCGCGCCCCATGGCGCGCCGCGGTCTACGGCCGGAGCGTTTACGACGATTGCACGGATCGGATGATTGCACAAGGACGTGAATGGGCTGTTCTTCGCGTAACAACGAGTAACTGCTTAAAGAATTCTTTAGTACTATGAAGATTGCAGTATTGATTGCCGCCTTGGATGAGTGTGCGCTTTCCACCTCATGAACATTTCGCAAGCGTTGGCGGCCAAGCCCTGTCAGGATAACGGAACGGATAGATATGCGCCCCTATGTAGCCCGCATGGTGATGGGCTTGCAACAAAAACGACGTCGCGGCAGCGGGCTTCAGCCGGAGACGGCCGTCCATACGGATCACCACCCGCCGGCGTCTGGCCCGGGCGGGCGCCCCTGGATGCGGCGGCGGGCGGTGACGCGCTGCGGATACCACAGGGTGAAGGCGACGGCGGCGGCCAGCGCCAGCACCGTCACGCCGATGCCGGCCAGCGGCGGCAGCGTGGGCAGCGCGGGCAACGCGACCTCGGCCAGCGCCATCACCGCGAACGCCACCGCCCAGGCGCGGGTGACGACGACGTTGGCGCGGATGAGGATCGGGTGGTGCCGGAGGCTCTCCGACACCTGCTCCTGCGCGTACTGCAGGGTGAACGGGCGGCCGAGGGCGAGCGAGGCCAGGACGACCACCAGCAGCCCGGCATCGACGCACAGGGGGACGGCGGCGTCCGGCCAGTCCGCGCCAGCGAGCACCGTATAAAGGGCAAGGCCGCCAAACAGCAGCGCGCTGCCGATGTCGAGGATCTTCGGCGTCCGGCCGGCGGTGACGGCATCGCGCAGCAACAGCGCCGCCGCGACCAGGGTGCCGGCGGCGAGCCCGGGCAGCGGCCCGGCCAGTGCGTCGAGCACGGTGAAGAGGATGAAGGGGGCGAATGCCAGCAGGAGTCCCATGGGTGCGTCGTCCGGTGTCGGGGTGAGCGGTCTGGCCGGGGGTGATATTATGCCGGGACGGATCGCACCACCCGCCTGGTCGCGGGTTGGTGCGTCGTGTGGCCGGTCCGGCTCAGTTCCGGTTGCGATTCATCCCGGGTGAGCCTAAATCGAGTCTCATGTGAGAGAGGTTGGGAGGTCGGCCATGCTGGATCCGGTTTCCGAGGTCCTGGGCATCCAGGTATCCGGCCCGCTGCCGCTGATGGCCGCGGTGGAGCAGGGATTGCCGCTGATGGCGCTGGATCGCGTCATGCACGCGGTCGCGCCCTCCGACAGCGGCTTCGCCTTCCGCATCATCCCCCGCGCCACGCTGGCTCGCCGCCGCAAATCCTTCGCCGCCGCACGGGACCGCGCGGAGGGCCGGCTGTCGGCGGAGGAAGGCAGCCGCCTGGCGCGGCTGGCCAGCGTCTGGGCCATGGCGCTGGACGTCTGGGGCGAGGCCGACGCCGCCCGCCGCTTCCTGTTCGAGCCGCATCCGCTGCTGCACGGCCGGCCGCCGGTGGACGTCGTGCTGGAGAATGAGCTGGGGCGACCGGTGGTGGAAGGCATCCTGGGCCGGCTGAAGTACGGCTCCGCCGTGTGACCGCCCAGACGCTGGACCGCGTCCTGACGGCGTATCGCATCGGCGATCCGGCGGGAGCGTTGCCGATTTTCGATTCGACCGGATCGCGGCTGGCGCCCGGGCGGTGGAACATTGCTGCCAGCCCGATGATCTATGCCTCGGCGCACTACAGCACGGCCATGCTGGAGAAGCTGGCGCACGGCAACGGACGCATGCCGCCGAACCAGCACTGGATCGCGATCACCATCCCGCCGGGGGTGACGTACGAGATGTTTTCGCCCGCGCATCACGCCGGCTGGGACGCCGAGGACGGCCTGGTGGCGAAGGCGTATGGCGCGGCGTGGCAGCAGTCGGGGCGGTCCTTGCTGCTGCTGGTGCCCAGCGTGGTCGCGCGCATGGAGCAGAATGTGCTGATCAACGACAGCCATCCCGACATGCGCCGGATTGGCACCAGCCTGCACCAGCCGATCTGGTGGGATCGGCGGTTGTTTGGGGGGACGTCTTGAGAAACCCATCACGATAGGTTATGAGGGGATGGTCACCGTTCTTCGTGCCGGTGGGCTGCGGGTGGTCATCTTCGTCGATGATCACCAGCCGGCTCATGTTCCCATGTTCGGTGACGGACAGGCCAAGATCAACCTGCGGGGCGCCGGGGGCAGCCCCGAACTGGTCTGGGCCGAGGGCATGACCCGCGCCGAGGTCCGCCGGGCCACGCAGGTCGTTGTCGCGCAGCAGGCCCTGCTGCTGACGCGGTGGGAGGATATCCATGGCCGAGTTGACTGACGCACAGATCGACGCCGCGCTGGAACGGGGGCGGCAGGCCAGCGCAGGCGAACCGCGTGCCCGGGCCGCTCGGTATGACCGCCGGCGCCGCCGGGTTGTCGTGGAACTGACGAACGGCTGCACGTTCGCCTTTCCGCCGCATCTGGCGCAGGGGCTGGAGGCGGCGACGGACGAGCAGCTTGCCGGGGTGGAACTGCTGGGCGCGGGCTATGGCCTGCACTGGGAAGCGCTCGACGCCGATCTGTCGGTGCCCGGGCTGCTGGCCGGGCTGTTTGGCACCAAGGCTTATATGGCCCGGCGGGCGGGACAGGCGACGTCGCCCGCCAAGGCGGCCGCCGCGCGGAAGAATGGGGCGAAGGGTGGGCGGCCGCGGAAGACGGGGAGCGAGTGATGTTGGACAGCGTTTGGGGCCTCAGACGGTAAAAGCCGTTTGAATCGAGTTGTGGAAATCCTAAAGGCAGTGCTGCTGCTGCCGCTGTGGCGACGAATCGGCATCACCCGGGTAGACGGTTCCAAGGTGGCGAGACATTGGCGAACGCCATCCTCAAATCAAAAAGCTGAGGAGATTATGTTTAGAAGCTATCAGTATAGTCAATATCGTCGTCCGACCGATGTTGCTGCCAGGGATACCTCTTGTCCTCGTTACCACTCTCGCCATCGTCGCCACCATCATCGTAGCGGCCGGCCATGTCCTTAATTGCATAATCATTGTATCTATCATCAACATCGTCATCAGTTGGATGGATAAAAAACGGAACGGCCGCAGGGTCGAAAAAGGAAACCTTTGCCGCTGCCATCTTCGACAGGAATTCGCTCATCGTTGCCCGCGGTAAATCGGCGTCAGGAATCCAGCGTCCTACCACTGCTTCGTAAGCCAATAGCCAAAAGGCCCCGCTAAAGGGCGAGTCTCCGATCTGAGTCAGCAGTTTCTGCCTGCGTTGAGGCGATCGGCGAATCGCGTTCGGATTAAGATAACATGCAGTCACAATGGCAAATACACCACAACGTGCTATGATAATATCTATGATCTGCACAGGGAGATTCAGTCCGAGCTCCTTCATCAACCATAGTAACCAGCAAACTTCCGAGTCGTTCCCAATACTACTGTTCCTATTTAGCGAAATCAGGATAACTTTCTGCCACTTGTCAAGTTGAACCTTCGTCGAAGTCCTATTTACATAGGCTACAACCCGAGAAACGTAATCTATCGAATGAGGAAAGCTATTTACGCATCGCACCAGAAAGTCTTCCAGAACATTCCAATGCCTCCGCCACATTTTCTCGCGATCAAAGCGGCGGATAGCGTATTTGATTATTCCATCGTCTTTTTCTCGAGAAGACATACGAAATATTTCTGACAAAACCTTTGTCTTATCCTCCGTATTCAGACCACCAAAATCATTCTTGATCATCATCTTTAATGAAAGCGGCCATGTCGGATCCAATGCTTCCGAGGATTCCGTGATGGAGGTTTTTAGTTCATTGATATCGAGCCCATAGTCGCGTAGACACTCACGATAACTATAAAGATACGCCTCTGCTTCGTCCATAGATGACGCACCAATCCAGACATCATCGACGTGTCTGATTAAGGAGACTTCCTTCCCCTTGTGCTTTGTCGCAAAGTCGACATCGACGGCCACGGCTACGATCTCTGCAACGACTCGCGATGTGTCAGGCCCCACTGGAAGTCCCACCGACTGCCCGTCCTGAGATTGGCGTAGTAAATATCCCCCGGCAGAGCCGGGGGCTTTATGGTGTTGGCCGCTCAAAGCGGCCGGGCGGGTCGCTGACGCGGCCCGTTGAGTGTGAGCCGCTCAAAGCGGCAAGCGGGACCGCTAACGCGGTCCCGGGTTCAGTTGGCCACTAAAGTGGCCGGTTCAG
>NZ_NHRY01000139.1 GCF_002937115.1 Rhodopila globiformis | reverse complement strand
TCGAGGCCTTCATCGCCTACTTCAACCGCACCCTCGCCAAGCCGTTCAAGTGGACCATGACCGGCAAGCCGCTCGCTGCGTGAGCGGCCGTCGAAATGGGGTTCGTTCTTCCGGCGAGGTGTACTAGTGGGTCACCTGCCTCGAAATGTGCCATTCATGATGGCGGCTCTGGCGGCCTGAGAGCGGCTGCGGCACACGCGCTGGCGAGCCGCCGACAGCATAGGCGTCACCGCGCCGCTTGCGCCGTCGCTGGCGGCGCTTGCCATGCCAGACAAAGGGTGTGGGCTGGCGGTTCCAGGCCTCGGCGGTCTGCTCGAACCAAGGTGCCGATCTCGGCGGGCGCCTGAGGATGCTGGCCCGCCAGCGCCCGGCGCTTGAGGATGCGCTGGATGGACTCGGCCATGTTCAGCCAACTGCCGCCGAGTGGCGTATAGAGTGGCATGATACCGTGCTGGCACAGCCACAGCACCATGTCTGTGCTTTTATGACCGGCGAGATTGTCCCACACGAGCAGCAGGCGCAGCGGGGGCAACCGTTCGGGCAAAGTAAAGGGTTCTGTCAGCCCGTCCTGCCACACCCGCCATGCGGCTCGGGTCGCTGCCGCATCAACCGGTTCGCTTGGTGTTGGCAGCCTTGCCAGGATCGCCGTCAGTTCCGTCTTGAGCCAGCCATGCAGGACAGCATTGGTGCAGGAGGTGGCTGACTGTAGATACACCTGTCCGGTGGCAGGATGGAACAGGGTCAGGATTTTGGTCGTGCCGCCGCGGATGTATTCGTGCGCCTGCGTGGCGGGCTGACCTTGCGGCCGCCATGAACTGCCCGGATGCGGCACGGCCTGGAACGGACCGGCCTCGTCCGCGCACCACACCGCCAGGCCAAGACCAGCGCCTTGCGTGTAGGCCCGCTCGATCAGCCCCCTTTTGCGGCGGCATCGGGATCGATGACGCTGACCAAGCCATCTTGCTTGCGCTTGCGCACCACCACGCCAGTCTCGCACCAGGTCCGACTCTTCCGCCAACTGAAACCAGCCGCGTGTAGGGTACGGCCGATCGTGTAGGTGCTGATGCCGGGCAGACCATCCTCGGCCCGACGCAGAGCTGCCCGAGCGTGTTCAGCGACCAACTCGCCGTGCCATCACGGGCGCGGTCCGGTGGTCGGGCAACCTCGGCGAGGATACGGCGTTGCTCGACCTCGCCATAGCGAACCGGATGGCCACCGCCATGGCGCGGCACGACGGCGGCCAGCCCGGTATGGTTGAAACCCGCAATCCAGCGCGCCACGGTATCGCCGGTGCGGCGGCCAACAAGCTGCGCAGCCGCCGTGTAACTCTGTCCTCCAGTCACAGCCAACAAAGCCCGAGCACGGCCGACCTGCGCCGCCGGGGCGCTGGCCGAGCGGCTCAATCGAACCAGCGAAACCCGCTCGGTATCCCGCAACGGACGTAACGGATCCTTTTGCTGTCGGGACATCTGCCACCTTCCCAGCGATCAACCGCCATTATGGCACATTTCGAGGCAGGTGACCCACTAAACCGCGTCCACTTTGGAACCGTTGGTTTTCCCCCTTGGCTTGGAATCCTGTAGTTTCCAGGGAACGGCCTTCGCTTTTCGTATCGATACGCTGACGCGGCTCAGCCGTATGTCTGGCGCAATTCCAGAAAGTATGGATTGTCGCTGAGGCACTGCAGCGCCTCGTCGAGCGGCATAACGTCGGCGCCGAAATCGCCCAGCGCGCCCCAGCCACCACGGTGCGAGGGGTAGAGCAGCACGACCTCATCGCCGTTGCCGGTCAGCCGCAGCCGTGCCAACGGCTCGCCGGAGCGGCGCGCGAACAGGCTGTAGCCGTTGGCGCGGAAGCGCACCTGCACCCGCCCGCCGCGGGCAAACGGACAGCCGCGGATGCGCTTGAGGATAGCGGGATCGGCGGTCATGACGAACCTTTCCCCGGTGTTGCGTTGAGGCTGAACGGCCTTCACCGCAAGGGGTTCACCCGATGTCCTGCTCCGCCATCCCGCCGATCCTGGCCAGCATCATCGCCCGCCTCACCGCCGCCGTGCCGGCGCGGACGCGCACCACCTTCCTCGACCTGCTGCTGGGTGCCGCCGTCACCAAGGGCGGCCACGTCACCGACGCCATCCTGGCCGGCGGCCTCTCGCGTGGCTGGAGCACGTACTACTGGTTCCTCGAGCAGGGGCGCTGGTCCTGGCTGCGGGTCTGGGCCGCCCTGCTTGAGGTGCTGACGACGCTGTTCCGCCCGGCGGTCTGGTATGTCGTGATCGATGACACGGTGGTCGAGCGGGTGTCGACCGCGGCGCCGGGCGCGTTGACGCATCACAACCACAACGCCAAGCCGAACCGGCCGAAATTCCTGCGCGGCCAGGGCTGGCTGTGCCTGGCCGCGGTGATCGAGCGCAACGCCTTCGCCGTCGGCGCCGTGCCATTGCTGCTGCGCCTGGTCCGCCGCGGCACCAACCGCGGCAAGCTGCGCAGCGCCGGCCTGCTGCTGCGCCTGCTCGGCCAGCGGCTCGGTCCCGTGCGGCTGCTGCTGGATGCCTGGTTCATGCGCGCCTGGCTGATCCAGCGTGCGCTGGCCGCCGGCCACACCGTGATCGGCTGCGCGCGCCGCGACCTCGCGCTGTTCGATGTGCCCAAGCCGCCGCGCAAACGCCGCCAGGGGCGGTCGCGCAAGTATGGCGCGCGGCTGACGCCGGAGCGGGTTGCGGCATTGCCGGCGCAGCGCAGCGCCGCGATCCTCTACGGCAAGATGCAGGTCGTGCGCTATCGCACCTGCCTGGCTGCCGCACGCTTCCTGCGCGGGCGGGTGGTGCGGGCAGTGTGAGTGGAACTCGAGCGCCCCGACCGGCGCGACAAGCCGCGCCAGCAGCGGCTGCTGATCTGCACCGACCCGGGGCTGTGCGCAGAGCTGGTGATCAGCGGATACGCGAAACGCTGGGCGGTGGATATCGACCAGTCATGGCGGCTCTCAAGAATCAAGGGTTGCGTGGTTGGTAGTCCTCCCGGGCGGCGGCAATCGGCGCCAAGGCGGCGGCGTTGCCCGGATCGTCTTCAGATTGGCAATCGTGGCAGCGTCGGCGGTGACCAACGTCGCAGACCCGCTACCGGCCTTGACCGAGCGGCTGGGCAGGCGTTTGGTCTGCACCCAGTGATAGAGCGTTGGCTGCGGCACGCCAAGTTCCGCGGCCAGTTCGCGGATCGTCCATTCATCCGGCCGTCGCTCCGAGACGATCCGGGGCCGGCGCGGCGCGGGTTCGATCACGCCTGCGGCGGTCAGCAGGCGACGCACCATGGCGGCGTTGAAGGTGTCGCGCCGCTTCGGCGGTCGCCAAGCTTCCTGGTTGAGGATCGCCGCGATATTGGCGCAGCCGTGACCCGCCCGATGCAGATCCGTGGCACGTGCCAGCAGCGCGGCATAGGTGCTGAGGGCCGTCACCCGCGCCACCGGGCGGATCAGCGTGTGGCTCGTTTTGCTCCCGCCATGCCAATGGCAGTCCAGGCGGACCTGCTCGGTGGCGTCGATCACGGTCAGCAGAACGCGCTCCAGCAACAGCCGCACGATGGTCTGACGGTCTTCGCCGGTCGTCGTCGGCGCTTGCCACAAAGCCGGCAGATCCGTCGTCAGTTGCCGGATCGCGGCGAGTTCTCCCGGCCCCGGCGCTTGCGGGCGTTCGCGCCGGAAGCGGTCATGCTCGGCCGTCAGCCGCACCTGCTCGGCCAGGGCTTCCTCCCAGTCCCGCTCCAGCGTTCGTGCCACCAGCCGGTTCTCCGGCTCGGTGCTGGTATAGCGCCGGCGTGCCTGGTCGACCTTGTATTGCGCACGCTCCAGACGTTGACGCCACTGTTGCTCGAGCGCGGCGCGCTCGGCTTGCAGATCGGTGGCAACCGCAAGACTGGCTTCCAGTGCTGCCGGCTGCAATGCTTGCAGCACGATAGACGTTACTTGCGCGTCAACCGGAGCCGCCTTCAGCGATTGGCAGAAAGCCGTGCCATAGCTTGAATTCTCGCCACTACAGATGTAGCGCGCCGCATGGCCGTTGTTGTTGTAGCCTGCTGTCATGCGCAAGCCGCAGCGGCCACACACCACCAGGCCCGACAGCAGCGCGGTGCCGGCATGCGTCGGACCGGTATTCTCCGTGCGGTTGGCGCAAAGCTGCGCCTGGTTGCGGTCGAACTGCGCGCGGCTGATGTAGGCTGGCAGCCGGTCCGGCAGCAACACCTCGGCCTCGCCGGCACGCGGCGGGCGTCGCCCGGTACCCGGCCGCCCCGGCTTCTGCCGCCGCCGCTCCGTCGTGCGCACGCCATAGGCGTAGATACCGGCGTATATCGGGTTACCGAACAGGTTGTGCAGCGTCGGCCGGTTGGCACGGCGCCAGTCAAGCTCGCCCTTGTTGGGGCCGCCAGCGATGCGCACCGGCATCCGGATGTCGTGCGCGACCAGATAGCTCAACACCTTGCCGACGGTGCGAAACCGCTCGAACAGCGCGAACACCAGCCGGATCGTGGCCTGTGCCTGCTCGTCCGGGTCAAGCGCCACCTCGCCGGACGGGCGCCGCACATAGCCCATCGGCACCGGCTTGCCGAGCTCGCCCCGCCGCGCCTTGGCACGCCGCCCGGCCAGCATCCGTGCCTTGAGGATGTGCAGTTCCGCTTCCGACATCGTCCCCTTCAGCCCGAGCAACAGCCGATCGTTGAAGTGGGCGGGATCATAAACGCCATCGACATCGGCGATAAGCGTGTCGAACAGCGCGCAGATCTCCAGCAGTTGATGCCAGTCCCGGTTCGACCGGGCCAGACGCGACATCTCCACCCCGAGCACCAGACCGACACGGCCGAGCCCGACTTCGGCCACCAGGCGCTGAAAGCCGAGCCGGCCTTCGATTGTGGCGCCCGAGCGGCCAAGATCGTTATCGACCACCACGATGCTCTCCCGCGCCCAGCCGAGATCAAAGGCGCGCTCGACCAAGGCGTATTGCAGCCGGGTCGATTCCTGGTGGCGTTCAACCTGCTGCACCGTCGACTGGCGGATATAGACAATTGCCAGACGGTCTCGATGCTGCCGCAGGATTTTCTCCGACAGGCCGCCGGGCGGCCGTGACATGAGATCCCCGTTCGTCATCATCGGCGGCCTCCCCGACGCTCGGCTGGGTGTTCGACGGGTTGCGGATCTGGCGCATCGCCATGTGGCCGAGTGTGCGCACCAGACCCTGCTGCCGTTCGGCCGGCAGCGTCTCCCAGACCGGACAGGATACCCCCTCGCTCATCGCGTGATCCAAGCCAGCGCACCAACGCGCACAGCGCTTGGAGGCCGAGTCTCGGGGATTCGTCGAATCCTGTCAAATTATCAGCGGTGTCTTGTATGGTGTATCGAGTCGCTGTTCCGGAACCTCAAGCACGGCTTTGGCCTGAAGGATGCCTGGCAGCAGTCGCGCCAGGCGCTGATGCGCTGGGTCACGGTGCGGGCGGTCGGTTACGCGATCCCGCAGATGCTGGCCTTCACTGATCCGGCGCACCTGGCTGGCTTGGCTCAACCCGCCCCCTGGCGCGCGCCCGACACCCGCACCGCCGGGCTGATCCAGGCCGGCATCGCCCGGATTTTCCGCGAGGTCGGGCGAGCGGCCTTCATCGCGGCGATCTGGGGGAAAATCGGGGCTGCTCCGGCAGGCACAGGCGGGGCGTCAGCGCCGCCCACCGCCAAAGCCGCGTAAGTCATCCAACGCCGCCATCATCGTTCCGGGTACGTGGCGCTAATTCAGCGCCACGGAGAAGAAACGTCGCCTGGAAACTACAGACAAGAACTCGCCCGTTGCGCAATACGGAGATGAGATCTTTGAGCGGACAGGTCCGTGGTTTGCCTTACAAGAGCGAGGGGACCTTGCGCACCAGGAAGGGCGACCGCGTGGTCCGCCCGCAGCGCGGCGAATGCGGCCGGATCACGCTCGCCGCCCCGCACGACCGGGTGAAACGCAACCGGTTGCTGACCTGACGCAGCCGTCCCTGAGCCAGCGTCCCGGCTGAACCAAGCCGGAAACCGGACCACGGCGTTCAAGCGCCGGCGCAGCGCCGGGTCCTACGCCTCCGGCGGCCCCAGCTCAGCCAGCAGGGCATCGACGGCTGTGCGCAGTTCCGGCAGGGATTGGCTGACAATCTGCCAGACACGATCGTGGTCAACCATCGCATAGCCGTGGATCAGCAGGTTGCGGAAAGCGATGATGTCACGACGATCGGGGATGCGGCGCGCCAGGGAAGGAGTCCCGCTTCGCACGTTGGTTCAGCGCCTCACCCATGATCCCGAACGTCCACTCCACCGCGGCGTGAACACCATCGCTTGCCGCATAAGTGGCAGCATCCAGGCCAGCGACGAAACCCGAGATCGCGGCAGCGGCGCCTGGCTCGTCCCACAAGTATGCCCGGGCATCACGCGGCATAAACAACCTCATGCGCGCGTTCGATGCTGGCCAGGATGTATGGGTTCCGTATGGCGCCCCGCTCCACAAGGTCGACCGGGCGCCCCAGCAACCCCTCCAGCGCCTCGGCAAGACCGAAGAACTGCCGCAGCTTGGGCAAGACCGAAGAACCGCCGCAGCGGGGGCAAGCGGCTATCCGGCTCGAACGCGACCAGGACGTCGCCATCGCTGGTGGCGGGATCGAAATCCGTGCCCCGCGCGGCCGAGCCGAATACCGCCAACCGGCGCACGCCGTACTGGCGGCACACCAGGGCAATATCGGCGCGGCGCTGATCAACCAACGTGTACACGGCCCTCGCTCGGAACGTTCAGCGGCTCATGTTGACCATAATCACCCCGTGACGAGGCGTTCTCAACCCGCGTCCCTGCCCTCCTCGGCCACCAGCGGCGTCAGAGACGCGATCAGCGGGTCAAGGCGCTGCTGCAAGACGAACCAGACCACGTCCAGCTCGACCTCGGCGTAACCGTGGATCAGCCGAGGCGCATGCCAATGATTTGCCGCCAGGCGATCTCCGGGTGTGCCGCCTGCATCGCGGATGACACTTTGCCCGCGGCTTCGCCGATAACCTCCAGGGACCGGATCACGGCGTTCTGGTGCAGCCGGCTTGCCAGGAAAGCGGCCTTGTCCAGGTCCTTGACAAATCCACTGGCTTCAGGCGCCGCCAGCAACATATCCAGCAACAACGCCGCATCGCCGCCAACGCGTTCAGCCATAGACTGGCTCGGCTTCACTCAGAATGCGACGGCGGCGGATGGTATTGCGGCTTTCTTCCACCGCCCCGCGACCGACCAGATCGACCGGCCGACCGAGAAGGGCCTCCAGGGCATCCTTGAAGTCGGCAAACCCGGCCAGGTCGTAGTTGGCCTCGGCAGTGAAGGTCACCAGGAAGTCGGCATCGCTGGTTGCCGGGTCGAAGTCCGAGCCTCGGGCGGCGGACCCGAACACCGCCAGTTGCCGCACGCCGTAGCGGCGGCATAATGCGGCAATCTCGGCGCGGTGCTGTTCGATCAGCGTGTGCATGACCTCGTCCGGGAGAGGCAATGGCGCCTGTTTACCGCATGTCGGCGGCATTGTGGTAGCATGCGCTGTGCCGCGTCGGGATGGCGCCAAGCAGGCTGGAAGCTGTCACCTGCTTGCATTGCTTCACGCGGCCTGAACAACCGCATGCGCGCGTTCGCCCCCTGCCAGGATGCACAGGTTCCGCAGGACATCCCGCTCCGCACGGCCGATTGGCTGCCCCGGCACCGCCGCCATGCGTTGATCGGCCTGGATGTGGATGCCGGCCGCACCAACGTGACCGGATGCCGCCGCGCCCGGCTCCCGGAATGATCATTGGGAGGATCGGAAATTGTGTGCCAGTATAACGACTTACAGATTGGGTGGAGGGCGGTTTGGTACGATGAAATGAGATCGCCGGGAATGCCCCGCGGCATCAGGACGCTGATGGACGCCCGGAACCGGCTGGCTATGCGTTTCCCGAACTCTCGACCGTTCGTCCCCATGACATAGAGGTGAAAGGCCGGCTACTCCCGAAGCGCGCGCGGGGCACGGTCGTCGCGGCCTACGGCGATGGTATCGGCTACGAGGTCGAATTCGAAACGCCGTTTCATGCCGTCGTCACGCTCGAAGCCGGCAACCTCCCTGCATGAGCCGCTTGCCCGATGCCGAGTCGGCATTGGTCGAAGAAAAGAAGGTTCGTGACGACCTGCTGAATCCCGATGATCAGGAAAACAAGGGCAAGGCAGCGCTGTTCCAGGCGTTCGGGTTCACGCGCGACGCATGGCATATCCTGCGTGACACGCTGCGGGCGCATCCGCTGCACAACGACATTGCTGAAACATCCCAATCTTCACACGGGATCAAGCATGCCGTTCCGTGTTCGGAACGAACACAGGACGGTCGCAACCCGTGCATCACCACGGTCTGGATCACCGAGGGCAACCGCCCGCCGCGTTTGGTAACCGCCTACCGTGGTTCCTGACCGCCGGCGCGGCGAACGCGGCCGGATCACGCCCACCATCCCGCACGCCCGGGTGGATCGCGACCGCAGGCTGACCTGACGCAGCCACCCCTGTGCCAGCGTCCCGGTTGCCCCAGGCCGGAAACCGGACCACGCCGCCGGCGCAGCGCCGGAGCCCTGCGCCGCCGGCGGGTCCAGCCCGGCCAGCCGAGCCTCGGCGCCTGTGCGCAACGGCCGCCGGGACTGGCTGGCCGTCTGCCGGACACAACGCCGATCGGCCGTCGCATCGTCCTGGCTCAGCCGTTCATGCCTGGACCGCCGTTGCTCGGCCGGGGCGCTATGCCGGCGGCTTCACGGCCGCCTTGGTCACGCCGCCGACAGCAAAATGCTGCGGCGGCACCTCCCGCAGGATGACGCGCACCGCCTCCCGCGGCGCGCCGATGGCGGAGACCACGGCCTCGGTCACCCCGGCGCACAGCCGCGCCTTGGCCTCGTCGCTGCGTCCTTCGATCAGCGTGATATCGACGATCGGCATGGCGGACCTCTCTCAGGAAACGACGGTGAAGCTGACGCTGCCAAGCCCTTCGAACTCGGCCCGCACGAACTGCCCGGGGCTGAGCGCATGCGCCGCCGTCGCGCCGCCCGCCAGGACGATGTCGCCCGGCTCCAGCCGCTCGCCCGCCGCCGCGATCAGCCGCGCCGCTGCGACCAGCGAGCGCAGCGGATGCCCCAGGATGGCGGCGCTGGAGCCGACCTGGACCACCTGCCCGTCCACCTCTACCAGCAGGCCGAGGTTCGCGACGTCGGTCTCCGGCCGGTACCAGGCGCCCAGCAGGAAGCCCGAGGACGACGAGTTGTCCGCGATCACGTCCGGCAGCGCGAAGCGGAAGTCCTTGTAGCGGCTGTCGATGATCTCAATGGCCGGCGACACCGCCTCCACCGCCGCCAGGGCCTCCGCCGCCGTCACGCGCCCTTCCAGCGGACGGCGCATGATGAACGCGATCTCGGGCTCGGCGCGCGGATGCACAAAGCGGGCGCGGCTGAGTTCGCCCCCCTCCTCCACCCGCATCGCATCGGTCAGCCGGCCCCAGATCACCTCGCTGACGCCGACCTGCTGCATCTTGGCGCGGCTGGTCAGGCCCATCTTGTAGCCGGCGCGCTTCTCCCCGCGCGTCCGCCGGCGCGCGACGGACAGCGCCTGCACGGCATAGGCTTCCTCGGCCGAGAGCGCCGGATGCGTCTCGGTCAGTTGCGGGATCGCGGACGCGGTGCGCGCCGCTTCATCGACGATCCGGGCGAATTCAACCAGGGTGCTCATGCGTCCGCTCCCTGCTTCAGCAGGTCCAGTGCAACGTCGACGATCATGTCCTCCTGCCCGCCGACCATGCGGCGCCGGCCGAGTTCGCCAAGGATGGTGCGGGTGTCGATGCCGTATTGCCGCGAGGCGGTCTCGGCATGCCGCAGGAAGCTGGAATAGACCCCGGCATAGCCCAGCGAGAGACTCTCCCGATCCACCCGCACCGGACGGTCCTGCAGCGGCCGCACCAGGTCGTCGGCGGCGTCCATCAGGGCATACAGGTCGCAGCCGGTCGCGATGTCCATGCGGTTCAGCACGGCGATCAGCGCCTCCAGCGGGGCGTTGCCGGCGCCGGCGCCCATGCCGGCGAGCGAGGCATCGACGCGCACCGCCCCGGCCTCGATCGCGGCCACCGAGTTCGCCACGCCCATGGTCAGGTTGTGGTGGCAGTGGATGCCGATCTCGGTTTCCGGCTTCAGGGCGTCGCGGAAGGCGCGCACCCGCTCGCTGACCTGCGCCGGCAGCAGCGCGCCGGCGGAGTCGGTGACATAGACGCACTCGGCACCGTAGCTCTCCATCAGCAGCGCCTGCTCCACCAGCTTTTCCGTTGGGATCATGTGCGCCATCATCAGGAAGCCGATGGTGTCCATGCCCAGCGCACGGGCCGCCTCGATATGCTGCCGGGAGACGTCGGCCTCGGTGCAGTGGGTGGCGATCCGCACGCTGCGCGCGCCGGCATCGTAGGCGTGCTTCAGGTCATGCACGGTGCCGATGCCGGGGATCAGCAGCACCGTCACCACGGCGTTGCCGACCTCCGCCGCCACCGCGGCAACCCAGTCGGTATCGTCGTCGCTGCCGAAGCCATAGTTGAACGAGGCGCCGTTGATGCCGTCGCCGTGGCAGATCTCGATGGCGTCGACATGCGCCTGGTCCAGCGCGCGGGCGATGCCGCGCACGGTGTCCAACTTATACTGGTGGCGCACGGCGTGCATGCCGTCGCGCAGGGTGACGTCCTGCACATACAGCTTGTCGGGGTTCGGGCGGGCCATTTACGCAAGCTCCTTCTGCGCCACGCGCGCCGCCCAGGTCTCGGCGGTCGCCAGCGCGGCGGAGGTCATGATGTCGAGGTTCCCGGCATAGGCCGGCAGGTAGTGCGCGGCGCCCTGCACCTCGAGGAACACCGTTGTCTTCAGGCCGGCGATGCGGCCGAGGCCCGGGATGCGCACCGGCGCGTTGTCGCCGATGTGCTCGAACTGCACTTTCTGCTTCAGGCGGTAGCCGGGGACGTATTTCTGCACGGAAACGACCATGTCCTCGATCGACTGCTCGATCGCGTCCTGCGTGCCGCCCTGCGACAGGCAGAAGATCGTATCGCGCATCATCAGCGGCGGCTCGGCCGGGTTGAGGACGATGATCGCCTTGCCACGCTCGGCGCCGCCGACGCTCTCGATCGCGCGGCTGGTGGTTTCGGTGAACTCGTCGATGTTGGCGCGCGTGCCGGGGCCGGCCGAGCGGGACGAGATCGAGGCCACGATCTCGGCATATGGCAGGCGCTCCACCACGCGGCGCACGGCATGGACGATGGGGATCGTCGCCTGCCCGCCGCAGGTGACCATGTTGACGTTCGGCGCATCGACGGTGCCGGCCATGTTGACCACCGGCACGGTGTAGGGGCCGATGGCGGCCGGCGTCAGGTCGATCACCTTCTTGCCGTCGCGCCGCAGGATGGCGTCGTTCCGGATATGCGCCTTGGCCGAGGTGGCGTCGAACACCACGCCGATCGCGTCGTAGCCCGGCAGGCGCGTCAGGCCGTCGATGCCCTCATGCGTGATCGGCACGCCGAGCCGCGCGGCACGGGCCAAGCCGTCCGAGTCCGGGTCGATGCCGACCATCGCGCCCATTTCCAGATGCTGCGACGTCCGTATCACCTTGATCATCAGGTCGGTGCCGATGTTGCCCGACCCGATGATGGCGCACTTGATCCTGGCCATGATCTATTCCTTCGCGAAGGCGGCGCGCACGCTGCCGAGACCGTTGATGCGCACGTCGAACGTGTCGCCCGGCTGCGCCGCCACCATCGGGCCGAGCGCGCCGGAGAGAATGACGTCGCCGGCCCGCAGCGGGCGGCCGGTCTTCACCATGACTTTCGCCAGCCACAGCGCGGCGTTCAGCGGATTGCCCATGCAGGCGACGCCCGCGCCGACCGAGAGCGGCTCGCCGCGGCTCTCCATCACGCCGCCGCACAGCCGCAGGTCGAAGCTGCCGAGCTTCCGTGGCTCCGCGCCCAGCACGTACAGGCCGGAGGAAGCGTTGTCGGCGATGGTATCGGCCAGCCTTATGTCCCAGTTGGCGATGCGGCTGCCGACGACCTCGATCGCCGGCAGCGCGTATTCCACCGCGCCGAGCATGTCGGCGATGGTGAGCTGCTCGTGCGTCAGGTCGCGGCCGATGACGAAGGCGATCTCCATCTCCACCTTCGGCTGCATCACCGCGCCGGGCAGTATCGGCTCGCCGTCGGACACCGACATGTCGGCGAACAGCATGCCGTAGTCCGGCTGATCGACGCCGAGCTGCTTCTGCACGGCGCGGGCGGTCAGGCCGATCTTGCGGCCAACGAGGCGGCGTCCGGACTCGAGGTGGCGGACGGTGTTGATCTCCTGCACCGCATAGGCGCTTTCCACGTCGGTCGGCTCGATCAGGTCGCGGATCGGCGCGCAGGGAGTGAGGCTGGCCGCCGCCGTCCACAGGCGTTCGGCGGCGATGTTGGTTTGGCTGGTCATGTCAGAGCTTCACGCAGACGTTGGTGAGTTCGGTGTAGAACTCGAGCGAATGCACGCCGCCTTCGCGGCCGATGCCCGAGGTCTTGGCCCCGCCGAACGGGGTGCGCAGGTCGCGCAGGAACCAGGAATTCACCCAGCAGATCCCGACCTCGAGCTGTGCCGCGACGCGGTGGGCGCGCGAGAGGTTCTCGGTCCAGACCGCGGCGGCGAGGCCGTAATGGGTGTCGTTGGCTAGCCGGACCGCTTCTTCCTCGGTGTCGAACGGGCGGATGTGGCAGCACGGGCCGAATACCTCTTCCCGCACCACGCTGCTGTCGTCGGCGAGGCCGGTCCAGATCGTCGGCTGCACCCAGGCGCCGTCGGCCAGCTCGGGCGGCATCTCGGGCACGCCGCCGCCGGTTACCACGGTGGCGCCTTCCTCGACGGCCCGGCGATAGTAGGACAGCACCTTGGCCTGGTGCTCCTTCGAGATCAGCGGGCCGATGCTGGTGCCCGCGTCTCCGGGACGGCCGTGGCGCAGGGCTTCGGCGCCGGCCTTGAGGCGCGCGACGAACGCCTCGAAGACCGGGCGCTCGACATAGACGCGCTCGGTGCCCAGGCAGACCTGGCCGCAGTTGGCGAAGCAGGAGCGCAGGGTGCCTTCGATCGCCTTGTCCAGATCGGCGTCGGCGAAGACGATGGCGGGGTTCTTGCCGCCAAGCTCAAACGACACGTTGCGCAGGCCGACGGCCGCCTGGCGCATGATCGCCTCGCCGGTGCGGGTTTCGCCGGTGAAGGTGATGCCGTCCACCAGCGGATGGCGGGTCAGGAACTCGCCGGCCGCGTTCGGGCCGAAGCCGTGCACCACGTTGTAGACGCCGGCGGGCACGCCGACGGTGTTCATCACCTCACCAAGCAGCGTGGCGGTCAGCGGTGTCTCCTCCGAGGGCTTGACGACGACGGTATTGCCGCAGGCCAGCGCCGGGCCGACTTTCCAGGTCATCAGCAGCAGCGGCAGGTTCCACGGCGAGATCACCGCGATCACGCCCTTCGGGCGGCGCAGGCTGTAGTTGAGCGCGCCCTTGCCGTCGGGCGTCGGCATGCGGAAGAGTTCGTCCGCATGGGTCTTCACCACCTCGGTGAACATGCGGAAATTGGCGGCACCGCGGGGGATGTCGATGTGGCAGGCGAGCGATTTCGGCTTGCCGGTGTCGAGGCACTCGGCCTCCAGGAACTCATCGAAGCGGCGGGTGATCTCGTCGGCGACGCCGGCCAGCAGGTCGGTGCGTTCGGTGATGGTCATCTTGCCCCACGGGCCGCGCAGCGCCGCGTGGGCGGCACGCACCGCTTGGTCGACCTCGGCTTCGCCGCCTTCGGGGACGGTGCCGATGACGCTGTTGTCCACCGGGCAGCGGTTCTGCCAGGATCGGCCGGTGCCGCCCATGGTGAACGTGCCATTGATGAAATGACGAGCGTCGCGGATGCCCGTGGCAACCGGCGGGGCCGGGTGCGCAAGCATATCAGTGCTCATTTCTGGTCCTGCTATGAAAATGTGGTTTCGCTGGCGCCGAGGGGCGGGTGGAGCGAGGTCATCTCCCTATCGTCATGGCCGGGCGTGTCCCGGCCATCCGCGCTTCGACGGCGGGGGGTGGATGGCCGGGACACGCCCGGCCATGACGAAGAGAGAGCGGCCGCGCCGGCAAACCTTTCTCCAACCACCATTATCCTGATATGCATGGGGGCACGCCCGACCATGACGGCTGGGCATTAACGCCGCACCCGCCAAGGCCCTGACATGGCAAGCCGTAGGCTGACTGGGACGCACAGTCGTTGCCAAAACGTCATAGCGAGCAATCCGCACGGCCTGCCTCGTCTCAGGTCACGACCGTCAGGAAGCGCTCGTTGAGCTGTTGCTCGTAGTAGAAGATCCCCTTGCCCAGCTCGGTCTCGTCCCACATCCGTGTCGGGTCGGTCGGGTAATAAGTATAGCCCCCGGCGAACACCTCGTTGCGGTTGCCGGACGGATCGAAGAAGTAGATCGTCGTGCCGCGGGTGATGCCGTGGCGGGTCGGGCCGATGTCGCGGGAGATGTTGTAGCGGGTGATGATGTCCGAGGCCCAGCCGACGGCGTTCCAGTCCTCCAGGAAGAACGAAACGTGGTGGAACTTGCCGGGCTCGGGATGCTTCACGAATGCGATGTCGTGCGCCTTCGTGCTGCAGGTCAGCCAGGTGGCCAGCAGCCCGTCCGGCAGCATCACCTTCTCGGCGCAGCGGAAATCCAGCGCCTTCTCGAAGAAGTCCTGCACTTCCTCGATGTTCGGGCCATACAGCAGGGCATGGTCCATGCGGATCGGGCGCATGCCGTGCGGCTCGTCGGTCCACAGGTCCGGGTTGGTGATCGGCGGGTGCCGATCGGCCATCTCGATCTCGGCGTACAGCTCGATGCGGTGGCCCGAGGGTATAACGGTGCCGATGCGGCGGCCGACGCCGGGCATCTCGCCGGCTTCGACATGATAGACCGTATAGCCGTAGTCCTTGATCCGCTGCTCGAAGCTGTCGAGGTCGGACGGGCGGGCGACGCGGAAGGCGAACAGGTCGCAGCCTGACTCGTCGGCCTGGCGCAGCACGATGCTGTGGCGGTCGAACTCGTCATAGGCCTTGAGATAGACCCGCCCGTCCGGGCCTTCGCCGACGAAGTCGAGGCCGACCCGGTCGATGTAGTGGGTCTTGGCCGCGGCCATGTCGAGAACCCGGATCTGGCACAGGCCGGGACGCAGAACACCAGTAATGGCCATGAAAACTGCTCCTTGGGTTATTGGTTGGTGGTTTCGCTACAGCAGACCGCAGGTTGGTTGAGACACGGCGACGGCGCACCTCACTCGTCATGGCCCGGACAAGCCGGGCCATGACGATGAAGACAGGCCGTCTGCGTCCCAACTAACCTGCGGTCTGCTGTAGCAATGGTTTCGTCCGTCCGCGCCCGGGTGGCGCACGGGTTGCGTGGAGCGGCTGCGATCAGCAGGTCGCTCTCCGGGTAGATACGGCAGGCGAGCGCGTAGCCCGCCAGGCGCTCGTCCGCGGTCACGTGGTTGGCGCCCATGCGGTCCGCACGCACCGTGCCCTCCAGCACCTGCACGCGGCACACGCCGCAGCCGCCGTTGCGGCAGCCGATCCTGATGTCGCGGCAGAGGCCGCGGCGCTCGAACGCGTCGAGCACGTTCTGCTGCGGGCGGCACGGCACGTCGATGTCGGTGCCGGGCACGCGGATGCGGTGGACAGTGCGGATTTCGGTCTGGTCCATCGCCGTCACACCTTGCGGAACACGGGACTGCGTTTGGCCGCGCCGTCCTGCGCGGTCAGGAAGCGTTCGGTGAAGATGTGCTTCTCGAACAGCCGGCCCTGCATCAGCGTGCGCAGGCACGCCTCGATCATCGGCGGCGGACCGCAGAGATAAGCCGTCAGCCCCGCGAAGCCGCCGCCGAACAGGCGCTGCGCCACGTCGTGCACAAAGCCCCGCTCGCCCGCCCAGGCGCTGCCGTCCGGCTCCTGCGACAGCGCCGGGACATAGCGGAAGTTGGCATGCCGTGCCGCCAACTCAGCGAATTCCTGCTGGCCATACAGATCGGCCTGCGTGCGCACGCCGTGGATCAGCGTTATCGGCTGGTCGTAGCCCTCCTCGATCAGGTCGAGGATCATCGACCGCGGGCTGGAGACGCCGGTGCCGCCGGCGAGGAACAGCAGCGGCCCGCCGCGCGACTTGCGCACGAAGAACTGGCCGTACGGACCGGAGAGACGAAGCTGCTGCCCCGGGCGCAGCTCCGTGTGCAGCCACCCCGTCGCGGCGCCGTCCGGCACGCGCCGGACCTGGAGCCATACCTTGTCGCCCTCGCCCGGCGCGTTGGCGATCGAGAACGGGCGCGGGCCGGTGACGCCGGGGATTTCCAGGTTCACATACTGGCCGGGCTGGAAGTGCATGCCCGGCGGCGGCAAGGCCAGCGTGATGCCCTTGACGTCGTGCGTCAGGTCCTCGACCGCGGTTACTGTCCCGATGAAGTCGCTGACCGGGATCAGTTGCGCGTCGGGGTCCTCGTCGATGTCGGCTTCGATGGTGACGTCGCCCAGCAGCGTGCAGGTGCAGGCCAGCGCCTTGCCTTCGTCACGCTCGAAATCCATCAGCGCGAAGGCGGAGGCGTCGCCCAGCGACACCTCGCCCTCCAGCACGTCCACCTTGCACGTGCCGCACAGGCCGTGGCCGCAGGCGTGCGGCAGCCAGATGCCGGCGCGCAGGCAGGCATCCAGGATGGTCTGCCCGCTGCGTACCTCGATGGCCTGTCCCAGCGGTTCGATGCTCAGCGTCGGCATGTCAGGACGCCGAGCCGTGGTAGCCGTCGAGGCCGGGGGTCCAGAAACGGACAATCGACTTGTGGCCGACGCCGTTTTCGGCAAGCGATTTCCCGAGATCGGGTGTCGCGTCGGCGCCGTCGATCTGCCAGGTGACGGCCGCCCAGTCGATCGCCTCGGCCTGCGGGTGGGGGGCGTAGTGGGGCTTGATGACGTTGTCGATGAAGGCGCCGAACGGCATGTCCGGCGGCAACGGAAAAGCGATCGCGGCGCAGAAGGAGAGATGCTTCTCCCAGTGCACATAGACCACCTGGTTGCCGTGGAAGTTCCCGAGCCGATCGCGGACCTCGGTGTGAGCCTCGTAGTCCGGGCGGATGGCGATGACGCTCATGGTGCCTGCTCCCTCAACCGGCCAGCCGCGACTTGCTGGCCTGCCATTCGTCCCAGGTCTTCCTGTCCGGGGACTGGCCGAAGTCCAAATTGTCCTCGCCGACTTTCAGCTTGTACCAGTCGAGCACGTCGGGCACGGTCGCGCCGCCGCAGTTGCCCTGGAAGATCTGGTGCACCGGCAGCCAGCTCTGCGCGAACTTCTCCGGCTCGGCGTCGAAGATGTCCTTGCAGCCGTCGGAGCAGAAATGATACCGCTCGTTCTTGTACATGGACTGCCGGAAGGCGATGGTGGTAGGGTCGCCGGGCTCGGTGTACACCATCGGGATCTGGCAGGTGGTGCACAGCTGCGGCAGCGCCATGTTGTAGAAGCGGTGCCCGTCCTTCTCCATCTGCGCCCACATCTCATAACGCGGGCGATAATACTTGTCGAACGTGTTGGGATACTTCTCCGACAGCCAGTCCATCTCCTGCGCCGTCGGCAGCCAGGTGTGGAAGGCGGCGGCGTGGGTGTACTGGTAGAAGGTGCACCAGTTCTGGTGCGAAATGTGCTCGGCCTCGGCGGTGGCGACGTCGGCGTATTTCGGCGGGCGCAGGCCATAGCGCGCGAGGTCCTGGAACAGCGCGCCGCCGGCCTCGGTGAAGTAGATCTCCCAGGCTTCCTTCCAGGACATCACCTTCTTCGGCAGCATGTAGTCCATCATCATCGCCACCAGCCCGAGCACGCGGTGGCCGCGCCAGAACCACTTGTCCACCCATTTCTGCACAATCGGCAGGTTGTCCGGATGCTGCTCCAGCAGGAACTTGATGACCTCGATGCCGAGCGTCATGTGGCGGCTCTCGTCGGACTGCGCCGAAAACCCGAACGTGACCGTGGCGAGGTCGCCGTTATAGGCGGCGCCCGACATGAACGGCACGAACAGCAGGTTGGTCAGCACGTACTCGAAGGCGAAGCCGATGGCGATCATGAACTCGAACGGGCCGGCAGTGCGTGCGTCGTCGAAGAACGACTTCGGCACCGAGAGGTACCACACCCGGTCGTGCATGTGCGGCCACTCGGCCATGCCGTTGAAGAACTTGTTGTAGTGGCTGATCGTGTGGATCTGCGTCTGGGCATGGCGCAGCTCGTCCAGCGACTGCATCTGCGCCGCGACGCGCGGGCCGACGCCGCGCAGGTGCCGCCCGGTGAAGGCGAAGCCGCGATGCGCCTGGTACTCCAGCGGCGAGACGCCGGTGATGAACAGCTTGATGGCGTTGATGTAGCGCGGGTCGGAGATGCCGGTCTGGCCGTTGCTCTGCGCGAAGCTGTCGAGCACGGCATACAGCTTGCGTTCCTTCTCCGCCTGGAACTTCCAGTAGCTGTCCATGGTCAGGCGGAACGGGTCTTCCCACTCCGACCAGTCGCGGATCTTGATGCCCTCGAAACGGTCGTAGGGGTAGACCTCCTCCATCGGCTGGTAGGTGGTTTCCCAGTCCAGGCCGCGGGTCATCAGCGCATAGCGCTGCTTCAGGCCGAGCTTGCGTGCGGACATGATCGCGCCTCCTCAGTGACGCCAGGCGATGGTGAAGTGGTCGTCGTCCTCGTCGAGATTGCCGGCCATCGAGATCAGCACGAGGTGGATTTCCTGCGGGTCCCACGTCCGGCCGATGCGCTGCTCGACCGAGGCGCGGTTGACGGTGAGCTTGCCGTCGCAGTCGAGCTTGACGGCACCTGGCATATTGAGGACGCGCACGCCGGGATTGTCGGCGATGATCGCCTCGATGATCGGACGCGCGGCATCGGTCTGCTGCAGCGTCAGTGACGCGAACTGGGCCATTCCTGGAGTTCCTTTATTATCAGAATGCGGTCTCGCTGGCGCTCAAGGTCGATCGGGGCAAGGTCCCCGGCCCATCATCATGGCCGGGCGTGTCCCGGCCATCTGCGCTGCGGCGGCGGGGGGTGGATGGCCGGGACACGCCCGGCCATGACGGAGAGAGAACGGCCGTGACGGGGAAGTAACGGACATGACGGGGAAGTAACGGACATGACGGGGAAGTAACGGCCGCTGCCGTTGTCAACCTTCGGACTGCCATCGCCGCCAGCTGGCCAACTGTGCCTGCATTACGCATCGAGCGTCACACCGAGCCGGGTGGCGCGCGTGCGGGCGTCGTTGGCGGCGGCTTCGGCGGCGGCTTCGTCGCCCAGCAGCGCCGCGGCCAACGGACGCGCCGCGGCGGCGGCACGGTCGATCGCCCGGGCGGCCCAGCGTGAAATCAGTTGCTTGTTGGCCTCGCTCTCGGCGGCGGCGCCACTGATGACAGCGTCGACCCAGCGGCCTTCGTCGTCGCGCCAGTCGGCCATGAACTCGGTCAGCAGCGAAACAGTGGTCGCGGCGCTGTCCCAGGCGGCGTCGGCGCGGTCGTAGATCAGGCCGAACACCACGCTGTTGATCGCCAGCGTCTGTTCCACCAGCAGGCGGAACCAGTCGCGCTCGACGAAGCTGTCCTCGACCAGTCGGCGCACACCCTGCCAGGCCGGATCGGTCATCCAACTCTCCTTGGCCCGGTCCAGGCTGTGGCCGGTCTGGCCGTCCAGCAGCAGGCCAATGCGGCTGACGATCTGCGCCATGCCGAGGTGGTCGCCCGCCGAGAAGATGCACGGCGCGGTGACCGCAGTGCCGTAGCCGCGCTGGCACGCCTCGCTCATGTTCATGTTGGCGCCCCAGTGCGCGTGGCGCAGCGGCAGCAGGAACCGCTCGATCCGCCCGCGCAGGGCCGGGTCCAGCCCACCCAGCAGGTTGCGCTTCTCGGCCAGGGCGAAGTTGCGCTCGCAGGCCCCGTTCCAGCCGGCGCGGCCTATATTATAAGTGGCGTAGTAAAGCTGGCGGGGGTCGCGCAGCGAATACCAGTCCTGCATGACGATCTGCGTCTTGCGCACGTCGTAATGCCAGTATTCAGGTTCCCACAGCGGCTTGTAGTGGAAGTTGGCCGTCGCCTGGACATCCAGCGTTGCTTCCTCGTACCGCGTGGCGGGCCGATCGGCGCCGAAGCGGCGGGCGATGTGGCCGAAGGTCTGGCGCTTCGGCTCGATCGCAATCGTCTTGAGATCGACGGTCACGTTGTTCTCCCGGTTATGACTGTGTCGTTACGCCACTGCTGGCAGGCGCCGCCTGCGCGGGCAGCGCGATGTAGCCGAGTTGCCGGAACAGCTCCGGCCGGCGCAGGCGCCAGGCGAGCCGCTCGATCTGCGCGCCGATGTCCGGCGCCGGCGTCTCGATCGTGGCGCGGCGTTGCGCGCAGAACTCGGCGAAGCCGGCGAACGGCAGGATGAGCTCGACGGTGAGCGTGTCGTCGCCGAGCGAAAATACGAACTCGACGTAAGCGTCGCGCCGCAACCCGGTGACGCGCACACGGGCGGGCGGCGCTGCCCCGTGTTCGACTGCTTCTTCCCACCCTGCGCGCCCCATGTGCGCTGCCCCTTATGCTTGGCCGTTTATTGCCGGCGTGGCGCTGTCCTGCGTCAGCCGGTCCACACGCGCACCATAGGGCGGCGTTATCGGCTGTCAACAGGAATATCGATATTCACAAAAATATCGTTGTTTTGCGTTCCGTGCCGTGTACATGCTTTCGAGAGAGGACTATGGAAATTTCCGAGAATCCGGGTTAGCGTTACCCTATGTCTCGAATCGAGAATCACCCGCCGCTGCGGCCGGCTGCCAGCCGCCATGATCCGCTCGCCGAACCCGTGAGCCCGGCGTCGAGCGCCCGTACCCTGGTCGAGAGCGTCTATGCGGCGCTGCGCCGCGACATCGTGGACGGCACGCTGCCACCGGACATGAAGCTGCGCACCGAGGTGCTGAAGGAGCACTACGCCGTTTCCGGCAGTACGCTGCGGGAGGCGCTGACGCGGCTTATCGGCGAAGCCCTGGTAACGGCCGAAGGCCAGCGCGGCTTCCGGGTGGCGCCGATGTCGGTGGACGACCTCGCCGATCTGACCCAGGTGAGAAAGCTGGTCGAGTGCGAGGCGCTGCGCCAGGCCATTGTCCATGGCGGCGACGCCTGGGAAGCGACGGTTGTCGCGGCTTTCCACCGTCTCTCCAGGGTCGAGCAACGGCTGACCGAGGAGACGCGTGAACAGTTGTGGGCGGAGTGGGAGGCCCGCAACCAGGACTTCCACACCGCCTTGCTCAGCAGCTGCCCCTCGCGCTGGCTGCACTACGTGCAAGGGGTGTTGTACCAGCAGACCGAGCGCTACCGGCGGGCTGCCCTGACCACGCGCAGCGTGCCGCGCAATGTCCATGCCGAGCATGCGGCGATCAAGGATGCCGCGCTCGCCCGGGACGCCGATCGCGCCTGTGCCGCGCTTGGGGACCACATCGAGCGCACGCTGGACGTCATGCGGCGTCGCATTGCCGCACAACCGGGCGATGCCAGGACGGCGAGCGCCCCGGCCGCGCCAGATTGAAACCCGGCTGCCGGCGCCAAGATCCGCGGCGCCCGGTCCGGCAACCGCCGCCGCGGCACGCACTGCGAACCCATCGTCGACGCCCTTTCCGAAGCGGTACAGAAACAAGGACCCCTGGCATGAAAATGCATCTGTTGTCCGGCGGCCGTCTACGCTATCGGCGCGGCATCTATTATCCCGGAGCCGACCGGGAAGAAACGATCGAACTCCCGGTCAGTTGCGCGCTGCTGAAGCACAAGCAGGGCCTGGTGCTGTTCGACACCGGTTGCCATCCCTCGGTCGTAACGAATGCCGAAGCCCGCTGGGGCGGCCTGGCCCGGCTGATGGCGCCGGTCTTCGCCGAGCAGCAAGCCGTCATCAACCAGTTGCCCCTGGCCGGCGTCACGGCCGGCGACGTCGACGTCGTCGTCTGTTCCCACCTGCATCCCGATCATTGCGGTTGCAACGTCTTCTTCCCCCGCGCAACGGTCCTGATCCAGGCCACCGAAATCGCCGCCGCCCGGGCCGGGAACAGCGAATCCCGGGGATACCGCGCGATCGAATGGGACCTTCCCAATCCGATCGAGCCGCTCGATGGCGCGCGCGACCTGTTCGGCGACGGCCGGATCACCCTGCTGCACGTGCCGGGCCACACCCCGGGCATGATGGCGGCGCACGTGGTGCTCGACCGCGATGGCGCCTTCGTGCTGGCGTCCGACTCCGTCGCCGTCCGGGCGCATCTCGATGAACGCTACGCTCCGAAGAACACCTGGAACGTGGACCAGGCGATAGTCTCGATCGAAACCATCGCCCGCCTGCAGCAGGACGGCGCCACCGTCCTGTTCGGCCACGATGCCGCGCAATGGGCCAGTCTGCGCACCGGTGCGGAGCCCTACGTGTGATCGCCGCCGCCAGGATCACCCGGAGTGGTTCGCTCAGGCGCCAGGATCGCCGGACAGGGCGCTCTGCCTGCCGATGATCGAGATGCCGCGCCGGGGCCAGCCGCCGCTGATCCTGCCCCACCGTGACCGCGGCAACGGCTTTCACCCGCTGGCCGTCTGCGACTACCGCCGCCAGCCGCCGAAGCCAAAGGACAGGCGGCATCGCCTGGGCTGTCCGTCGCCAGCGGGTCACCGGCCTTGTCGCTCCCGGCCGGAGCCATTCCGCATGCGGCGCCGTCTCCACCGCGCGCCAGGACGGCCCTCCCGTTTCCGTTACGACGGGTGCGTACCAGTTGCCCCAATCCGGCAGACACGTCCGGCATGATCTGCGTTCATGATGAATAACACTAATATGAGTTGGAAAACGTCTTATGCTGCCGCACTATCCTCACAACACGGTCCGTTGGCGGAGCGGCGACGCACTGGATTGCAGATCCAATCAGCCTGGTTCAACTCCAGGACGGACCTCCATCCGCTCAAAGCCACAGCGACATCACGCGCACATCAGCCATTGCGCGCGCCTCTGCGATCCTGGGCGGCTGTCGCAGCCATGTGTCGCTGCCCGAAGCCGCTAACCTTCGCCCGACAATCGCCCCATCCGGCACGATGCGGCCATGACGCCGACGGTTGGCCCATATCCGTTCGGAACCGCACTTTGTGATGATGGAAACCAGTTCATTTCCGGTTTCGTGATCGTCGGAAAAACGATGCGTAATGTAAATTGCATATTATTTCTACATTGCACCAAAATTGTGATCACGATGATTTGTGATTTTCGTTTCAAATCACCAATCCGTGAGTTATACAGCCTGTGCTTCCTCCCTCTCCAAACTTGAGCCGCGGGAGGCCAGACATCCTTCCGCGGCGCTTCATTTGGATCCCGGGTAGGAAAAACTGTCAGCAATACGGTGACCCATGCACGCCATCGCCTTGCCACAGAATGCCGCTCCAGCCTGTGCCGCAGCCGATCCGGCGCCCGGCCTGCACGCATCGCCCATCGATCCCGCGCCCGCCTGCGCGTCGCCGGAGCCACGCGCATGATGGCCCGCCGCCCGGCCGCTGCGCCGAAGGGACTCGCATTCGCGATCCACGACCTGCTTCGCATGCGGGACTGGGCCGATCGGCATGGCGTCCGCATGGTGATCCGGCTCGACCACGACGTCGACAACGAGGACTACGAAGAAGTCATCGCGTTCCGTACGAATACGAAACAAACATGCTTCCTGCTGATCTGGCGCACCACCGAATCCATCATCGTCCAACCCCTCCTCGGTCGGCCGCTGGTTTTCCGGTCCGTCGGCCATGTGCTGGAAAACCTGGTGGAAGGACAGGACAACGCGATGACGGATACCACGGCGACTGACTGACCGCCTGGATCCAGTACGGCGCCCCTGGGCCGGGAACCGAGACGCACGACCGATTGCCTGCGGCAGCAGGCGGCGCCGGAGACGCGGACCGTCTCCCGCAATCCGCCAAAAACGTTGCCCGGGTCACAGCGAGCCACCCGATCAAACCGCTAAAGGCAGTCCATGTCCCACGTCACCGTAGCCGAACTCATCGAAATCGCGCCGGACCTGCTGGCAATGGCCCGGGTCGAAGCGTCAGCCGAGGTGCGCGACGCGCTGATCCGCCTGGCGAACCGCTACGCGGCCATGGCCGATGACCAGCCCGCCCCGGCCCGCATATCGGCGGCGAGGCCCGCATGAACGCCCGCGCCCACCTGGTCGCCCGGCCCGGCGGGCAAAGCAACCAACGATCCTGACACGCGGCAACAGCAGAAGGGACAGACGCCATGGACATGCAGTCAACCGACCTATCCACCGAGCGCTTCGACACCGCCGATGACCGGGTTGCCGCGCTGCGCCAGATGACCGCCGAGCAGTTGCTGCAACTGGGCGCGCACCGGGTCGCCTATCTCAAGGGCCGCCAGCACGACGGCGAATTCCTTTTCGTGCTGTATGGCGCCGACGGCCTGCCCGTCGCGACGGCCGACGATATCGACGAGGTCGCCGAGATGGCGTCGGAAATGGGCCTGAGTTTCATCGCCGTCCATTGAGCGGAAAGGGTTGGCCATGCCGATGATCGAAACACTGATCGAGCCGCGCCGTGTCACGCGGGTGTTCTTCGACTGTCGCAATGCCGACCCTGGCCCCGACGATCAACGTCGCATCGCGGCAGCCGTCGCCGAGGCGCTCGCGCTGGGCGACGACGAAGACGATGAGCCGGACGCCGGCTACGCCTTGATGCCGCCGGCGGAGTCCCTCGCGGCCTGATCCGCGCCGCAACGCCGCCGCCGGGGCGGCGGGCCGCCGGAATGAGGCACGGTCGGTGCACCACCGTCATGGCCGGGCGTGTCCCGGCCATCCACCCCCCACCGTCGAAGCGCAAATGGCCGGGACACGCCCGGCCATGACGGTGCGGTAACGGGCCTGAACGCCGATCTTTTCGTTCCCCAGGCCGCCCGCGCTTCACCGCATCAGGTTGAGCAGCCGATCGAGATCGATATGCGCCGCGACATGCCGCGCCAGCGCATCCAGTGCCGCCTCGACCGACGCCTCGTA
The DNA here is from genome assembly GCF_002937115.1 of Rhodopila globiformis. GTDB lineage: Bacteria > Pseudomonadota > Alphaproteobacteria > Acetobacterales > Acetobacteraceae > Rhodopila > Rhodopila globiformis. Next base: position 103,678 of record NZ_NHRY01000139.1, on the reverse strand, counting down.
TTCCAGTGCCGGCGCCCCGGCGGCGAACCGCGCCAGCCATGCGCCACGCTGCCGGTCGTCGGCGAACAGCCCGTGCACATAGGTCCCGAACACGCGGCCGTTCGCCGCCATCGCCCCCTCGGCCAGCCCGCCGTCCAGGCGCGCGAACGGACGGCCCCGGTCGGGTCCCTCGGTGACGCCCATGTGCATCTCGTAGCCGCTGAAGGCGACCCCGTCGCTGGTCGTGCCGCGGACCGGCTCCAGCCGCTTGGCGCCGGACAGCACCGTTTCCACCTGCAGCAGTCCCAGCCCCGTCACGCTGCCCGCCGGTCCCTCCACCCCGTCCGGATCGGCGATGCGCGCGCCCAGCATCTGGTAGCCGCCGCACAGCCCCAGCACCGCCCCGCCCCGCCGCACATGCGCGGCAATGTCGATGTCGAACCCCGCCTCCCGCAGCACCGCCAGGTCCGCGATGGTGGATTTCGACCCCGGCAGGATGACCAGCCCGGCATCCCCCGGCAGTACGCCGCCCGGCTCGACCCGCACCAATTCGACCGCCGGCTCCGCCGCCAGCGGGTCGAGGTCGTCGAAATTGGCGATCCGCGGCAGCACCGGCACGGCAACGCGTAGCTTCGCCTCCGGGCGGCGCGGCGGCGCCTGTGCCAGCGCCAGCGCATCCTCGGCCGGCAGCCGCGCCGCGTCCGGCAGGAACGGCACCAGGCCGAGCGGCGCCCAGCCGGTGCGCTGCGCGATGAACCGCATCCCGTCGGCGAACAGCGCCGGATCGCCGCGGAAGCGGTTGACGATGAAGCCGGCGATCATCGCCGCGTCGTCCGGATCGAGCACCGCCGCCGTGCCGACCAGGCTGGCGATGACGCCGCCGCGGTCGATGTCGCCAATCAGCGCCACCGGCACGCCGGCAGCGCGCGCGAAGCCCATGTTGGCGATGTCGTTGGCGCGCAGGTTGATCTCCGACGCGCTGCCGGCGCCTTCCACCAGCACGATGTCGGCCTCGGCCCGCAGCCGCGCGTAACTGTCCAGCACCGCCGCCATCAGCCGCGGCTTCCAGCTCTGATACGCCGCCGCCGAGGCCTGGCCGACGACCTGCCCCTGCACCACGATCTGCGAGCCAATCATGCTCTGCGGCTTCAGCAGCACCGGGTTCATGTGGACGGACGGCGGCACCCGCGCGGCGCGCGCCTGCAGCGCCTGGGCCCGACCGATCTCCCCGCCGTCGGCGGTGACGGCGGCGTTGTTGGACATGTTCTGCGGCTTGAACGGCCGCACCCGCAGGCCGCGCCGCACCAGCGCCCGCGCCAGCCCGGCCACCAGCAGCGACTTGCCCACGTCCGAGCCGGTGCCCTGCAGCATCAGCGCGCGGGTCATGCGGCGATGCTCCCGAGGGCGCCCCGCACCCAGGCGACCGCCTCCGCCACCGTGGCGGCGTGCGGCGTGTCCGGCCGCGCCGGACGGCGGCGCATCACCACCGGGATGCCCAGCCGCCGCGCCGCCGCCAGCTTGCCGTCGGTGGCGCTGCCGCCGCTGTTCTTGCAGACGATCGTGTCAATCCGCCGGTCCCGCAGCAGCGCGTACTCCGCGTCTTCCGTGAACGGTCCGCGCGCCAGCAGCAGCTCGGCCTGCGCGAACCGCGGCATCGGGTCGGGCGGGTCCACCATGCGGATCAGGAAGCGGACATGGTCCAGCGGCGCGAAGGCGCCGATCTCCTGCCGCCCGAGCGCCAGCAACGCATGCCGCGCGATGCGGCCGACGATTTCGGCGGCCTCCGTCCAGTCGGCTACCACGTGCCAATGGTCGCCCGGCCCCGGCTGCCAGGCCGGGCGTTCCAGCCGCAGCAGGCTCGTCCCGGTGGCGGCGCAGGCGGCGGCGGCGTTCCAGCCCATCTGGCTGGCGAAAGGGTGCGTGGCATCGACCACCGCGGCGATGCGCGACTCGCGCAGGTAGGCCGCCAGCCCCTCCGGCCCGCCGAACCCGCCGATGCGGCACGCGCCGGCGGGTAGGCGCGGATTCGCCGTGCGGCCGGCCAGCGAGCTGACCACCCGCAGCCCGGCCGCACCGACCAGGGCCGCGGCCAACGCATAGCCCTCGGTGGTGCCGCCGAGGATCAGCAGCCCGGGCTCAGCCTGCGGCATGGCGCGCGGCCTCCTGCCCGGCGATGCGGCCGAACACGGCGCCGATGACGACGGCGGCGCCGGCCAGGTAGCCGGTGCCAAGAATGCTCTGCGCCATGATCATCCCCGCGGCATACAGGTTCGCAATCGATCCGCCGTCCTTCAACACCACGCGCGCCTGCGCATCAACCTTCACCCCAAAACAGGTGAACGTAATCCCCGGCCCGATCGGCACCGCGGCGAACGGCGGCTCGGTCAGCGCCCGGGCGTAGCGCGACTTGTCCGGCGCCAGGCCGACGGTGCGCCCGTCCCGCACGGCGGCGTTGTAGGCGCCGAGGGTCGCCACCAGCGCTGCCGGGTCCAGCCCGGCCAGCGCCGCCAGGTCCGCCGCCGTTGCGGCCCGCAGCGGCGGGAAGGCCGGTGGCGGCACGCGCTGCTCGGCCGCCGCGTCCAGAATCAGCCAGGCGGCCTGCCCCGGCTGCTCCGCCACCTTTCGGCCCCAGACGGCGTAGCGAGTCGGCCCGGTGTCGCCGCCCTCGTCATGGAAGCGCCGCCCGGCCTGGTCCACGACGATGCCGGCCGGGATGCCCCGCACCCGGGTGACGATGCCGCCGTCCACCTCCGGCGAGCGGGCGTCGACCGCCACCAGGTGGCAGGCGCCCGGCTCCCCCGCCGTCGCCGCGCCTTGCGCAATCAGGTCGCGCAGGATGGCGCCGTCGGCATAGGGCGTGCCACGGATCAGGAAGCGGTCCGCCGCCTCGCCCCACCACGCGCGCAGCCCCGGCCGATGGGCCTGGGCACCGCCGCAGCCGACGACGACGGCGCGCGGGCACAGGGTTTCGGGGCCGGAGGGCGTCATCAGGTCGACCGTCCGCACCCGCCCGTCGGCCACCGCCAGCCCGCGCGCGCCGCTGTCGTAGCCGATGGCGACGCCAAGCCGTCCGGCCGTCGCATACAGCGCATTCACCGCGGCCTTGCCGCCGCCCCAGAAGAAACAGGTGCGCCGCGAGAACGGCAGCAGCCCGTCGCCGGCCCGCTGGAACACCACGCCCTGCGCGGCCAGCCACGGCACGATGGCGGCCGAGTGCTCCACCAGCATCCGGCTGAGCAGCGGATCGCCGTGTCCCTCGGCCGCGCGCCGCAACTCGGCCAGGTATTCCTCGGCGCCGTAGCATTCCGGCGAGAACGGCGTCGGCGCGTCGTGCATGATGCGGAGGTTGCGTGAATGCCGGGTGTTGCCGCCGCGCAACGCCGGCGGCGCCAGTTCGGCCAGTCGCACCGACGCCCCGGCCCGCCGGGCCGCGATCGCGGCGCACAGCGCGGCCACGCCGCCGCCGATCACCAGCACGTCAGGGGCGGCAGGCTGTGTCGTCACGGCCGCATTAAGCACGGGCGGGCGCCGGCCGTAACGCTAAACTCTTTGCAGAATGATGAACGCGGCGATAAGGTCCGGCCAGATGCCGGTGCCCGCAAGGGCTCAAACGGGAACGCGCGGCAGGCCCCCTCGGCCCGAACCGCGGCTGCACCCGCAACTGTAGGCGGTGAGCCTGCCCGAGGTGGCCATTGTCCGTTCGGACGAGAAGGCCGGGCAAGGCGACGACCCGTCAGCCAGGAGACCGGCCGGCGTCGAGAGTGCGCGCGCGCGCCCGGGCGGGACGGACCGGACGCAGCGGGAGCGAGTCCCGTAGGCAGCAATCGCCGTGTCGATGTGCGGCAGTCCGACACTGCCGACTGCTGAGGAGTTCCGCATGCCGCTCGCCGCGGTCATGCCGCCGGTTGCCTGGCCGCTTTCGCCGCAGCACGATGCCGCGGTGCTGCACGCGCTCGCCAGGCGCCCCGCGGCGCTGCTGGTGGAGCTTGCCGGCGTCGATGCCCCGGGCCTGGCGCACCGCCTGGGCGGGGTGGCGTTCACCCGGCTGGACGACATTGATTTCACCCGGTTCGACGTCCTGGTCACGCTGACCTGGCGCGCCCTGTCCGCGCCGGTGCCGGTGGTTCCGCTGTGGCCGCGGGTGCTGTGCGTCGGCGCCGGCTGCACCGGCGGCATCCCGCCTGATGCCTTCGCCGCCTCGGCCGAGGCGATACTGCGGGCCGCGGGACTGGCGCCGCAGGCGGTGGCGGTCGTCGCCACCACGGCGCGGCGGGCCGCGGAACCGGCCTTGCAGGCCTGGGCGCAGGGGCTCGGCGCGGGATTCGTCGCCTGCGATGACGCGACCCTGGCGGCGCATCCCGGGCCGACGCGCTCGACTTATGTTCAGGCACGCCACGGCTTGCCCGGTATCGCCGAGGCGGCGGCGCTGGCAACGGCCAACGCCGGCACGCTGCTGCTGCCGCGGCAAAAGGCCAGGCTGCCCGGCGGGCATCATCATACGCTCGCGGTGGCGCGCAGGGCGGAGGCGGCATGACCATCCTGCTCGCCCTGCTGCTCGACCACCTGTTCGGCGAGCCGCCGGCCCGCTGGCATCCGGTGGTGTGGATGGGCACCTACCTCGGCCGCGCCGGCCGCACCCTGCCGGACCTGCCGCCGCAGGCAGCGTTTATCGCCGGCGCTCTGGCTTGGTGCGGCGGCGCGGCCCTGGTCGTCGTGCCGGCGCTGGCGGCGGCCTGGGCGCTGCGGCAGGTGCCCGGCTGGCTGGCGGTGCCGCTGGGCGCGATCCTGCTGAAGCCGCTGCTTTCCCTCCGCCTGCTGCTGGATGAAGTGAGCGGCGTGGAGGACGCGCTCGCCGAAGGGCTGGACGCCGGCCGCGCCCGCCTGGCGCGCATCGTCAGCCGCGACACCTCGGCGCTTTCGGCGGACCAGGTCCGGGAGTCGGCGCTGGAGTCGCTGTCCGAGAACCTGTCCGACTCCCTGGTGGCGCCGCTGTTCTGGTACGCCCTGCTCGGGCTGCCCGGCGCCGCGCTGTACCGCTTCGCCAACACCGCCGATGCGATGTGGGGCTATCGCGGCCGCTGGGAATGGGCCGGCAAGTGGGCCGCGCGCGCTGACGACGTGCTGAACCTGATCCCGGCCCGGCTGACCGCCCTGGCCCTGCTCGGGCTGCCGCGGCCGGAACGGCTGGCGGAACTGATGCGGGAGGCGCGGCGGACCAGCTCGCCGAATTCCGGCTGGCCGATGGCGGCCCTGGCGCTGGCCCTGGGCGTGCGGCTCGGCAAGCCGGGCGTCTATCTGCTGAATCCCACGGCGCCGGCGCCGGCGCCGGCACAGGTGCGCCAGGCGCTGGCACGGGCGCGCCTGGCCGGGCTGGCATTGGCGCTGCCATTGGCCCTGCTGCCGGCGGGACTGGAACTGGCGCATGGCTGACCACACCTTCCCGCTGCTGCCGCAGCATGGCGGCACCGATTCCGGGCCCGAGCCGCGCTGGGATTTCTCCACCAACGCCAATCCCCTCGGCGCCTGCCCCGCGGTGCTGGAGGCGGTGTGGGCGGCGGACCTCACGCGCTACCCCGATCCGCACTACGTTGCGCTGCGGCAGGCGCTGGCGGCGCATCATGCCACCGACCCGGCCTGCATCGTCGTCGGTACCGGGGTCAGCGAGCTGATCCTGCGCCTGGTGCGCGCCTGTCCCGGCCCGGTGCTGGTATTGCGGCCGACGTTCTCGGAATATGCCCGCTGCGCCCGGATCGAGGGGCGGACGGTGCGCGCGGTCACCTCCCCGGCGAACTTTCTGCAGCACCAGCGGGAGCAGTGTTCCACCCATCCGCAGGACCACCGGGGACTCGGCTTCCTCTGCTGGCCGAACAACCCGGACGGCGAATGTTGCGACCTCGGCTTCCTCGTCGAGGCGGCGTCCCACGGGCCTCTGGTGGCGGACCTGGCCTATGCGCCGCTCTGTCCGCGCCCGATGCTGGACGCCATCGAGGCCGCCGCTTCCCGCGCCGTGCGGCTGTATGCACCCAACAAGGCATTCGGCCTCACCGGCCTGCGCGCCGGCTACGCCGTCACGCCGTATCCCTGGCCGGAACTGCACGAATGCGCCGCTTCCTGGCCGGTGGGTCCGGACGGCGTGGCGTTCCTGCAAGCCACCATCGGCGCGCCGGCGCTGGACTGGCTGGAGGCCGCCCGGCCGGTGCTGACGGACTGGCGCCGCGCCCTCGCCACCGGCCTGGCCAACCTGGGCTGCGCCGTGCGCGAAAGCCAGGCCAGCTTCCTGATGGCCGAGGTGGGCGAGGCCACCACGGTCGCCGCCGCCCTGCGCCGGCACGGGCTGCGGGTGCGCGACTGTACCTCGTTCGGCCTGCCCGGCTGGATCCGCCTGCGCGCCGCCCCGCCGGAGCCGCGCGCGGCCCTGCTGGCGGCGCTGCGGACGGAGCTGCGCCGATGATCCCCCGCCTGCTGATCGCCGGCACCGGCTCGGGCGTCGGCAAGACGCTCTTGACAGCCGGCCTCATCGGCGTGCTGCGCCGCCGCGGCCTGCGGGTGCAGCCGTTCAAGTGCGGTCCCGACTACATCGACCCCGGCTGGCACAGCCGCGCCGCGGGCCGCCCGTGCCGCAACCTCGACACCTGGATGCTGGGCAAACAGGCCATGCGCGACAGCTTCCGCCGCGGCTGCGCCGGCGCCGACATCGCCATCATCGAGGGCGTGATGGGCCTGTTCGACGGCGCCCGCTTCGACAGCGACGCCGGTTCCGCCGCCGAGATCGCCGCCCTGGTGCAGGCGCCGGTGCTGCTGGTGCTGAACATATCCGGCTCCGCCCGCAGCGCCGCGGCGACCGCGCTCGGCTTCGCCCGGTTCGATCCGGCCCGCCCGGTGGCGGCAGTGGCGCTGAACTTCGCCGGCTCCGAACGGCACGCGCGCGGTTGCGGCGCGGCGATCACCGATGCGACCGGCCTGCCGATCCTTGGCTGGCTGCCGCGCGAAACCGGGCTGACGGTGCCGGAGCGGCACCTCGGCCTGCACCTCGCCGCCGAGGCTGGATCCGCCGACGCGGTGCTGGACACCGCGGCCGAGGCGGTGGCCGCCCGCTTCGACCTCGATGCGCTGCTGCGCCTGGCCGCGGCGGCGCCGCCCCTGCCCGCCCCGGCACCGGCGGCGCATGGGCCAGCGGACGGGCCAGCGGACGGGCCAGCGGATGGGCCAGCGGACGGGCCAACGGATGGGCCAATGCTGGCGGTGGCCCGCGATGCGGCCTTCGCCTTCTACTACCAGGACGACCTCGACCTGCTCGCCGCCGCCGGGGCGCGCCTCGCCTGGTTCAGCCCGGTCGCCGGCGAGCGTCTGCCGCCCGGCGCCGCCGGCGTCTGGCTCGGTGGCGGCTATCCGGAACTGCATGCGCGCGCGCTCAGCGCCAACACCGGCCTGTGGCAGGACCTGCGCGCCCTGCACGCCCGCGGCGCCCCGCTGCTGGCCGAGTGCGGCGGCTTCATGGCGTTGACCGAAGCGCTGGTCGATGCCGGCGGCGCACGCCACACGATGGCCGGCCTGGTGCCGGGCGAGACGCGCATGACCCCGCGCCTGGCCGCGCTGGGCTACCGCGAGGCCACCGCCCTGGCCGACACCTCGCTGGCCGATGCCGGCGATACGCTGCGCGGCCACGAGTTCCACTACAGCACCTGGGACCGTGCCGCCGCGCCGCCCGCCCCCGCCTGGCGCGCCTGTGGCACCCGCGCCGGCGCATCACCCATGCCCGCCGGCCATGCTGACAAGGGCCTGCTGGCCAGCTATCTGCACATCCCCCTCGCCCAGCGCCCGGACCTGGCGGACCGCCTGGTCGCCCGGCTGCGCGCCACCGCCTGTCCCTGAGCCAAGGACCGCAACATGCACATCATGGAAGGCTACCTGCCCGCCGCCCACGCCGCCGCATGGACCGCCGTCGCCGCCCCCTTCGTCGGCTACGGCGTGAAAAAGCTGGCCGATCGGCTGCGGGAAGACGGGGAGGCGCGGCTGCTGCTGGGGGCGAGCGGCGGCTTCACCTTCGTGCTGTCGTCGCTGAAGCTGCCCTCGGTGACCGGCAGTTGCTCGCATCCCACCGGCATCGGCTTCGGCAGCGTGCTGTTCGGACCGTGGATCATGAGCGTCGTCGGCTGCGTCGTGCTGCTGTTCCAGGCCCTGTTCCTGGCGCATGGCGGGCTGACCACGCTGGGCGCCAACACCTTCTCCATGGCGATCGCCGGCAGCTTCACCGCCTGGTGGATCTGGCGGGCGGGCAATGCCGTCGGCCTGCCGGTGAACCTGACGCTGTTCCTGGCCGCGTCGCTGTCCGATCTGGTTACCTATTGCGTCACCTCGCTGCAGCTGGCGCTGGCCTTCCCCGACCCCGTCGGCGGCATCCTCGGGGCGGCGGTGAAGTTCCTCGGCGTGTTCGCCATCACCCAGGTGCCGTTGGCGATCAGCGAGGGGCTGCTGACGGTGCTGGTGATGAACATGCTGCGCAGCCACGCCGGCGGGCAACTTGCCGGGCTGCTGCCAGCCAAGCCGGTGCGGCCCAAGGCGGTGCAGTCATGAGGACGCAGAACATCCTGCTGGCGCTGGGCGCGGTGGCGCTGGCGACGCTGCCACTGGCGCTGATCACGCCGGGCGGAGACCACTCGTTCGGCGGCTCGGACGACCAGGCGACGGCGATGATCCAGAAACTCGACCCCGGCTACCACCGCTGGTTCAAGCCGTTGTGGCAGCCGCCGAGCAGCGAGGTGGAAAGCCTGCTGTTCGGCGTGCAGGCGGCCATCGGCGCCGGCGCCGTCGGCTATGTCCTGGGCTATGTGCGCGGGCGGCGGACAAAACGGGACGGGGTGGGGCGTGACGATGCTGCGCGCGATTGAGTCCTGCGCCAACACCAACCGCTGGCACCGCCACGCCGGCCCCGTCACGCTGTTCTGCGCCGGGCTGATGGCCTGCGTGCTGCTGGCGCCGCCGCTGGCCGCCGGGCCGCTGATCGGCATCGCCGCCGGCCTCGCCGCCGTGGCAGGCGCGGGCGTGCCGGGGCGGTTGTTCCTCGGCGCCATGCTGGTGCCGCTCGGCTTCCTGCTGACCAGCGCGCTGGCGCTGTGCGTGACGCTGGGCTTCGACCACGGCGTGACCATCGGCCTGAGCGCCGCCGGTGCGGCGACCGCGCTGCGGGCCGGCCTGCGCGCCGCCGGGGCGCTGGCGGTGACGCTGTGCTTCGCCTGCACCGTGCCCGCCGCGGCCTGGATCGCCCTGCTGCGCCGCGCCGGCACGCCGGAGGCGCTGCTCGACCTGCTGATGCTGGTGCACCGCACCCTGTTCGTGCTGGATGAGACACGCGCCAGCATGGTCCGCGCGCTGGACAACCGGCTGGGCTTCGCGACGAAACGCCTGATGCTGCGCTCCGCCGCGCAGGCGATGGCGCTGCTGTTCCTGCGCAGCCTGGATCGCGCCGCGCGGCTGGAGCGTGGCCTGGCGGCCCGCGGCTATGTCGATCGCCTGCCGGTGCTGCCGCCCGATTCCGCCGCCAGCCCCCTCGGCTGGACGCTGGCCGCCGGCGTGCCGATGCTGCTCGGCGGCGTGGCGTTCGGCCTCGCCCGGGCCATCGGCGCATGACGCTGCTGGACGCCATCGGCCTGCGCTACGCCTGGCCCGGCACCGAAGCCGCCGCGGCGCGGGCGCCCGGGCAGCGCCGCGAGGCCCTGGCCGGAGCGAGCCTGGCAGTGCGGCCGGGCGTGCGGCTGGCGCTGCTCGGCGGCAACGGCTCGGGCAAATCGACGCTGCTGCTGCACCTGAACGGCACGCTGCGCCCGGCATCCGGCGAGGTCCGCTGGCAGGGGCAGCCGATTGACTACAGCCGCCGCGGGCTGGCGGCGCTGCGGCAGGCCGTGGCGCTGGTGTTCCAGGACCCGGACGACCAGTTGTTCGCCGGCACGCTGGCGCAGGACGTGTCCTTCGGGCCGCTGAACCTCGGGCTGGATCCGGCCGAGGTGGCGCGCCGGGTGGCGGCGGCGCTGGCGGCGGTGGGGCTGGAGGCGCTCGGCGCGCTGCCGCCGCACATGCTCAGCCACGGCCAGCGCAAGCGGGCGGCGATCGCCGGGGCGCTGGCGATGCGCCCGGCCATGCTGGTGCTGGACGAGCCGACGGCCGGGCTGGACCCGGCGGGGATCGACATTTTGCTGGATCACCTCGACGCGCTGCATGCGCAGGGCATGACGGTGGTGTTCTCGACGCACGACCTGCTGCTGGCGCGGCACTGGGCGGATGAGGTGGCGGTGCTGCACCAGGGCCGGGTGATCGCGCACGGCGGCGCCGCCGCGGTACTGGACGACGCGCCGGTGATCGCCGCCGCCGGGCTGCGGCCGCGGCGGTTCGCCGATGGGCGGCGGCCCGTTTCCTCACCGTCATGGCCGGGCGTGTCCCGGCCATCCACTCCCCACCGTCGAAGCGCCGATGGCCGGGACACGCCCGGCCATGACGAATTGGCGGCCCCTGACGGAGCGGCCGCCGCCCCGCTTCGCCGCGAAAGGCCCCCGCATGGCTGAGCTGACCTTCCTCACCGGCCCGGTGCGCAGCGGCAAGAGCGCGCGGGCGGTGGACATCGCCCGCGCCTGGGGCGACGGCGTCGTGTTCATCGCCACCTGGCAGACCGACCCGGACGACGCCGACATGCTAGAGCGGGTCCGCCGCCACCAGACCGAGCGTCCGCCCGGCTGGCGCACCCTGGAAGCGCCCGCCGACATCGCCGCCGCACTGGACGCGCTGTCGCCGCCGCCCGCCGGCGTGCTGCTGGACAGCATCGTGCTGTGGGCCGCGGCGCGGTTCGACCAGCCGGACGCCGCCATCCTCGACGCATGGAGTGCGCTGCTTCACCGCCTGCGCGCCGCGCCCTACCCCGTGGTGATCGTCGGCGACGAAATCGGCTGGAGCCCGGTGCCGATGGATGCCGCCCTGCGGCGCTTCCGCGACCTGACCGGCTGGCTGGGCCAGCGCACCGCCGCCGCCGCCACCGAGGCCTGGCTGCTGGTCGCCGGCTGCCCGGTGCAACTGAAATGAGCAAGAGAACCATGATGGACGCCACGATCCTCCGGCACGCGGTCAGCATCGTCGGTGCCGGGCCGGGCGATCCCGACCTTCTCACCCGCCGCGCCTTCCGCCGCATCGCCGAGGCGGACCTGGTGCTGCGCGACCTGCTGGTGCCCGATGCGCTGCTGGCCGCCACCGGGACGCGCGCCGAGATCGTCGATGTCGGCCGCCGCTGCGGCTCGGCCGAGGGCCAGGACGCGCGGCAGGCCCGCATCAACACGCTGATGCAGGAGGGCTGGCAGCAGGGCCGCCGCGTCGTGCGGCTGAAATCCGGCGACCCGCTGGTGTTCGGCCGCGCCGCCGAGGAGGCCCGCTTCCTGGCCGCGCACGGCATCCCCTATGAGTTCGTCCCCGGCATCACCGCCGGCCTCGCCGCCGCCAGCCTGGCCGGCGTGCCGCTGACCGAGCGGCACCGCGCCTCCGCCGTTCTGCTGTGCACCGGCCGCACCGCCGAGGGCGAGCCGGACCAGGCCGAGGACTGGGCGGCGTTGCTGGCCGGCGGCACCACGCTGGTGTTCTACATGGGCCTGCGCGCGCTGACCGGCCTGGTGTCGCGCCTGCGCGCCGCCCTGCCGGCGGGCACCGCGGTGGACGTGACTGCGATCTCCCAGGCCAGCCTGCCGGCGCAGCGGCAGGTGACCGCGCCACTGGATTCCATCGCGGCGCGGCTGGAGCAGGCGGCGCTGGAACCGCCGGTGGTGTTCATCCTGGTGCTGGCGGCGTTACCCGGCGAGGATCAGAACTCGATCCCCGGCTGCGCCTTCACCCCCGCGGCGGTGTGATGCTTCACCAGCGTCATCTCGGTGACCATGTCGGCCGCCTCGACCAGGGCCGGCTTCGCGTTGCGGCCGGTCACCACCACGTGCAGCCCTGGCGGACGGTTACGCAGCGCGTCCAGCACCTCGTCGAGCGGCAGGTAGTCGTAGCGCAGGGCGATGTTGAGTTCGTCGAGGATGAGCAGCGCGAGGTCCGGGTCCTGCATCAGCGCCAGCGCCTGCTCCCAGGCGCGGCGGCAGGTGGCGATGTCGCGGGCCTTGTCCTGGGTGTTCCAGGTAAAGCCCTCGCCCAGCGTGTGCCAGGTGACGAGCGGGCCGAAGCTTTCCAGCGCGGCGCGCTCGCCGGTGGTCCAGGCACCCTTGATGAACTGCACCACGCCGACGCGCTTGCCATACCCCAGCATGCGCAGCGCCAAGCCCCAGGCGGCGGTGGACTTGCCCTTGCCAGTGCCGGTGTGGACCATCAGCAGGCCCTGCTCGCGGGTGCGGGCGGCGGCCTCGGTGTCCTGCATCTGCTTGCGCTTTTCCATTTTGGCGCGGTGGCGGGCGGCGTCGTCGGGCTCGGCCATGGTGGGCTCCTTGGTGGAAAGCGAGGGTTATGGCAGCGGCGAGGCGGGCGGCGCCAGGGGCGGTTGCGGCGGGGAGACACCAGGGCAGGCATGGGCGGCGACCTGGTCGCACCTTGTGTCGGGGCGGGCGTGCCACGCCGGAACCGGCTGGGGCGTAGCCGGCTCCGCGTTTTCAACACGGAGTTAACGGAGGTTACACGGAGTTCCACAGAGCTTTCCGGGGGTATCGGCCTGATCGGCCCAATGGCGCCGTCCGGTGGTTTCAGGCGCTTCGCGCAAAGCGTAATATCATTCTTCTTCAGGCGCTTCGCGCGAAGCGCAATACCATTCTTCTCCGTGGAACTCCGTGTGACCTCCGTCTTCTCCGTGTTGAAAACCGGTCAGCGAAACCGCAACGGCGGCGCCCGTTGCGCACCACCGCCCGTCCCGCGCGTGCCGCCTCCCGCCACACGCCGCCTGAACGGGCCTTCCAACCCGGGAGCGCCCGCATGACCCGGGCGCGGCTGATTGTCTGCACCACCTGCCGCGCCGGGCGCGACCTGGCCGCGGACGAAACCCCACCCGGTACGGTGCTGCACGCCGAACTGGAAAGCAGGCTGGCCGCCGGCGACGCGCCGCTCTCCCTCTCCGGCGTCGCCTGCCTCGCCAACTGCGCGCGCGGCTGCACCGCCGCCATCGCCATGCCGGGCAAGTGGACCTACCTGCTCGCGGACCTCACGCCCGCGCAGGCCGGCGACCTGATCGACTACGGCGCCGCCTATGTGGCGTCCCGCTCGGGGGCGGTGCTGCCGTCCCGCCGTCCCGCCTCGCTGCGCAACGCCATCCTGGCCCGCGTGCCTGCCCTGGAGACACTCGCATGAGCCTGACCAACCGCGGCGCCGCCCGCATTCCCGCCACCATCGTCACCGGCTTCCTCGGCGCCGGCAAGACCACGCTGGTCCGCCATTTGCTGGAGAACGCCGGCGGCCGGCGCATCGCCGTCATCGTCAACGAGTTCGGCGAACTCGGCATCGACGGCGACATTTTGCGCAACTGCGGCGTCCCGGGCTGCCGCGACGAGGACATCGTCGAACTGGCCAACGGCTGCCTGTGCTGCACCGTGGCCGACGATTTCCTTCCCACCATCGAAGCCCTGATCAACCGCGCGGACCCGCCGGAGCACATCGTCATCGAGACCTCCGGCCTCGCTTTGCCCAAGCCGCTGCTGAAGGCATTCGGCTGGCCGGCGGTGCGCGCCCGCGTCACGGTCGACGGCGTGCTGGCGGTGGTGGACGGCCCGGCGGTGGCGGCCGGGCGGTTCGCCGACGACCCCGAGGCGGTGGAGCGGCAGCGGGCCGAGGACCCGTCGGTCGATCACGACAACCCCCTGGCCGAGGTTTACCAGGACCAGTTGCAGGCGGCCGACATGGTCGTGCTGAACAAGGCGGACCTGCTGGACCCGGCGACGCTGGCGCGGCTGCGGCACGACATCGGCGGCGCGCTGGCCCGCGCGGTGAAGCTGGTGCCGGCGCGGCACGGGCGGCTCGATCCGGCGGTGCTGCTGGGGCTGGGCGCGGCGGCCGAGGATGACCTGGCGTCCCGGCCCTCGCACCACGACGCCATGAACGGCGCGCACGAGCACGACGATTTCGAGAGCTTCGTCGTCCCCCTGCCGGAAGTGGCGGCGCCGGAGGACCTTGTGCAGCGGCTGCAAGCGGTGTGCGCCGCGCACGATATCCTGCGAGTGAAGGGATTCGCCGTGGTCAGCGGCAAGCCGATGCGCCTCGCGGTGCAGGGCGTCGGCACCCGCCTGCAGCACGCCTTCGACCGGCCGTGGGACGCGGCGCGTGAGGGGCGGCTGGTGGTCATCGGCCAGCGCGGCCTGGACCGCGCCGCCATCGCCAACGCCATTGCCGCCCCTGGGGCAGCCTGATCGATGCATCTTCTGGTCCAGGACGGCCGGACGCTCGACGACGAGCAGCGCGCGGAGGATCTCGGCCAGACTCCGGCCGATATCGTGCTGCTGTCGTTCGCCGACAGCGACCTGGCCGCCGCCGCCGCGGTGTGGGAGGCGCTGGGCGACGGGCGGCCGTCGCTGCGGCTGGCCAGCCTCGGGCGGCTGCGGCATCCGATGTCGGTGGACCTGTATGTCGAGCAGGTGGTGGCGCGGGCACGCTGTGTGCTCGTCCGCCTGCTCGGCGGGCTGGACTACTGGACCTACGGTGCCGAGGAAGTGGCGGCGCACTGCCGGCGCCTGGGCATCGCGCTGGCGATCGTACCGGGCGACGCGCGCGACGACCCGCGGCTGGCGGCGCTGTCCACGGTGCCGGAGGCGGCGCTGCGGCAGATGGATGCCTATCTGCGGCACGGCGGCCCGGACAACCTGGCGCAGGCGCTGCGGCTGGCGGCGCGGCTGGGCGGGCTGGATGCCCCCTGCCCCGCGCCGCCCGTGCCGGTGCCCGATGCCGGCGAGCATGCCCTGCCGGTGCCGGCGACGGGCGAGGCCGGGCTGGCGGTGATCGTGTTCTACCGCGCGCATCTGCTGGCCGGCGACATCGCGCCGGTGGAGACGCTGGCCGCCGCCCTGGCCGATCGCGGATTCGGCGTGCGGGCGGTGTATGTATCCAGCCTCAAGGACCCGGACGTGGGCGCGTTCGTCGCGGCGCGGCTGCGGGACTGGGCGCCGGCAGTGGTGCTGAACGCGACCGCTTTCAGCGCGGCGCAGGGCGATGCCGGCTCGCCGCTGGATGCCGCCGGCGTGCCGGTGCTGCAGGTGCTGCTGTCGGGCGCGGCGCGCGAGGCCTGGGCGGAGTCCAGCCGCGGCCTGTCTCAGGCGGACCTGGCCATGCAGGTGGTGCTGCCGGAACTGGACGGGCGGCTGCTGACGACGGCGATCGCGTTCAAGCAGCAGGCGGCGCCGGAGCCGATGCTGGAATTCGCCCGCACCCGGCATTGCGCCGATGAGGCAGGCGTTGCCCTGGCGGCGGACCGGGCGCTGGGCTGGGCGCGGCTGGCGGCGACGCCGCGCGGTGGGCGGCGGGTGGCGGTGGTGCTGTCGGATTACCCCGGTGCCGCCGGCGAGGGCGGACAGGTCGGGCACGCCGTCGGCCTGGACAGCTTCGCCAGCCTCGATGCCATCCTGTCGCTGCTGGCCGGACAGGGCTACGACACCGGCGGTGCCTCGCCCGGCGCGGCCGCGCTGACCCGGATGCTGACCGAGGCGCCACCGGCCCCTTTGCTGACCGTCGCGGACTACCGGGATGTCTTCACCACCCTGCCGGCGGCGCTGCGGCAGGACATCCTGGCGTGCTGGGGCGAGCCGGAAGCCGATGCGGCGGTGCAGGACGGACAGTTCGTGCTCCGCCACGTGCGCCGGGGCGGCTTCGTGCTGGCGGTGCAGCCCGAACGCGGCCGCGCCGAGGAGCGCCGCGCGACCTATCACGATCCGGTCCAGCCGCCGCGGCATGCCTATGTCGCGTTCTACCTGTGGCTGCGGATGCGGCTTGACGCGCATGCGCTGCTGCATCTCGGCACCCACGGCACGCTGGAGTGGCTGCCGGGCAAGGCGGTGGCGCTGTCGGAGGCCTGCACGCCGGCGGCGCTGTGCCGCGGGCTGCCGGTGGTCTATCCGTTCATCGTCAACAACCCCGGCGAGGCCGCCGCGGCCAAGCGCCGGCTGGGCGCCGTCACCATCGGCCACCTGACCCCGCCGCTGAAGCGCGCCGGCAGCCATGGCGGCGCCATCGAACTGGAGCGGCTGATCGACGAATACGCCGTCGCCGATGGCCTGGACCGCCGCCGCGCCACGCTGTTGCGGCGGGAGGTGCTGGACCGTGCCGCGTCGCTGGGCCTGCTGGCGGAGAGCGGTGTGGCGCCGGATGCGCCGGAGGACGAGGCGCTGGCGCGGCTGGATGCCTACCTGTGCGACGTGAAGGAACTGCAGATCCGCGACGGGCTGCATGTGTTCGGGCAGGCGCCGGGTGCGGACAGCCGCGCGGCGCTGGTGGCGGCGCTGCGCCGGGCGTGCGGGGACGTCGGGCGGCGAGCCCCAGCCCCATCGTCATGGCCGGGCGTGTCCCGGTCATCTGCGCTTCAGCGGCGGGCGGTGGATGGCCAGGACACGCCCGGCCATGACGATGGGGCGGAGAGGGCCGAGGGGGCGCTCCTGCCGCCTGCCGATGCGCACCGCCACGACGCCAACCCGACGTTCGCCCGGATCGAAGCTGCCCTCGACCGCTGCGCTCCTTCCGAAGCCGCCGCCCTGTGCGCCGCGCTCGACGGCCGCTGGGTCGCCCCCGGCCCGGCCGGCGCGCCGACGCGCGGGCGGGCCGACGTGCTGCCGACCGGGCGCAACCTGTTCACCGTCGATCCGCGCACCATCCCGACCCGCTCCGCCGTCGCGCTGGCCGAGCGGGCGGCCGACGACCTGCTGCGCCGGCACCTGCAGGACCATGGCGACTGGCCGCGGTCGCTGGTGCTGGACCTGTGGGGCAGCGCAAGCCTGCGCACCGGCGGCGAGGATCTTGCCCTCGCCCTGGTGCTGCTGGGCGTGCGGCCGACATGGGACGATTCATCGGCCCGCGTCACCGGCGTCACCGTGCTGCCGCTGGCGGTGCTCGACCGCCCCCGGGTGGACGTGACGCTGCGCATCTCCGGCCTGTTCCGCGACATGTTCGAGCAGCAAATCCTGCTGTTCGACTCCGCCGTCCGCCTGGTGGCGGAACGCGACGAGGCGCCGGACTGGAACCGCCTGGCCGCCACGGCACGCGGCCTGGACGCCGAGGCGTTTCGCCGCGCCACCGCCCGGATCTACGGCAGCGCGCCCGGCGACTACGGCGCCGGCGTGGACGCGGCGCTGGCCGCCGGCACCTGGCGCGACCGCGCCGCGCTTGGCGCCGCTTACCTGGCCGGCTCGGCCCATGCCTACGGCAGCGGGCTGGACTGCGGCGCCGATTTTTCAGCGCGCGTCGCCGCCGCGGATGCCTTCGTTCACCCCCAGGACCATCGCGAGACCGACCTGCTGGACGGCGGCGAACATGCCGCGCACGAGGGCGGCTTCGCGGCGGCGGCGGACGCGCTGGGGCAGCTTCCGGCGCTGTACCACCTGGACACCTCGCAGCCCGAGGCTCCCCACACTCGCACGCTGATCGAGGAAGTCGCGCTGGTGACCCGCGGCCGCGCCGCCAATCCGGCCTGGATCGCCGGCATGATGCGGCACGGCTACCGCGGCGGCGCCGAGATCGCCCGCGCCGTCGACGGGCTGTTCGCCTTCGCCGCCACCCTGCCACAGCGGCTGGACCGCCCGTTCGACCTGCTGTTCGACGCCACGCTGGGCAACCCCGAGGTGGATGACTTCCTGCGCGCCGCGAATCCGCAGGCCCGCGCGGCAATGCAGGCGCGGCTGCGCGAAGCCCTGCGCCGCGACCTCTGGCGCCCCCGCCGCAACGCGGTGATCGGCCTTCTGTCTGGAGACGAGTGATGACCGTGCATTTCATCGGCGCCGGCCCGGGCGCCGCGGACCTGATCACCCTGCGCGGGCGGGATTTGCTGGCGCGCTGCCCGGTGTGCCTGATCGCCGGCTCGATCGTGCCGGAGGACCTGTTGTCGCACTGCCCGCCCGGCGCCCGCATCGTCAACACCGCGCCGCTGTCGCTGGATGAGATCGAGGCGGAATACGTCAAGGCGCATGAAGCGGGCGAGGACGTCGCGCGGCTGCACTCCGGCGACCTGTCGGTGTACAGCGCGGTGGCCGAGCAGGTCCGGCGGCTGCGGCGGCTTGGCATTCCGTATACGCTGACCCCCGGCGTCCCCGCCTTCGCCGCCGCCGCCGCGGTGCTCGGGCAGGAGCTGACGGTGCCGGAGGTGGCGCAGAGCCTGGTGCTGACCCGCGTCTCCGGCCGCGCCTCGGCAATGCCGCCAACGGAGACTCTGTCGGCGTTCGGCGCCACCGGCGCGACGCTGGCGATCCACCTGGCGATCCACGCGCTGGACCGCATCGTCGCCGAACTGACGCCACTGTATGGCGCGGACTGTCCGGTGGCGGTGGTGGAACGGGCAAGCTGGTCCGACCAGCGCGTGGTGCGCGGCACGCTGTCCTCCATAGCCGCCCAGCTTGCCGCGGCACCGATCGAGCGTACCGCGCTGGTGCTGGTCGGGCGTGCGTTGGAGGCCGACGCTTTCCGCGAAAGCGCCCTGTATGATCCCGACTACCGCCGCCGCTTCCGCCCGGAGCGCGGCCAGTGATATCGCCCGCAGCAGGTCCCATGAACGACACACCGAATTTCTCCGCGCGCCACACCGGCCGCCTGCTTGGCCTCGGCGTCGGCCCGGGCGATCCTGAGCTGATCACCCTGAAGGCGCTGCGCCTGCTGCAGGAGGCACCGGTGGTCGCCTATCCGGTGGCGAAAGGCCGCGCCAGCAATGCGCTGGGCATCGTCGAGGGCTACCTGCGCCCGGAACAGGTCCGGCTGCCGCTGGTCTATCCGGTGACCACCGAGAAGCTTCCGCCGCCGTTCTGCTACGAGACCGCGCTGCGGGACTTCTATGACGACTCCTGCGTGGCGGTGGCCAGGCACCTGGACGCCGGCCGCGACGTCGCCGCGATCTGCGAGGGCGATCCGCTGTTCTACGGCTCGTATATGTACCTGCATGACCGCCTGGCCGGCCGCTACGAAACGATCGTGGTGCCGGGCGTCTGCTCGGTGGTGGCCTGCGCCGCGGCGGCGTCCACGCCGCTGATGTACCGCAACCAGACGCTGACGGTGCTGTCCGGCGTGCTGCCGGCCGAAGATCTGGCCCGGCACCTGGCGCGGACCGAGGCGGCGGCGATCATGAAGCTGGGCGGCAATTTCCCCAAGGTATGCGGCGTGCTGCGGGAACTCGGGATGACCGGCCGGGCGATCTACGTCGAGCGCGGCACTATGGCCCGCCAGCGCGTGCTACCGTTGGCCGAGGTCGATCCGGCCAGCGTGCCGTACTTCGCGATGATCCTGGTACCGGGGACGCGCTGGGTGGGAGAGGCGGCATAGAATTGTTCCTGCTTCGTCATGGGAGCCGGCCAGGACGCGCCGGCGCCAATCCCGTCATGGTTGCGAGGACGGTGGCTCATTGCCCGGCTTTTTCGAAGCGGGCGCCGGGCAGCTTCCAGCCTCGATAGAGTGCCATCAGGCGCAGGAACACGCAGAGTACGATCCCGGCCGGCGCGACGACAGCCGGCGGCAGCCCGGCCTGGCTGCCTGCGACCACCACCAACGCGCCCGCCAGCGCGGCGACGGCATAGATATCTGAGCGCAGGACAGTCGGCACCTGTGCCGTCAGGACGTCGCGCACCATGCCGCCGCCGATGCCGCTGACCATGCCCAGGATGGCCGCCATCGGCAGATTGATCCCGTACTCCAGGGCTTTCTGGGTCCCGGCCACGGCGAACACCCCAAGCCCGGCCGCATCGAAGAACAGCACCGGGTGCTGCAGCCGGTCGAGCAGCCTGTGGAAGCGAAAGACCAGCAGCCCGGCCACGACGGCCAGCGCCAGATTGTGCCAACTCGCGATGGAGTCAGGCGGGATGGCGCCGATGAGCATATCCCGCGTGATGCCGCCCACCACGGCGGTGACGAAGGCGAGCACCAGCACGCCGAACAGGTCCATGCCGCGCTGCACGCCCAGCGCCGCGCCGCTGATCGCGAAGACGAACGCGCCGATGAGATCGAGTATCCTGACCAGCAGGATTGCCGGTTCGATGGCGCTCAGGGCTTTTCCTCCCCGGCGGCCAGCCAGGCACCCGCGGCGGCAAGCATCGCCTCGACGCCGGTGCGCAGGGTGGGGTGGATCACCGGCGCGAAGTCCGGCGCGTGATTGACCGGAATCTCATCCAGCTTGCCGGCCTGCTCGGCCGCCTTGAATTTCTCCGGATCGGTGCCGCCGACGACCCAGAACACCGCGGGCACGTCCCAGGCAGCGCCGAACAGGCCGAAGTCCTCGCTTGCCGTGGCAGGCTCGATCTCGAGCACCTGGTCCGTGCCGAAATGACGCGCCAGGGCCGCCACGACCTTGCGCGTGGCAGCCTCGTCGTTGCGGGTCACCGGGTATTCGCTCAGCACGGAAAACTCCGGCGGCTTCGGCGCGCCCGATGCCGTGGCCTCCGCCTCCAGGATGCGCCGGGTCGCGGCCAGCACCCGGCTGCGCACCTGGTCCTTAAAGGTGCGGATATTGAGCCGGAGCAGGGCCCGGTCCGGAATGACATTCTCGCTCATGCCCGCCCGGAGGGTGCCGACCGTGACCACGGCGCTGTCGGTCATGGCCACTTCGCGCGACACCACCGTCTGCAGGCGCATGACGGCGGAGGCAGCCATCACCACGGGGTCGATGCTCTTCTGCGGCATCGACCCGTGGGCGCCGCGGCCGAACAGCGTCACCTCCCAGCTGTCGCCGGCCGAGAGCATGGTGCCGATGCGCCAGCCGATGAGGCCGGCGCTGAGTGGCATGACGTGCTGGCCCAATGTCACGTCCGGCTTCGGGAAGCGCCTGACCATGCCGTCCTCGATCATGGCGCGCGCGCCCTGGGCGGTTTCCTCCCCGGGCTGGAACACCGCCATCACCGTGCCGTGCCAGCGGTCGCGGTTCTCGGCCAGGATGCGTGTCGCCCCCATCAGCCAGACGACATGCATGTCGTGGCCGCAGGAATGCGCGATCGCGGTGGACTGGCTGAAACGGTCGGTGCCGGTTGCCTTGCTGGCAAAGGGCAGGCCTGTGCTCTCCGCGATCGGCAGCGCATCCATGTCGGCACGCAGCAGCACCGTGGCGCCATCGCCGTTGCGCAACAGCCCGACGACGCCGGTGCCGCCGACGCCTTCGGTGACGTCGTAGCCATGCGTCCGCAGCCAGGCGGCGGCGATGCCCGCCGTGCGGCGCTCCTGCATCGACAGCTCGGGATGGGCGTGAATATCCTTGTAGGCTGCCTCCAGCTCGGTGAGGAGATCCTGGGATGGGCCGGGCATGGTGCCGTGTTCCGGCGTCTGGGTGCTGTTGTTCTTCATGATCGCCTCCCTTCGTGTTCCAGCGGGCTTCATGGGCTGCCTGAAGGCGGAGTCACGGGCTCGCACCGGCGCTCGGTCCGTTCCTCCCGGATCAGTTCCAGAATTTCTCCGGCGAGCCGCAGCGCCGCCTCGGCCGGGAGCGCATCAGGATGCTCAACGAGCGCCAGGAGTTGGAGCACATGGGCGCGACCCGCCGAGGATCTGCGTTCCACATTGGCCATGCATAGCAGACACAATTCCTGCCTCCCTCATCGAGAACATCGCTCTCAGATGGAGGATGGCCTCGACGAGGCGCAGGTCCTAATAAACTCGTGCTGTTTCCCTTCAGCCGTTAATGGTCACCCATGATCCCATGTGCCGAGCCGCGGGCAGAGGGCATGACCAGGTCGATTACCGGCTGAGGTTTTCCCATCACCCCCCGGCCCGCCGCCGCTTCAGCAGGTAGATGTCCAAAATCCACCCGTGACGCTGCTTCTGCTCGGCGACCAGTTCGGCGATCCGCCCGCGCACCTCGCGCAGCGGCCCGGAGACCAGCACCTCATTCTCCGTGCCCAGGTAGGCGCCCCAGTGGATATCCAGGTCGTCCCCGTCGATCCGCTCGAACGCGGCGTTCGAGTCCAGCATCACCACTGCGCTGGAGTGGCCGTCGACACTGCCGGCCTGCATCCGGCGGGCGGTGGTGATCAGCACGTCCTCGCCGATTTCGTTCAGCGGCACCTGGTGGCGGGCGGTCAGCAACTGGGCGCTGGTGATGCCGGGGATCACCTCGAACCTCAGTGCCGGCAGATGCTCGCGGCGGATGCGATGCAGGATGGCGATGTTGCTGTCGTACAGCGCCGGATCGCCCCAGACCAGGATGCCGCCGATCTCGCCGTGCCGCAGCGAGTCGCGGATCATGCCGGCGATCAGCGCGGTCTTGCGTTGGTGCCAGTCGGCCACGACGTCCAGGTAGTCCTCGCCGGCCGGCCGCCGCCCGGGGCTGGGCGCGGTCACGATCCGGAAGGTGCCGGGCTCGCAGTAGGTATCCAGGATCTGCCGCCGCGCCTCGCTCAGCGCCTCCTTGCCGCGGCCGTCCTTCTCCAGGATGAAGACGACATCCAGCTTCCGCAGCGCCGCGATGGCCTGCATGGTGAGGTATTCGGGGCCGCCGGGGCCCATGCCAATCAGGTAGATCATGCTCATGGCGCGAGGCTCTCCGATACGGCGTGGATGCTGCCGTGCGGCACGGCGATGCTGAAGGCGTCGGCATAGCCCAGGCCGCGGCGCGGGGCGAGCAAGGCGCGGATGATGCCGGCGTGCGTCACCGCCAGCACCGTGCCGTCCGCGTGCCGGCGGGCGACGTCGGCGACGAAGTCCTCGGCGCGGGCGATCAGGTCCTTGAAGGATTCGCCGCCGGGCGGGCGGGCGTGGACGAAATCCGCGCACCAGCCATCCAGCGCCGCGCGCGGCAGGTCGTCCCAGGCGTGGCCGTCCCAGTCGCCGAAATCGACCTCGCCCAGGCGGGGATCGAGGGTCACCGGCGCGTCGAGCGTCTCGGCCAGCAGGCGGCAGCGCAGCGCGGGACTGGCGTACAGCGTCCAGGGTTGGGGCGCCAAGGTGGTGTGCAGGGCGGCGCGTACGGCGGCGGCCTCGGCGGCGAAGCTGGCGGCCAGAGGGACCTCGGTGCGGCCGTAGCACAGGCCGCCGGCGCCCATCACCGCGGTGTGCCGGATCAGCAGCAGGGTCATAGGGTGGCCAGCGCGGCCAGCAGGATGGCGATCTCGGCGACCTGCTGCGTTGCGCCCAGGCAGTCGCCGGTGTAGCCGCCCAGGCGGCGGCGGAACCACAGGGCGCAGCCGGCCCACGCCGCCACCGTCACCGCCAGGCAGGCCACCCGCGTGCCGAGTGGCAGCAGCAGCAGCGGCGCCAACGCCACCACCGCCCCAGCCGCCAGCCGCGCGCCGGAGACCCCGGTCATGCGCTGCGCCGGCCGCCCGTCGCTGCGGGCATAGGGCAAGGTCGCGGTGATCCCCAGCGCCGCGCCGCGGCTCAGCGCGTGCGCGGCGATCACCACCGCCGGCAGCAGCCCCGCCGGCAGCGCCGCCATCGCCTGCCATTTCAGTCCGAGCAGCATGACGACGCCGACGGCGCCGTAAGCCCCGACACGGGAGTCGCGCATGATCTCCAGCACGCGCTCGCGGGTCCGGCCGCCGCCGAAGCCGTCGCAGACGTCGGCGAAGCCGTCCTCGTGCATCGCGCCGGTGAACAGCATGCCCGC
The DNA here is from genome assembly GCF_002937115.1 of Rhodopila globiformis. Classification (GTDB taxonomy): domain Bacteria; phylum Pseudomonadota; class Alphaproteobacteria; order Acetobacterales; family Acetobacteraceae; genus Rhodopila; species Rhodopila globiformis. Next base: position 79,989 of record NZ_NHRY01000139.1, on the reverse strand, counting down.
CGCCAGCGCCAGCCCCACGGCGACGCCGCCCGGCAGAACGCGCGCGGCCAGCCACCACACAGCCGCCACCAGGGCGCCGACGCCGACGCCAATCAGCGGCCACCAGCCGGTGGCGCGGCTCTCGTCCTCGGGCCGCAGCACCGGCAGCGAGGGCAGCGGCAGGCGGGTGAAGAACATCGCCGCCGCCCACACGGCACGCCCCTCGCGGGCGGCGAACGCCATCACGGGGCGGTCCGCTGGCTGACCGCGGCGGATTCGAACGTTGCCATCTCGGCCAGGAAGCCGGCCGAGGCGGCGATCAGCGGCCAGGCCAGCGCCGCGCCGGTCGCCTCGCCCAGCCGCAGGCCGAGGTCGAGCAGCGGCTTGCCGCCCAGCGCCTGCAGGGCGTGGTGGTGCGAGCGGTCGCCGGAGGCGTGCGCGAACAGCATATAGCCGGTCACCGCCGGGTCGATCCGCGCCGCCACCAGCGCGGCGGCGGTGGAGATCAGCCCGTCCACCACGATCAGCATGCGCCGCGACGCCGCCTCCAGCATGGCGCCGGTCATCATGGCGATCTCGCAGCCGCCGAACGCGGCCAGCGCGGCCAGCGGGTCATGCACGTCCGGACGGCGCTGCTGCACCTTCGCCAGCACCGCCTTCTTGTGCGCCAGGCCGGGGCCGACATGGCCGGCGCCGATGCCGATGCATTCATCCAGCGGCGCGGGCGCCAGCGCGCTGGTCAGCAGCGCGGCCGACGAGGTGTTGCCGATGCCCATCTCGCCGGGGAGGATGGCGTTGCAGCCGCTCGCGGCAACGCCGGCGACGACCTCGGCGCCGCGCGAGAGGCACAGCGCGACCTCGGCATCGGTCATCGCATCCTCGTGCAGGGCGTTGCGGGTGCCATAGCGGACCTTGCGCACCAGCAGATCGGGATGCGGCCGCAGGTCGACGGCGACGCCGGCATCGACCACGACGATCGCCAGGTTGGCCGCGCGGGCGAAGACGTTGATCCCGGCGCCGCCGGCCAGGTAGTTCGCCACCATCTGCGGCGTCACCTCGGGCGGGAACGGGCTGACGCCCTCGGCCGCCAGGCCGTGGTCACCGGCGAACACCACCACCGTCGGCTTGCGCAGTTCCGGATGGGTGGTGTCCTGCATCAGGCCGAGCTGCAGCGCAATCTCCTCCAGCCGCCCGAGCGAGCCCGGCGGCTTGGTCTTGAAGTCGATGCGCGCCTGCAGCTCCGCGGCGCGGTGCTGCGCCAGCGGCGGAATGGCGGGCGGGGTCCAGGGACGATCGGTCATGGAGGTTCCATCATTATAGTGAGAATGAACGGATCAGCGTTCGGGATAGCGGCGCGGCGTATAGACCCACGCGCCATGGCCGGAACGCGGCAACACCCGCGTTTCCGAGGAGCCGACGATCACCACGGTACGCATATCGACCATCGCGGCGGTGACCGCGCCCAGCGTGGTGACGGTCAGCGTCTCGCCAGGGCGGCCGATGTCGCGGCCGAGCACCACCGGCGTCGCCGCGTCGCGGTGGCGGCGCAGCAGCGACAGGGCGCTGTCGAGCTGCCACGGCCGCGCGCGGGACACCGGGTTGTACAGCGCCAGCACGAAGTCGGCCCCGGCCGCGGCATCCAGCCGCCGCTCGATCACCGCCCAGGGCTTGAGGTTGTCGGACAGCGAGATGGTGCAGAAATCGTGCCCCAGCGGTGCCCCGGCCCGCGCCGCCGCCGCCTGCGCCGCGGAGATGCCGGGCAGCACCACGAGATCCACCGCGTGCCAGGCCGGGTCATCCGACTGCTCCAGCGCCTCGAGCACCGCCGCCGCCATGGCGAACACGCCGGGATCGCCGGACGACACCACCGCGACATGCCGGCCGGACGCGGCCAGGGCGAAGGCGTGGCGGGCGCGGTCGAGTTCCTCGCGGTTGTCGGAGACATGCAGCGTCTGGTCGGGACGGAAGGCGCCGGCGAGCTGCACGTAGGTGGCGTAGCCGACGATGTCCTGCGCGCGGTCGAGCTCGGCGCGGGCGTCCGGCGCCATCAGGCCGGGCGAGCCGGGCCCCAGGCCGACGACCGCGAGGCGTCCGGCGGCCATCTACTCGCGCTCGGCCGCCAGGGCGTTGACCGCGGCGCCGGCCATGGCGCTGCCGCCGCGCCGGCCGCGCACGATGACGAACGGGACGCCGCGGCTGTTGGCCGCCAGGGCCTCCTTCGACTCGGCGGCGCCGACAAAGCCGACCGGGAAGCCCAGGATCAGGGCGGGTTTGGGGGCGCCGGCGTCGAGCAGTTCCAGCAGGCGGAACAGCGCCGTGGGAGCGTTGCCGACGGCCACGACCGCGCCGGCCAGCACCGGCTGCCACAGGTCGACCGCGGCGGCCGAGCGGGTGGTGCCAAGCTGCCGCGCCAGGTCGGGCACCGCGGGGGCGTCCAGCGTGACGATGGTGCGGTTCGCCGCCGGCAGCCGCGCCCGGGTGATCCCCGACTCGACCATCCGGCAATCGCACAGGATCGGCGCTCCGGCCGCCAGCGCCGCGCGCCCGGCGGTGCCGGCGCCGGGAGAGAATCGCAGGTCGTCGATCACGTCCGGCATGCCGCAGGCGTGCGCCACGCGCACCGCCAGCTTCTCCAGGTCCGGCGGAATGCGGGACAAATCGGCCTCGGCGCGGATGATGGCGAAGGACCGCGCGTAGATGTCGGCCGCGTCGCGCCGATAGTCGAGCATGAAGCATCCCCCCGGGGAAGTTGAGGCGGAACGGAAAGTCGCGGGCGTCGTACCGAACCGGGCGGCAATGAACAAGCTGTTTTGCCGATGGCAGCCCTGCCCTATGAACGCCCGGCGGATTTGCGGGCATGGGGCGGCGGATGACGGCGTGGCTGACGGTGGTGGGCATCGGCGAGGACGGGCTGGACGGGCTCGGCGCCGCCGCGCGGCAGGCGATCGCGGACGCCTGCGTACTGGTGGGCGGCGAGCGGCACCTGGCGCTGGTGCCGGCGGTGGTGAGCCAGCAGCGTCACCCCTGGCCGCGCCCGTTCGACGCCGGCTGCGTGCTGGCCTGGCGCGGCATGCCGGTGTGCGTGTTGGCCAGCGGCGACCCGATGCTGTTCGGCGTCGGCGCGACGCTGGCGCGGCTGGTGCCGGCGGCGGAGATGCGGGTGCTGCCGGCGCCCTCGGCCTTCGCCCTGGCGGCGGCGCGACTGGGCTGGGCGCTGCAGGATACCGCGCTGCTGAGCGTGACCGGGCGGCCGGTGGCGGCGGTGCTGCGGCATGTGCATGAGGGCGCCCGGCTGCTGGTGCTGTCGGCTGATGGCAGCAGCCCGGCGGCGCTGGCGCAGGCGCTGGCCGGGCACGGCTTCGGCGCCAGCCGGATCGAGGTGCTGGAACATATGGGCGGGCCGCAGGAAGCGCGGCGCAGCGGCACCGCCGCCGGCTGGGACGTGCCGCGCTGCGCCGAGCTGAACGTGGTTGCCGTCGAATGCGCGGCCGATGCGGACCATCGCGGCTGGTCCGGGCTGGCCGGCCTGCCGGACGAGGCGTTCCAGCACGATGGGCAACTGACCAAGCGCGACATGCGGGCGGTGACGCTGGCGCACCTGGCGCCGCTGCCCGGTGAGTTGCTGTGGGATATCGGCGCCGGCAGCGGCTCCATCGGCATCGAGTGGATGCGCAGCCACCCGGCCTGCCGCGCCATCGCCATCGAGGCGCATGAGGGGCGGCAGGCGCTGATCGCGCGCAACCGGGACGCGCTGGCCGTACCCGGGCTGCGGATCGTCTCTGGCCGGGCGCCGGCGGCACTGGACGGGCTGGAAACGCCGGATGCGATCTTCATCGGCGGCGGCCTGACCGTGCCCGGCGTGCCGGAACGCTGCTGGGAGGCGCTGCGCCCCGGCGGGCGGCTGGTGGCGAACGCGGTCACGGTGCAGACCGAGGCGATGCTGGCGGACCTGCGCGCCCGGCTGGGCGGCGATCTTGTGCGCCTGTCGGTCGCGCACGCCGAGCCGCTGGGGCGGTTCGACACCTGGCGGACCGCGCTGCCGGTGACGCTGTGGCGGGTGCGCAAGCCGTTGTAGCGGCGGTGAGCTGGCCGGCTGTGACACCGGCGTAGCCGGGTCCGTCAGTGCGTTATCGAAGTCTCGGCTCGGCCCAGCCGATGGTGCCGAGGCCGGCCTTCAACAAGCTATCTGGAGTTCCCCAGGGCCATCGCGCTATAGAGGCTGATCGAGGGATCTCCCGATGAGTAGCACTGCCGAAGACCAGTCTCTCGGCGTCATGTCGCGCAATGCCTATCGCCGCTGGGCCGAGGCCCAGCCACGCGGCCGCTTCGAGCGGATCGACGGCCAGGTCGTCGCCATGGCGCCGGAACGTGCAAGCCACGCTGATCGCAAGGCGCTTGCCTGGCTGGCGCTGCGCCGGGCCGTCGCGGAGGCGAACCTGCCATGCCACGTCTATCCGGATGGAATGACAATCGAGGCCGGTGAAGACGGTGATTATGAACCGGATGCCGTCGTGCATTGCGGCGGTAAGCTGCCCGGCGATGCGGTTGTCGTGCCGGCACCGCTGATCGTTGTCGAAGTGCTCTCGCCCAGTACGCGCGCCAACGACCTGACCCGAAAGCTCGTCGGCTATTTCCAGGTGCCGTCCATCCGCCACTACCTCATCTTCGATGCCGATCGGCCGCGGGTGATTCATTATCGGCGGCGGAATGGCAGCCAGGAATTCGATACACGAATCCTGACCGCGGGTGAGATCCGGTTTGACCCGCCAGGCATGGTGATCACCGTCGAGGACGTTTACGCGACATAGGCACGACGCTGCCGGGCACGCGTCAGGGAAAGAAGCGGGCCGTTCGCGCAAATTTCCCCGTCCCCGCCTTTCATGCCACTCTTCCCCGCCGGCCAACGGGGAGAAAACACCATGAAAATCGACGACGTCACCCTGACGATCTTCGCCTGGGACAATATCCCGGTCACCGTCTATCACCAGGGCGCCACCGCCGCCTCGGGCAGCAATCTCGGCCTGCTGCGGATCCGCACGGACGCTGGCCTGGAAGGCCACGCCTTCCTCGGCTCCGCCAGCAATCCCGCGTCGATGGACGGGCCGCAACTGATCCGCTCGCTGAAGCCGATGCTGATGGGCCAGGACCCGCTGCAGCGCGAGCGCATCCACGCTGGCATGCGGCTGATCAACCGCACGGTCAGCTACCGCACCATCGGCGCCGTCGATACCGCGCTGTGGGACCTCGCCGGCAAGATCGCCGGGCTGCCGGTGCATGCGCTGATGGGGACCTACCGGACCTCGATTCCGGCTTACGCCAGTTCACAGGTGCTGCCCGACGCCGCGGCGTATGTCGACCAGGCGCAGGCATTCAAGGCCAGGGGTTGGACTGCCTATAAGATCCACCCGCCGCGCGACCCCGAGCGCGACATCCGCGTCTGCGAGGCGGTGCGCAAGGCCGTCGGCGACGATTTCCGGCTGATGCTCGATTCCACCTGGTCCTACGACTACACCGATGCCCTGCGCGTCGGCCGCGCCATCGAGGAGATGGGCTACTACTGGTTCGAAGACCCGCTGGCCGACGAGGACATCTACGGCTACGTCAAGCTGCGGCAGAAGCTGGACATCCCGATCATGGCCACCGAATTCCCCGCCGGCGGCCTGGACACCTACCCGATCTGGCTGACCGAGAAAGCCACCGACTACCTGCGCGGCGACATCCCGAACAAGGGCGGCCTGACGACGATGCTCAAGACCGCGCACCTGGCCGAGGCGTTCGGCCTCCGCTACGAGGTGCACCATTCGGGCAACTCGCTGAACAACCTCGCCAACCTGCATCTGTGCATGGCGCTGCGCAACACCACGATGTGGGAGGTGCTGCTGCCGGACGGCGCGCACAAGTACGGCATGGTGAAGGAACTGGAGATCGACGCCGACGGGCTGATGCACGCCCCAACCGCGCCGGGGTTGGGCGGCGAGATCGACTTCGGGCTGGTCGAAAGCAAGACGGAGGCGGTGCTGCGATAGCGGGGACGGCGCGATCGCAAACACAGGCATGGCAACCACAGAGTTGGCGAACCGGCGGCACAACGAGGTGGAACATGGGCGAGAGGCCGTTGCTCCATCGTCATGCCTGGGCGTGTCCCGGCCGTTCACCCCCCAACCGTTGAAGCGCAGATGGCCGGGACACGCCCGGCCATGACGATAGGGAGACGACCTTGCGCCGTGGGAGAGAGAGACGGCCTCGCTCCGTGCGAGAGAGACGACCCCGCTCCGCGGAAGCGCTCCTGCGGGTCAGGCGGCCGACTTCTTACCCTTGGCCGCCTCGTCCGACCGCCGTTGCCACAGCGCCATGTCGGCACTCTTGGCAAACATCACGCGCACGCCGGTCAGGCCCTTGCTGACCCGGATCTTCCCGCCATGGCGGGCCTTGTGCTCCGCCAGCCATTCCTGAAATTCCGGATCCTCGCTGGATCTGCCGGCGAATTCGAGGATGCCGGCGATGTCTTCCTCTTTATGACGCTTGACCACAACTGCCTCCGTTTGCGCCCTGCGGCGCTCCGGTTGAAGGATAAGCGCCTTACATAGTGGCGCGACCATACAAATGCATCTGACGGCGGCCGGGCAGCCGCCGCACGCTGGCTACAATTTGCTTACTTTTTCCGCGCCTTGCGTGCGGCGTAGCGGGCGTCGCGGACGGCCTTGCGGTCCTGCTCCTCCGCCGCCCGGGATTCGGCGGCGCGGCGCTGCTCCTCCCGTTGCTTCTCGGCGCGTTCGGCGGCGAGGCGGGCTTCCTCGGCCGCCTTCACGGCCTTGCGCTCGGCGAGGCGGGCTTCCTCGGCCGCCTTCACGGCCTTGCGCTCGGCGAGGCGGGCGGCGCGGGCCTCGGCGACGGCGGCCAGTTCGGCCTGTTTCTGCTGGAAGACCGGATCGTCGCGCCGGGCGAGGAATTTCTCCAGGGCTGCCTTCCTGGCGGCAGCGGCGGCGTCAATGCGGTCGTCGAAATTGATGCGTGCATGCGGCGGCTTGCCCGCCGAGGATCGTTTGGCGCTTGGCATTGGCGGTCCATACCGCGGCGCCGGGAAGGCGGCAACCGGTTGCACGCGTTCTTGCTAGGCGTGTCGCAGCTTCGCCACTGCATCCAGGTGGCGGTCATGATCGCCGGCGAAGCGCACCACCAGGTGTTCCGCCCCGGCCTGCGCATAGCTGCCCAGCCATTCCGCCATACCGGCCGCCGGACCGGCGTAGCAGGCCTGCCGCCGGCGGATCAGCGCGGCGGGCTGGTCGTAGTAGCGCGCCAGGAAGGCGTCCAGCCGCGCCTCCGCCGCTTCCGGCTCGTCGTCGAGCGACACGGTCAGGTACATCGCACCGCTGACCGAGGCCGGGTCGCGGCCGTGGCTGGCGGCGACCGCGCGCACGTGCTGCAGCCCGGCGGCGAAATCCGGCGCGGCGGGGGCGATCGGGAACCAGCCGTCGAAGTGCTTCCCCGCGCGCTCCAGGCTGGCCGGCAGGTTGCCGCCGATCCACACGGGCGGCCCGCCGGGGCGGGCCGGCGTTGGCGCGACGGTTGCGCCGGCGGTCTGCCAGCGCCCGTCCCAGTCCACCGGCTGCCCGGACCACAGCGCGCGGCACAGGCGCAGCCCCTCGATCATGCGGCCGATGCGGTGCTCGAACGGCACCCCCGCCGCCGCGAACTCCGCCCTGATGTTCGGCCGATCGGCGGCGAAGCCGACGCCGAGGATGAGGTTGCCGCCGCAAAGCTGGTCCAGGGTGGCGACCTGGTGCGCCAGCAGCACCGGGTTGCGCAGCGCCGACAGCAGCACCGCCGTGCCCAGCGTCAGCCCGGGCACCCGGCCCGCCACCGCCGCCAGCAGGGTCAGCGGATCGTGCCGCGGCCGGGCGGTCAGCGAATCGCCGACCCAGACGGAGTCGTAGCCCAGCCCGGCGGCGCGTTGCGCCAGCGCCAGCAGCGTGCCGGTCTCCGGCTGCCCTTCCATGATTCGCTCGCGCGTCGGCAGCAGGTAGCCGAGCTTCACGTTCACAGGCCAAGGTCCCGCTTCACCGCGACCCAGCGGTCGAGGATGGGCAGGATTTTGTCGTCCTGTTCCGCCGGCAGGCTGAACACGACGCGGTCAATGCCGATCTCCTGGCAGAAGCGCAGTTTCGCCAAATCGTCCGGCACGCGGAAAATGGTGATCGGCAGCGACGCCGGATCGCGGCCGGCCTCGGTCGCCATGGCCCGGAACTTCCCGATCACCGTTCCGACCCCGTCATGTTCCAGCCGATCGGCGCGGGGAATCCAGCCGTTGCCGTAACGGATGGCGCGACGGGCGGCGTGCGGGAAGGCGCCACCGACGATCATCGGGGGATAGGGCTTCTGGAACGGCTTGGGCCACTGGTTCATCGGGCCGAATTTGACGAATTCGCCGTCGTAGGATGGCGCGTCCTGCGTCCAGATCGCCTGCATCGCCTCGATGCGTTCCCGCGCGAGCTTGTTGCGGGTGGCGAAGGCGGTGCCGTGGTTCTCGATCTCGTCGCGGTTCCAGCCGTTGCCGACGCCGAACAGGAAGCGGCCGTGCGACAGCTGGTCGATGGACGACACCATCTTCGCCGTTACGATCGGGTCGCGCTGCACGACGAGACAAATGCCAGTGCCGATCATCAGGTTTTTGGTTACGGCAGCGGCGGTGTTGAGCGCCAGGAACGGGTCGTAAATGTCGTAGTAGGGGCGCGGCAGCGGGCCGCCGCCGGGATACTCCGACAGCCGGGTCAGCGGCACATGCGTGTGCTCCGGCACCCACAGGGATTCGAAGCCCCGCTCCTCCAGCGCCCGGCCCAGCGCGGCGGGGTGCATGGAATCGGCGGTGAAGAACATGACGGCGCCAATTTTCATGTGCAACGGTCCTGGTCAGGCAGAGCGGACGGCGGGGAAGACATCCTCGGCAATGATCTGCATCTGCTCCATTGCCAGGCTGGCGGGCATGCCGGCCCAGTGGATGCCCAGCACAATTGTGTTTATACCGAAACGGCGCTGCAGCCCCAGGATCTGGTCCGTGACCTCGGCGGGGGAGCCGAACAGGAAGCGGTCGTTCATCAGGTCCTCGAAGTCGACGCTGAACGCGTCCCCGGCCGGCATCACCTTGTCCTGGCCCCAGTCGCGATAGGCGCTGTACTTGGCCTCCAGATAGGGACGCGCGAGCCGGATCGCCTCGGCGCGGGTGGGGGCGACGAAGACCTCGCGCAGCATCGGCAGTTCGCTCGGCAACGGCTTGCCGCACGCGTCCAGGGCGCGCTTGTACACCTCCATCTGTTGCGCGATGGTGTCGATCTTGTTGTGCGGGTTGATGAACCAGGCATCGGCGACGCGGGCGGCGCGGCGGATGCCGGCGTCGGCGTTGGCGCCGATCCAGATGGGCGGCATGGGCTTCTGCAGGGGCTTGACGGTGCAGTTGGCGTTGTCGAGCGCGAAGTAGCTGCCCTTCATGGTCACGAAATCCTCGCCCCACAGGCGCTTGACCGCTTCCAGGCATTCCTCGAAGCGGCGGGCGGACTGCTTCTGGGTGGCGCCGAATGCCTTGAATTCGACCTCGCGGTAGCCGATGCCGGCGCCGAACACCAGCTTGCCGTCACACATGATATCCAACGATGCGAGTTCCTCGGCGACGTGCAGCGGGCTGTGCAGCGGCAGCAGCACCACGCCGGGGCACAGGCGCAGCTTCGGCGCGACCAGCGCGACCTGGCAGAGATACGGGATCTGCTGGATGTACTGGAACGGGTGCGAGGCGTAGTGCGATCCCTTGGCGATCAGGTCGTAGCCGAGTTGCTCGGCGCGTTTCGCGGCATCCAGGTCCTCGCGCAGGCGCAGCCGCATGTCGTCGCCCTGCGGGTACTGGCCGCGGATGATCAGGCCGAAGCGCATTGTGGTGCCTCCCGGATGATGGCTGCCGCAGCGTGGCACCGGGGGCATGGGTGTCAAGCGCGACGCCTTGAGGGTCTGCCGTGATGGGTGGCTGCGCGCGCCGGGCGATGGGTGCATGCGTGGCCTGGACGCCGATCTCCTTGCAATCGTCACCCCCGCACGGTAACGTCCTCGTGCGTTCGCTTTGAGGGGTTGGTTTCATAAGAAGACTGCAATGGTAGCCGCCGGGTGACCTGGCGGAGATCCGGCCTGATGGCCGCCGGCATCGTTTCGCTTTAGCTTTATTCGCGAAGGTGACTCATGGCTGAGCCTGCCGCCTCCCATTCCATGACGCCCAGCCGGCAGCTTGAACGGTTCGTTGCACAAACGAACATCAAGCGGTTCCAGCACATGCTGCAGGAGGTCCGCGCCGACGCCGAGCAGCGGCTGATCGAGGAGCTGCTGGCCGAGGAATTCCGGAAGCTGCAGCTGGTCGAGAGCGATGCCTACTGCCCGCCTTTTTGACGCCCGTCCGCGGTGTTGCACAGGCGCCGGCATGGCGGCGGCCGTTGCCCCTCCGTCATGGCCGGGCGTGTCCCCGTGCGTATCAGGATAGGGCAACGGTTGGAGAAGGATTTGGTGCCCAGTCCGTTGCCTCACCGTCGTGGCCGGGCGTGTCCCGGCCATCTGCGCTTCAACGGTTGGGGGGTGGATGGCCGGGACACGCCCGGCCACGACGATAGAGAGACGATCGGCTGCCGGTCTCTTGCCGCAGCCCCTGCGCCTCGTTTAGCGTCCGCCGTGTGATCGTCGGACGGATAACATCATGATATCACGCCGATTGGTGACTGCCGCGATGACCCTGCTGCCGATGCCGCTGGCCTGGGCACGGCCGCCGCTCTGGCTGGAACTGCCTCCCACCCCCACCCTGCCGGAAACGACACGCAGCGGCTACGCGCCGGTCAACGGCATCCGGCTGTGGCACGCAGTGTTCGGCCAGGGCGAGCCGGTGGTGTTCCTGCACGGCGGCCTGGCGAACGCGAACTACTGGGGCCTGCAGGTGCCGGTGGTGGCGAAGCAGTACCAGGTCATCGTCCTCGACAGCCGCGGCCACGGCCGCAGCACCCGCGACAACCGGCCGTACGGGTACGACCTGATGGCGGACGACGTGATCGGCCTGCTGGACTATCTGAAGGTACCCAAGGCCGCGGTGGTGGGCTGGAGCGACGGCGGCATCCTGGGGCTCGACCTGGCGATCCGCCACCCGGAGCGGGTGACCAAGGTCTTCGCCTTCGCCGCCAACAGCGATCCCTCGGGCGTGGTCAACGGCGTCGAGAAGAACCCGACCTTCGCCCGCTTCATCGCCCGGGCGGGCCTCGAGTACCGGGCGCTGTCCACCACGCCCAACGAATACCAGGCCTTCGTCGATGCCATCAGCCGCATGTGGGCGACGCAGCCAAACTGGACCACGCGGCAACTGGCCGCGATCCGCACGCCGACGCTGGTGGCCGACGGCGACCACGACGAGGCGATCAAGCGGCCGCACACCGAATACCTCGCGGCGTCAATCCCTGGCGCCGGCCTGCTGATCCTGCCGGAGACGAGCCATTTCTCGTTCCTGCAGGACCCGGACCAGTTCACCTGGCACGTCCTGCACTTCCTCGGGCAGCCGGCCTAGCGCCGCTCGCCGGAAATGCCGACCCTGTTGGATGTGGGAGCGGAAGGCCCGCCGCCTTTCGCCTTGGCCGCGGTCGAAGGTCTGGGGGAATGGGTCTGGATCTCTGGCGGCCGGCATCGACGCCATCCGGAACCGTTCGTACCCGCTTATCCTTTCGCACTCTTCAACACGAAGAAGACGAAGGATCACGAAGCGCCACGGAGACCGGACCATGCCGGCCGATCGGGACCGGACGAACCGCCTCATCGGGCTGGTGATCGCGGTGCATCGCACGATAGACCCGGACCTGCTCGCATCTGCCCTGCTGATCGCTTAAGGGCAGCACGCGCCGCCTCGTTGTTTGACTCGTTCACACCCCTCCGGGGTCCTTCGCGTTCTCCGTGTTGAGAGCGGTCGCCAATCCAGGCTCCGCCGCCGCCTTGAGCCGCCCGGACGGCAGTGCCGCCCGCCGCAAATGCCACTCCACGGGAGCGTGACGGAACACCCTTTGCCTTTCGCCCCGTCACGGTCTGCAACGGCTGAGGGAATGGGGGGCGGACTCTCCGGCAGCCGTCCCAGCAAGGCTGTTTCATGCAAATGACGGGTTGGAGCCGGGCGTGATGTTTGCCATAGAGCGCCCATGCGCCTGACCCATCCAAACATCCAGCCCGCCGCCCAATCCATCACCTTCCAGTTTGATGGCCAGACCATCAAGGCGCTGGAGGGCGAGACCATCTCCGCCGCCCTGGCGGCCGCCGGCGTCACCACGCTCCGCCACACCCAGTCCGGCGCGCCACGCGGCGCGTTCTGCGGCAATGGCGCCTGCTACGACTGCGTCGTCACCATCGACGGCCGGTCCGGCCAGCGCGCCTGCATGACGCCGGCGGCGGACGGCATCACGGTGACCAGCACGCCGCCCGAGACTCTGGCCGTGCCGCAAGCGGCGCCGGCCGCCGAGGAACGCGCGTGCGACATCCTGATTGTCGGCGGCGGCGTCGCCGGCCTGTCCGCCGGCATCGCCGCGGCCCGGGCCGGCGCCTCGGTGGTAATTCTGGACGAACGCCCGGCCCCCGGCGGCGAGTTCGCCCGGCCGCTGGCGCCGAGCCACACCAATCTCAGGCCGGACCGGAAATTCAGGCTGGGCATCGACCTGCGCGGCCAGGCCATCAACGCCGGCGTGCAGATTGAATCCAACGCCATCGTCTGGGGCGCCTTCGCGCCGGATGAGATCGCCGCGGTGGTGCGCGGCCGGTCCGTCACCTATCGCCCGCGCCGGCTGATCCTCGCCACTGGTGCGTTCGAGACGCCGATCCCGGTGCCCGGCTGGACTTTGCCGGGGGTGATGACCACCGGCGGTCTGCAGGCCCTGGTGCGCTCCCATCGCGTCGCGCCCGGGGAGCGTATCCTGCTCGCCGGCAACGGCCCGCTGAACATGCAGCTTGCCTGCGAACTGCTGGCCTGCGGCATCAAGCCGGTGGCGGTGATCGAGGGCGCGATGAACCCCGGCATGCTGCAATGGCCTGACGTCTTCAAGATGTCCTGGTGGGGCGGCGACCTGCTCCGCGAGGGGCGGGAGATGCTGTGGGAACTGAAAAAGGCCAAGGTGCCGGTGCTGTGGGAAACGGCGCTGGACCGCCTGGAAGGCGACGGCCGGGTGCAGGTCGCCATCGCCGGCGAGCAGCGGTTCGAGGTCGACGTCGTCGCCCTGAACGTCGGCTTCCATCCCGAGAACACCCTGGCCCGCGCCCTGGGCGTGGCGCACCGGTGGGTCAATGTCGGCCCGGGCTACCTCGCCACCAAGGCGGATGACGACGGCCGCACCTCGATCGAGACGGTCTTCGCGGCTGGCGACAACACCGTCATCGGCGGCGCCCGCATTGCGCAGTGGCAGGGCTGGCTGACCGGCCAGGCGGCGGCACGCGACCTCGGCTTCAACGCCCCGGTGCTGGAGCGGGCGGCGATCGCCGTCGCGCGCGCCAAGGAATTTCAGCAGTCGCTGTTGTTCGTGTTCGACGCCGATCGGGTGAAGATCAAGGACGAGGCGATCGTCTGCCGCTGCGAGGAGGTCACCGCGGGCGAGCTGCGGGCACAGATCGCCGCCGGCGTGACCTCGCTGCCGGCGCTGAAGAAGGCGACGCGCGCCGGCATGGGCGACTGCCAGGGCCGCTTCTGCGCGAATACCATCGGCCGACTGTGCCCCGACAAGCAGGAGGACGTCGCCTTCGCCTCGCCCCGCGCCCCGCTGCGGCCGGTGCCGATCGGCGCGGTGATGCGGGAGGCGCCGGAATTCGCCGCGGACGTCGTGGCGGACCCGCCGCTGCCCGCGCACCTGCACGCCGTGCCGGCCGAGCCGGTGGCGGCGCGGCAGGCGGACGTCGTGGTCGTCGGCGGCGGGGTGGTTGGCGTCTCGACCGCCTACTTCCTCGCCAAGAACGGCGCCGACGTCCTGCTGCTGGACCGTGACGAGATCGGCATGGCGGCCAGCACGGCGAATGCCGGCAGCCTGCACGTGCAGTTGCTGTCCTACGACTTCACCGGCGAGACCCCGGCCGACGGCGGGCCGGCCGGCCATACCCTGCCGCTGGGACCGCGCGGTATCGGGCTGTGGCAGGACATCGCCGCCGAAGCTGGCGACGACCTGGGCCTGCACGTCAGAGGCGGCCTGATGCTGGCCGAGGATGAGGCCGGGGTCGCCTGGCTGCGCCGCAAGGCGGCGGTGGAGAAGCGCTACGGCATCGACACCCGGATGCTGACCAGTAATGAGCTGCGCGACCTCGCCCCCGCGGTGTCGGACCGGATGCTGGGTGCCGCGTTCGCCCCCGGCGAGGGCTTCGGCGACCCGCTGCGTGCCATGACGGCGCTGCTGCGTTTGGCAAAGGCGCATGGCGCGCGGGTGTTGCGCGGGGCGGAGGTGACGGCGATCGAGCGCTCGGGTTCCGGCTGGACGCTGGCCACGGGTAAGGGCACCGTCTCGGCCGGGCGGGTGGTGAACGCGACCGGCGCCTGGGCGGCGCGGGTTGGCCGGATGGTGGGACTGGACCTGCCGGTGGCGGGGACGGTGCAGCAGGTGACCGTGACCGAGGCGGCGCCGGTGCTGACGAAGCACCTGGTCGCGATGGCCGGCCGGCATCTGTCGGTGAAGCAGCAGGCCAACGGCAGGCTGCTGATTGGCGGCGGGTGGTACGGCAGCCTGGATGCGGCGACCGGCTGGACGCGCAACCAGCGGACGGCGATCGAGGGCAATTTGTGGACCTGCGCCCGGGCGCTGCCGGCGGTGGCGGCGCTGTCGATGCTGCGGGCGTGGACGGGGCTTGCGCCGGCGATCGACCGCGCGCCGCTGCTGGGCGAGGCGCCGGGGCGGCCGGGGTTCTACAATGCGGTGACCGCCAACGGGTTCACGCTGGGGCCGGTTGTGGGGCAAATGACCGCGGCGGCCATCCTGCATGGCGAGGCGATCGATCCGCGGTACACGCTGCAACGGTTCGGGTGAACGGTGCGGCGGTTCGGCTGGAGGGCGCGATACTGGCAGGCGCGGTGGTTGACCGTTGCCCTCGTGTGATTGCCGGGCTTGTCCTGGCTATCCTTGTCTTTAGTTGGCCGAAAGCGGAATGGCGGGTTCTTGGCGGAGGGCGCGAAAATCTGACATACGTTCAGTTGAAGAGGGAAGAGGCTTCGGTCTGACGCTGAAGGTCGCTTGGGTGCTTCCGTCATGAGGGCCAGCTTATAGCTGCCCATAAATCGTCGCCGTGACAGGATCGACACTGTGTTGTATCGTTGCTGGGACTGGATAAGCACGGCATGGCCTTTTTCGACGATTATAAGCCCTTTCGGAACCATCTGCGCAAGTTTCCGCTGCTTCCGAGCTTAGTGGAAATTTGGCGCCTATCGCTCGACCTGCTCTATGATCGGCCGCTACCGCCCGATTATCTGACCGGCCGACCGGCGCTCGCCCATGGGCCGTTGAACAAATATTTGTATCCCTGGGATCTTGACATCCTGTCGAGGGAACTGTTGCTGAACGCATCGACAAATGGGACGCGCACGCTCAAGAAATGGAGCGACCTCGCCAACACGATAAACTATATTCGGCGCCTCGAGGATGTCGCCTTCACCACGGGACATGACCCTCAGGCTGATGTCCTACGCGATTTGCACCGCATCGCTCATCGGCAGTGGCCATGGCAGATTGACGCGGGGGCGGCCCCGTTGATGCGAGCGTTGAAGGTATTCGGAACCGAGGCCGTCGACCGGCTTGTTGTCCAGACGCTCGGCATGACGATAAAGCAAGCCATTTTGCTCGGATCTGCCGTTAGTGGGAGCTTTCTAAACAATTCGGGCATGAGTATCAATCAGGACTATGGGGTTCTAGGAATTCCCCGCGACGCGTCGATTGCACTGCTCAGTAGACTTACAAGTACGACTTCAGATCTCCGCCGCGAAATCGTCGCTCAGCAACGCTATGACCAGGATTGGGCATATGGCCAAAATCCACTCGAGAAACGGCCCCTAATCAGTGTTGACCCGAGCTTTCCTGATCGTGTTCTCTGCCCTATGCCATGGTGGTTAATGCGACGGCTGTCGGGCGGCATTTTCTACGACCTTGTGAGCCTCGCGGAGTTTAGCAATCCGTTCGGCGAGTCTTTCCAAGACTATGTGGGCGACATTATTAAGCTTACGTGCAAACCGCCGAGGTTCACCATCCTGCCCGAGGAGCCTTACTTTGTTGGACAGCGGAAGATGCACGGCGTTGACTGGACGGTCTCCGACCACACTGGCCATCTCTTTGTAGAGGCGAAGGCGAAGCGTCTCACGGTTGGCTCAAAGGTCCGTTCCGAAACGGCACCGCTCGATCGCGACCTGAACATTATGGCCATGGCCATCGTGCAGCATTATCAGAATATTCGGCGTAGTCTCGATAGGCAGACTTCATGGAAGCCGGACGGCCTTCCAATTTACCCGCTGATCTTGACGCTAGAGGACTGGTTTTTTATCAGCCCACGCGTCAACGAAATGCTGACGGCCCATATCGGCACGCTGCTGGCGAAGGCCGATGTACCAGCTTCTATCGTTGAGAGTATGCCCTACATCATTGCCTCCGCCCAAGAGTTCGAGATTATCAGCCAACTTATTAGCCAGATCGGTATTAATCCGATCTTGAGCAGGTGCATTGAGCCGGACAGGCAGAGCTGGGCCCTCCTTCCTATTGTACGCGGGTTTTTCAAAGACGAACTCAAAAATGCTGATGGCTTTCTGTTTCGGGCAGAGTTCATGCAGCTTTGGCAAAACATCTATGCGAACCACCAATAGGATATAGGGAGATGCCAGCCCCAGTGACCCCGGCTGAGTTCGACAAGATTCGAGACAAGGTTTGGCCGCTAGGGGACCGGTACTGCTTGCCAACAGCATGACGACTTCGGTCCAGGATTTCCGCCAAAACGCTGGCCGGACCGACGGCGGGCTGACTTGCCCAAGACAGTTGAGTTTGCACTCTCCGACATGATGACCGCTCTTGAGAAGGGGCCGGCTTCAGTTGATCGGAAGCTCTGGCCGCCTTCACGCCATCCGGCCAGGCGTTGGCTCGCGTCGCAGCGGCTGCGCGGCACTTTCCAGTCACCGCGCGGCCGCCTCGGCAACCCGTTCGGTCCCGGCTGACCATCGGCGCACGGTCGTCGCGCTGCACGCCCAGCCGCTGAGCAAGCTCGCACCGCGGCCAATCAAGAGCGGCAGGACAATCGCGGAACCGGTCGGGCGTCATTGCGTAACGGCCTCCGGCCAGAACCCATCGTCGATTACCTGCTCGAACGGCCAGGGGCATGTTGTGGGAAAGCTGCTCTCCGGCAGGCTGGTCACACGCTCCGCCGCCAGCAGCGCGTCGCCATAGGGTTCGGCGAGGATGGTGGGGAGCCTGTCCTTCAGGCTGGGGTTCTGCCCCGGAATGCGATCATCCCGGCGACGTTGCTCGCGAATGATCGTGGCACAATCCCGTCCTGTCATATCATCAGGGTCAGGTGGACCCGCGCCGCCACCAAGGGTAGAGACACCGGGCGCTTATCAAGGCAGCATACGGTTCGGTATATCCGCTGTGACGTAGAAAACGCCCGAGATAACCGGCGGCATCGTCAGGCTGTAGGAAATCCAGTAACTTCCTTCAATGATCCAACGCCGGCCATAGCGTTTCAGGGCGGGATAAGGGCGGGGCGCTTCCAGTCCGGCCTCTGGCGCGCGGGCGATGCGAAGTTTCGCTCGCTCAAGGGCATTCAAAAGATTGACCGCGGCTGCAATCCGTTTCTTTGCTTCATAGTGGGCAATAAGCCGATCGACCTGGGCTTCGGCTTCGGGACTGAGCGAGATCACTCGTCGGGGGATGGCTTTCGCTCAGCCTGCAGCCGCTTGCCCTGCATGCGGGCTATGCTTGCCCGAAGCCGATGGAGAACTGGCTCAAGCGGGACCGCTTGCCCAGCCTCTATTTGCGCCTCGCTGCGTTCAAGCGATTCCATGACCCAGCCCGGCGGCATTTTTTCGGGAATGGTATCCATGGCCAACTTATAGGCCAACCATGGGTGCCTTTCCAGCCTGACCGATATCTCTCATGCCCCCGCCCCCGCCTACCCCAACCGCCCGTCCCGCAACGTCACCGTCCGGTCCATCCGCGCCGCCAGGTCCGGGTTATGCGTCGCGATCAGCGCCGCCAGGCCGTGCTGCCGCACGATCGCCAGCAGCTCGTTGAACACCACGTCCGCCGTTCCGACGTCCAGGTTGCCCGTCGGCTCGTCGGCCAGCAGCAGCTTCGGGCCGTTGGCCAGCGCCCGCGCGATCGCCACTCGCTGCTGCTCGCCGCCCGACAGCTTGCCCGGCAGGTGCGAAAGCCGCGCCCCCAGGCCGAACGCCGACAGCAGCGCCCGTCCCCGATCCTGTGCCGCCCGGCGCGACCGCCCGGCGATCATCTGCGGCAGCACGACGTTCTCCAGCGCCGAGAACTCGGCCAGCAGGTGGTGGGCCTGGTAGACGAAGCCGATGGTGTCGCGGCGCACGGCGGTGCGGGCGGCGTCGGGCAGGCCGCCGGCATCCCGCCCCTCGATCAGCACCGAACCGCCGTCGGCGCGGTCCAGCAGCCCGGCGACATGCAGCAACGTCGACTTGCCTGCCCCCGAGGGCGCCACCAGCGCGACGATCTCCCCGGCCCGCACCGTCAGATCGGCGCTGCGCAGCACCGGCAGGTCGCCGCCCTCGCCGCGGTAGGTCCGCTTCACACCGCGCAGCACCAACGTGTCACCCATGGGCGTGTCACTCATGGCGCAGGGCCTCCACCGGGTCGGTGCGCGCCGCCCGCCAGCTTGGATACAGCGTCGCCAGCAGCGACAGCGCCAGGCCGAGCGCGACGACCTGCGCCACGTCGCCCCAGTCGATCGTGTTGGGCAGCTCGGTCAGCATGAACACCGAGGCGTCGAACACCCGCCCGCCGGTGACGTTCTCGATGAAATGCTGGATCGCGTGGATGTTCCAGCAGAACACCACGCCGATCAGCGTGCCGATGACGGTGCCGGCGACGCCGACGAAGGCGCCGCACATCAGGAAGATGCGCATGATCGCGAAGCTGGAGGCGCCGATGGTCCGCAGCACGGCGATGTCGGCGCGCTTGTCCTTCACCAGCATGATCAGCGACGACACCACGTTGAACGCGGCGACCAGGACGATCATGCCCAGCACGATGAACATGGTGTCCTTCTGCACCTGCAGCACGCCGATGATGGTGTCGTTGGCGTGGCGCCAGTCGCGGGCATAGACCGGGCGGCCGCGCAGCAGCGGCGCCAGTTCGCGCGCCGCGGCGTTCACCTTGTCGGGGTCCTTCAGGCGGATCTCGATCCCTGTGATGGCGTCCGGCTTCTGGAAGAAGATCTGCGCCGCCGGCAGCGGCAGGAACACCACGCTGCTGTTGTAGTCGTTCAACCCGGCGTCGAAGATCGCCACCACCTTGTAGGCGCGCACGCGGGGAATGGTGCCGAACGCCGTCGCCGCGCCCTCGGGCGAGATCACCGTCAGCGAACTGCCGATGCGCAGGCGGTAGGCGTTGGCCAGCCCGACGCCGATGACGATGGCGTCGTCGCCGGTGAAGCTATCCAGGCTGCCGGCGACGATGTTGTCGCTGATCGGGTGCAGCGCGCGCAGGTCCTCCAGGCTGATGCCGCGCACCAGGCCGCCGCGGGCGCCGCCGTTCTGGGTGGACAGCAGCGCCTGCCCGTCCAGCACCGGCGTCGCCGAGGCGATGTCCGGCAGGTCGCGGATCTGCCCGACCAGGGGCCGGTAATCGGCGATTTTCTGCCCGGCGTAGGCTTCCACCGTGATGTGGCCATTCACGCCCAGGATGCGCGACACCAGTTCGACCTGGAAGCCGCTCATCACCGAGGTGACGACGATCAGGGTGGCGACGCCGAGGGCGATGCCGATGAGCGAGAAGATGGCGATGATCGAGACGAACCGCTCACCCTTACGGGCGCGCAGGTAGCGGCCGGCGACCATGCGTTCAAAGGGGCCGAACATTCAGGGGCACTTCCCGGATGAGAGATCGGGACGGTTCAGATGGGACTGGTACTGCCAAGCTGCCGGGATGACACCGGCGGCGCCAGGTCGTCTCCCTATCGTCATGGCCGGACGTGTCCCGGCCATCTACGCTTCAAGGGCGGGGGGTGGATGGCCGGGACACGCCCGGCCATGACGGAGAGGGCGGCCATGACGGAGAGGGCGGCCATGACGGAGAGGGCGGCCATGACGGAGAGGGTACGCCTCAAACGGAACCTGCCCTAGCCAATCCTCGCCAGCGCCTCTTCCGGCGTCACTTCTACCCGTTCGCCGGTGGCGCGGCGCTTCAGCTCCACCGTGCCGGCCGCCGCGCCGCGCGGGCCGACGACGATCTGCCAGGGATGCCCCATCAGGTCGGCATCGGCGAACTTGGCCCCGGCCCGGTCGCTGCGGTCGTCGTACAGCGCGTTGCCGCCGAATGCCGCGTACAGCCGCTCGCACAGCCCGTCACAGGCGGCATCGCCCGGCTTGAGGTTCAGGATCGCGGCCTTGAACGGCGCGACGCTGTCCGGCCAGATGATGCCGTTGTCGTCGTGGCTGGCCTCGATCACAGCGCCCACCAGGCGGGAGACGCCGATGCCGTAGCTGCCCATCTCGGGATGCACCAGCTTGCCGTCCGGTCCGGCGATCGCGGCGTTCATCGGCTTGGTGTACTTGGTGCCGAAGTAGAAGATGTGCCCCACCTCGATGCCGCGGCCCTCGCGACGGCGGTCCGCGGCGACGCTGTCCCAGCGGGCGGCGTCGTGCTTCTCGTCGGTGGCGGCGTAGTGGCTGGTCATCTGCTTGAAGAACCGCTCCAGGTCCTCCGGCTTGTCATGGCTGAACCCGCCGGCTCCGCCCGAGAGGTAGTCAATCTCCTCGAACGCCGCATCATAATACACCTGGCTCTCGCCCGTCGGCGCCAGGATGATGAACTCGTGGCTCAGGTCGCCGCCGATGGGCCCGGTGTCGGCTTCCATCGGGATCGCCTTCAGCCCCATGCGCTGGAAGGTGCGCATATAGGCCAGCATCATCTTGCGGTAGCTCATCACCGCGCCGGCATGGTCGAGGTCGAAGGAATAGGCGTCCTTCATCAGGAACTCCCGCCCGCGCATGACGCCGAACCGGGGCCGCACCTCGTCGCGGAACTTCCATTGGATATGGTACAGGATCTGCGGCAGCTCGCGGTAGCTCTTGACCGACTGGCGGAACAGGTCGGTCACCATCTCCTCGTTGGTCGGCCCGTACAGCATGTCGCGCTCGTGGCGGTCGCGGATTCGCAGCATCTCCTTGCCGTAGTCCTCATACCGGCCGCTCTCTTTCCACAACTCGGCCGGCTGGATGGTCGGCATCAGGATTTCCTGCGCCCCGGCATTGTCCTGCTCCTCCCGCACGATTCGCTCGATGTTGCGCAGCACGCGCAGGCCCAGCGGCAGCCAGGCGTAAATGCCGGCCGAGGTCTGACGCACCAGGCCGGCCCGCAGCATCAGCCGGTGCGAGGTGATCTGCGCCTCGGCCGGCGTTTCCTTCAGGGTGGGGATGAAAGCATGGGACAGGCGCATCGCGATCGGGTTCCGTTCAGAGGTGCCGTTGATCAGGGACCAGAGGCGGCCCTCGTAACCCGTTTACGCCGGCTCCGCTACCAGTATGGCGGCCGGCAATGAATGGCGCGGTTGCAACGCCGCGGGGCGGGTTACGTAAAGACGTACCAAAAATGATGCTATTTGTTAAATTATGTCCGCTCTAATGATCGCGCCGTAAGTTTTGTGCGCTGCACAACCCCTAAACGCAATAAACTTTCTGTTAGGGTCTGAAAAAGCTACAAAACAGCGTGACACGGGGCCGGAGTTTGGGTAACAAGGCCCGGGCTGCTTACCGGCGAGTATGCAGGCCAAGTTTGGGGAGGAAACGCCAACCGCTGGGAAAGTCAAGGACACTCCTGAGCTTTCCGTAGTGGGGAAGACCGGTCTAACGAATCAACAAACAAAACGTCCCAATACAAAAAGTCAGTTATCAACCGGCGCGGCAAACATGCCGTGCCGGAAACTGACATAATCGCTGCCAATCAGCCAGTACGCCCCCGTCCACAACACGCATGCCACGATCGTCGTGATGATGATTTTCATCAGCATCCGCGGCCGTTCCGGCGCCCCCCGCCAGCCGCTGCTGGCATCCGCTTTCGCCACCGGACGGGTGCCGATCGGCAGGACGGCAAACAGCGCCGTCCACCAGATCATCACAAACAGTACGGTGCCGGTGAACCAGTTCATCGCCGTTCAGATCCGGATCAGGTGAACGTCAACGGCCGGCCGCTTGCCGATGCGCCGCCCCAGGGCCCGGCGCAGCGCCGCACGCGCGGCATCGGCCAGCAGCGTGTCGTCGCGCCGCACGTCCGCCGGCAGGTCGCGCAGCGTGTCGGCGAAGTCGTCCGCCACCCGGTCGGTCCCGGCCTCGTCCGGCTCCAGCAGGCCGGGCGCGCTGACCCTGGGCCGCCCGAGCAGCCGCCCGGCCTGGTCCACCGCCAGGCTGGCGACGACGATGCCGTTGAACAGCATGCGGCGGCGAGCGCTCATCACGTCGCCCTTCAGCGGCAGCAGCCGGACCCCGTCCAGCACCAGCCGACCGGAGGGCGCGCTGTCGGTGATGGCCGGGCGGCCGGGGAACAGCGTGATGATGTCGCCGTCCTCCATCATGAACGGCTCCGCCCCGGCTTCCCGCGCCAGCTCGGCGTGCGCCGACAGGTGCCGCCATTCGCCGTGCACCGGCACCGAATAGCGCGGCTTCACCAGGCGGTACATCCGCCGCAGCTCGTCGCGCGCCGGATGGCCGGAGACGTGCACCAGGTGGTCGTCATCGGTCATCAGCCGTACCCCGGCGCGCACCAACTGGTCCTGCACCGTGCCGATGGCGCGTTCGTTGCCCGGGATCATGCGGGACGAGAAGATCACCGTGTCCCCTTCCCCCAGCGACACCCGCGGATGCTCGTCGCGTGCGATGCGGGCCAGGGCGCTGCGCGGCTCGCCCTGGCTGCCGGTGACGATCATCAGGATGTTGTCGTCCGGCACGTCGTCGATGTCGTCCTCGGTCAGGAACGGCGGGATCGAGCGCAAATAGCCGCACTCCCGCGCCGCGGCGTCGATGTTGCGCAGCGACCGGCCGACCAGGGCGACGCTGCGGCCGGCGTCCTGCGCCGCCAGCGCGATCGACTCCATGCGCGCGACGTTGGAGGCGAAGCAGGTGACCGCCACCCGCCCGGTCAGGTCGCGGATCAGCGCCGAGAGGCTGTTGCGGACATCCAGCTCGCTGCCGGAGTGTCCCTCGACCATGGCGTTGGTCGAGTCGCACACCATCGCCAGCACGCCCTTCGCCCCCAGCGCTGCCAACGCCGCCTCGTCTGTCGGCGGGCCGATCAGCGGGTTGGGGTCGAGCTTCCAGTCTCCGGTGTGCAGCAGGATGCCGGCCGGCGTCTCGATCACCAGCGCCTGCGCCTCGGGGATGGAGTGCGCCAGCTTCAGGAAGCGCACCGCGAACGGCTTCAGGTCGATGCTGCCGCCCGGCGGGACGACGCGCACCGGGACCTGGTTGGCCAGCCCCACCTCGGTCAGCTTGCGGCGCAGCACCGCGGCGGCGAACGGCGTGGCGTAGACCGGGCACTGCAGCTGCGGCCACAGCCAGGCGACGGCGCCGATATGGTCTTCATGCGCATGCGTGATCACCAGCCCGCGCAGCCGCTCCCGCCGATCGGCGATGAAGCCGGGATCGGCCATCATCACCTCGACCTCGGGAAGTTCGCTGCCGCCGAAGCCAATGCCGCAATCCACTGCGATCCAGGTTTCCTGGCCGGCCTCGCGCCAGCGGTACAGGTTGAGGTTCATGCCAATTTCGCCCGTCCCGCCCAGCGGCAGGAAGGCCAGTTCACCGATGTCTTCGTCCATCTGTAAGATTTCGTTCCGTTACTCGTGTTCGATCAGTCGCGTTCTCTCCCGGGGCAATGTGGGCGCTGGGTTGCGCTCCGCCAACATCCGCAGGCCATCCAGTGTCAGGTCGGGCTCGATATGTTCGATCATCAGCGTGCCCTCGGCGAACAGCGGCGCCAGGCCGCCGGTGGCGACGACCTTCATCGGGCTGCCGAATTCGGTCGTGATCCGGGCCAGCAGGCCCTCGATCAGGCCGACATAGCCCCAGTAGATGCCGGACTGCATCGCCGGCACGGTGGAGCGGCCGATGACCGACTGCGGCCGGCCGATGCCGATGCGCGGCAGGCGGGCGGCGGCTTGGTGGAGGGCCTCGATCGAGAGGTTGATGCCGGGGCAGATCACGCCGCCCAGGTAGGCGCCGGTGCCGTCGACCACGTCGAACGTGGTGGCGGTGCCGAAATCGACGACGATCAGCGGCCCGCCGAACCGCCTGTGCCCGGCCAGAGCGTTCAGCAGCCGATCGGCGCCGACTTCGCCGGGCTGGTCCACCTTGATCGCGAAGCCCCAGTCCAGGCTGGCGCGGGCGACCAGCGGCTCGACATGGAACCAGTCGCGGCACAGGCGGCGCAGGTGGTACAGCGCGGCGGGAACCACCGTGCCGATGACGGCACCGGTGATCTGCTCGCGCTTCAGGTCGCACAGGCTCAGCAGGCTGCTGAGCCAGACGGCATACTCGTCCGAGGTCCGCTGCGCGTCGGTGCGGATGCGCCAGACGCCGCGCCAGACGGTGCCGTCGTGGACCGCGAACACGATGTTGGTGTTGCCGGCGTCGATGACCAGCAGCATGGCTAAACCGGCACATCCGCGCCGCGGTGCCGGGCAGCGGCGACAATTGGTATGTGTTTCATGACCCTGCGGTGTAGCCCCTGGGGTGTTGCTATGTCTGGACCGGTGTAGGCCGGAATGCCGCCACTTGATCGCTCGGTCGGGCTGGTGTCAACGTGCGGTTGAGTCCAGAGCGCGTCATCTTCCGGGTAGTGCCGCGTGCACCCTCCGCGTACCGGGTCGTCACCCTATCGTCATGGCCAAGCGTGTCCCGGCCATCCCCCCCACCGTCGAAGTGCAGATGGCCGGGACACGCCCGGCCATGACGGTGAGGCAACCGACTGGGCACTCGTTTTTTCTCCAGCCGTCGCCCTATCCTGATAGCCATAGGGACACGCCCGGCCTTGACGGAGAGACCGCCGCCTCAAGCCTCGGCCGGCGTCACCGGCAGCGTCAGTACCTCGGCCCGCCGCAGCAGCACCAGCGGCGCCGGGACACCGGCGCGCTCGGCCGTCAGCACGCGATGCAGGTCGTCCACCCCGGTGAGCGTCACGCCATCGAACGACAGCAGCACGTCCCCGGCCTGCAGTCCGGCCAGCCGTCCCGGCCCGTCGGCGGCCAGCTCGGACACCATCACGCCCGCGGCCTGCTGCAGCCCGTGGAACCGCCGCACCCGCAGGCTGATGGGCACGGTCTGCGCCGCCAGGCCGAGCCGGGAGCGGCGGACCCGGCCGTCGCGCATCAGCCGCGTCGCCACCCAGATCGCGGTGTCGATGCCGATGGCGAAGCAGATGCCCTGCGCCGGCGCGATCATCGCCGTGTTGATGCCGACGACGCGGCCGGCGCCGGACACCAGCGGGCCGCCGGAGTTGCCCGGGTTCAGCGGCGCGTCGGTCTGGATCACGCTGTCGAGCAGCCGCCCGGATCCGGTGCGCAGGCTGCGGCCGAGCGCGCTGACGATGCCGGCCGTGACGGTGCAGGTGAAGCCCAGCGGATTGCCGATGGCGACGACAAGCTGGCCGACGCGCAGCGAGGCCGAGACGCCAAGCTCGGCGTGCGGCAGTCCGGCGCCCGACAGGCGCAGCACGGCGATGTCGGTATCGGGGTCGTCGCCGGCGAGGGAGGCTTCGAAGCTCTGGCCGTCGGTCAGGCTGGCGCGCAGCCGGTGCGCCCGGGCGACGACGTGGCTGTTGGTCAGGACGTAGCCGTCGGGGGTGAAGATCACGCCCGATCCCTGTCCCGCGGGACGGCCGTCCTTCGCGAAGGCCATGACATGCACGACCGCCGGGCCGGCGCTGTCGAAGGCATGCGCCACCTGGGCGGAGTAGGGATCGAGATCCTGGTTGAAGGAGTCGAGCGGCATCGAAGGGGGTCCTTTCGGCGGGGGGAGATGGGGAGGCGAAGGACGCGGGCATACCCGGCCATGTGGCGGGGCCTGGGGTCGGGAGGATTCGTGGCGGCTTGTGGGGAGGGTCGCTGGCGGCTTCTGTGCCGTTCAGACTTTATTAATGTTTCGCACAGAGAAAATGGGAGGGCTTCAGAAAGCCGGAGAGCCGTGCGACAGGCGGAGGGTTCGGGATGTATGAGCATTAGGAACTGACCGGGCGGATTATCGGCCTGGCGATCGACGTTCACCGGGTGCTTGGGCCGGGGTTGCTCGAATCGGTTTATGCGGCCTGCCTGTGCCGGGACCTGAAGCGGGCGGGGATCGGATTCCAGCGCCAGGTCGCCATTCCGGTCACCTACCGGGGCGAAGTGCTGCCGTTGGCGTTCCGGGCGGATGTTGTCGTGGAGAATACCGTTATTCTTGAAATAAGGGCGGCCGCGGCCATCACGGCCGAGCATGAGGCGCAAGTCCTGACCTATCTACGCCTGAGCCACCTGCCGATCGGCCTGCTGATGAACTTCCATGCGCTGCGGCTGGTCGATGGCCTGCGGCGCTTCGTGGCCTGATCGGGAATTGATCCGGAGGATACAACAAACCCCAGGCAAGATGAGCCGGGAAACCCCGGGCAAGGTGAGCCTGGCCGACGTGCGCCTTCATTGGCATGGGCACCCTGCGGCCGCCATGACGGAAGGGACGGTTCGCTGCGCTCGGCCGCCTTCTGTCAGCGCCTGTGCGGACACGCCCGGCCGAAAGGGCCTGATGCAGAATAGCCGCTCCCATTGTCGCACGGACGGTCCAACCGTCCTGGCCGGTACCCGGGACAAGCCCGGGCACAGGCTCCGGGCCGCCATCCACGCCTGGCGGTGCTGATATCGGCAAAAGGCGTGGATGGTGGGCCTGCGCCCACCATGACGATGTAGACACGACCGCGCCGCCCATCCCGCTATTTCACGCCCATGGGGCCTCCGCCCGGCATGACGATCGGGGCTGGCCGCCCTTTGACCGCTTCCTTGGTAACGCCAACAGGCCCTCCGCCCCAAGCCCTCAGAGACGATCTCGCTTCGCCAGCGACCTTATCCAATGCGCATGGAGATGGCCCGGGTGGCCAGGTCCCGCATGGCCGCCCGGACGCCATGGCGCCTGCTACGCGGCCCTCACCTCGGCGACGAACCGGTTCACTTCGCCAGCCAGGGAAGACGCTTCCCGTGCCAGCTCGCCGGCGGACGTCAGAACCTGCGCGGCGGCCGTTCCGGTCGTTGCCGCGGCCTCGTTCACGCCAGCGATGTTGGCGGTGACGTCCTGCGTGCTGGCCGACGTCTGCTGCACGCTCCGGGCGATTTCCGAGGTCGCAACCCCCTGTTCCTCCACGGCGGCTGCGATGCCGGTGGCAATCCGGCTCACCGCTTCGATCGTACTGGCGATGCCTTGGATGGCGGTGACGGCTTCGGTTGTCGCGGTCTGGACCTGCGTGATCTGGCCGGCAACCTCGTCCGTCGCCTTGGCGGTCTGCGATGCCAGTCCCTTCACCTCGGCCGCGACAACGGCAAAGCCCTTGCCGGCATCCCCGGCCCGCGCCGCCTCGATGGTCGCATTCAGCGCCAGCAGGTTGGTCTGCCCCGCGATCGAGGTGATCAACCCGACCACATCGCCGATCTTCTGCGCCCGTTCCGCCAGGACACGCACGATCTTGTCGGTCCGGTGTGCCTCCTCGACCGCCTTGCCCATCATCTGGCTGGAATCGGCAACCTGGTGGCTGATCTCGGAGATCGACGTGGCAAGCTCCTCGGCCGAGGCGGCGACCGTCTGCACGCTCAGGCTGGTCGCCGAGGCGGCCGCCGTCACGGTCGATGCCTGGCTCTTGGTCTGCTCCGCCGTCGCCGACATCGACTGCGCCGTCGCCTCAAGCTGCGATGATGCCGACGAAAGCTGGCCGACCAGCCCACTGACCTGCGCCTCGAACGCCTGCACCAGACTGGCCAGCTTCGTGGCGCGTTGTTCCTTCGCGGCCCGTTCGGCCTCCTGCTCGGCGGCAAGCTGCCTGTTCCGGACCATGGAGTCCTTGAACACCTGGACCGCCTGGGCCATCTCGCCCACCTCGTCCCGGCGCTCCGTCGCCGGCACCGTGACGGTGACGTCACCCGCCGCCAGCCCGCGCATCGTCGCGGTCATGCCCTTGATCGGCGTCGCGACCGCGCGGGTAAGCGTAACCCCGCAGGCCAGGGCGATCGCCAGCGCCGCGACGCCGCCGCCCAGCGTCACCAGGCGCGTTGTGCCGAATGCGCGGTCCTCGTCCGCCGAGCGGATGGCGAGCAGGCCGCGCTCGGCCTTCTCGATCTCGCCCACCTTGGCACGGATCGCATCCACGGAGGCCTTGCCCGCTCCGCCGGCCTCGATGGCACGCGCCTGTTCGCGGGTTTCCGGTTTGCCCATCAGCGCGATTTCGCGCTCGGCAACATCGTTGCGCCAGGCCTGGGCAGACCGGTTCAGCTCATCCAGCCGCGCCTGCTGCGCCGGGTTGTCGGATGTCAGCTGCCTGATCCTGGCCAGGGCATCATCATAGGCGGCCCGTCCCTTCTGGTAGGGCTCGAGGAAATGCGTATCGCCGCTGACGAGGTACCCTCGGACGCCGGTTTCCTGGTTCACCATGCTGGCCGCGACCGCATCGGCGGTCTCCAGCACCTGATATGTATGGTTGGTCCAGCCGTTGCTCCGCTCGAGGAATCCGAGCTCGACGTAGATGGCCGCTCCGATCCCGGCAACAATTACGATAATGCTGGAGAATGCCAGGATCAGCTTGTTGGCGATCCTGAGATCGGTCAGACGGCGCATGAGTTTACAAAGCTCCGGGAAACAGGAAGCAAATTTCCGATGGCACGCCGATCGGCGCACATGGCGAATGGCGGTAAAACTAGCGATTGGGACATTGTTGCACAATCATTTTCGCCGTGTGGCGGCATTATTCCGTTGCTGTCGGTTACAGAATGATATTCCTCTGCTTCCGCAACGGCTACCGTTGTTGCAAGTGCAACCGTCCCGCCCGGCAGGATGGCGGCCGCGGCGGCCGGAACCTTGATGCGACCGGCCGGGACAATGGAAAATGAGCGGATGTCGCCACGAGAAGGACCCGGCCTATGCGCGGAGGCGGCGCCAGGGCGCCCCGGCCTTTGCCATGGGCACGCTCCGCCTGCGGTGACACCGGACGACTGGTGCCGAAACCGTTGCCGCAGATTCAAGGACCAAATGCCGCGATGGGCTGCAACGGGAAAACCCCTGCCGCACGATCACCCGGCCATCCGGCGGGGCCGGCGACCGGCTATCCGCCCGATGTCCAGCCGGCACGCCGGCGCGCAGGATGACGCCATGCAAGGAGGTACCACCGCATGGGCATGATTGACGATCTCTCCACCTCGCTCGCCGGGCAGGTGAACCAGGCCGCCCCGTTCGTCGTCGGCGTCCACACCGGCCATCGCCCTCACTCCGGCATCCTCTGGCGCCCCGACGTCGTGCTCGCCTCGGAACAGACGTTGCCGCGCGACCTGTCCGGGCTCTCGGTCCTCCGCGGCGGCCAGACCGTCGGCGCGAGCCTGGCCGGACGCGACACCGGCACCAACGTCGCGGTGCTGAAGCTGGCGACCCCGCTGGACGGCGCCCTGCCCTCGCCCACGCCCGACACGTCGCCTGTCGGCAGCCTCGCCCTGATCCTGGGCGCCGATACCGCCGGCCATCCCACCGCGCGCCTGGCCATGGTGCATGAGGTCGGCGAGGCCTGGCACAGCATGGCCGGCGGCCGGATCGACGCGCTGATCCGCCTCGACTGCCGCCTCGCCGCCGATGAGGGCGGGCCGGTGCTGACCCCGTCCGGCGCGCTGATCGGCATGTCCACCGCCGGGCCGCGGCGGCGGACCATCGTCATCCCGGCCGCGACCCTGGCGCGCGTGGTCGATCCGCTGCTGACCGAGGGACGCATCGCCCGCGGCTGGCTGGGCGTCGGGCTGCAGCCGGTGATGATCCCGGACGGCTTCCGCCAGAGCAGCGGACGCGACAGCGGCCTGATGGTGGTCAGCCTGGCCTCGGGCGCGCCGGCCCAGCTGGCCGGCATCCTGCCAGGGGACATCGTGCTGGACATCGACGGCACCCCGGTCAGCCGCCCGCGCTCGCTGGCGGCGTCGCTGGGGCCGGACCGCATCGGCCAGGCGGTGGCGCTGCGGGTGCTGCGCGCCGGCGCGCTGCAGACGATCAGCGTGACCGTCGCCGCCCGGCCGGCCTCGTGACCGAGCCGTCCGGCCTGCGGGTCCGCATCCACGCGGCGGACCCGGTGCGGCGGCGCGGGCTGGCAGCGATGCTGGAAGCCGCCGGCCACGCCGTCACCGATGACACGCCCGACGTGGAGCTGTGCGACCTGGCCCAGCCGCTGCCGCGGGAGTCCGAGGCGGCGGTGGTGGCGCTGGCCGCCAGCGTGCCGGCGGGCGCCGCGCCGGCCGGGCTGCTGCCGCCCGACGCCTCGGCGGCGCAGTTGGACGCGGCGCTGCGGGCGGTGGCGGCCGGGCTGCTGGTGCGCGCCGCCGGGATGCCGGAGACGCGCGGCTTCGCGCCGATCGAGGATGCGCCCCTGCTGACGCCGCGGGAGCGCGAGATCCTCGGCCTGATCGGCGAGGGCCTCAGCAACAAGGCGATGGCGCGGCGGCTGGGGATCTCGGTGCACACGATAAAGTTTCATGTGGAAGCACTGTTCGCCAAGCTGGACGCGACCAGCCGCGCCGAGGCCGTAACGAAAGGGCTGCGCGGCGGCATCATCGAGTTGTAGGCAGGCCGGAGGTTGCCCCTCGGGGCCGGGACGGGCTGTCGTTGCCGGTCCGTTGTCAACCGGCCCGGGACAAGCTGCGTGAGCGCTATTGCGTTGGCCTGCATCGACCTGAACGCCGGGTGCGGCGAAGGCGACGATCCTGGCCCGCCGGGCCTGTTCCGGCTTGCGGGCAATGACGCCCCTCCCGGCAGGCGACGTCCGGTTGACATGGGCAATGCCGATCGCCATTGAGCCACCGCGATCGCAGATCGCAACAAATTCTTCTCTGCGTGCTCTGCGCCCCACTCTGCGCGCTCTGCGTTTTAAAAATGCGGTCGTGCCACAAAGATCTGCGTTTCCAGTGAGTCGCCCAACCCCACACGCCGGTGGCGCCCCGGCCACCGCTTTTTGCAACGCAGAGTGCGCAGAGTGGGGCGCAGAGTCCGCAGAGAAGGGATTCGGATGGCCCATGGTCGCGATGGCCGCCGGGCCGTGGGCATCAAGGCCAGGGCATCCGGATGATTGCCATAGACGTGCAACGAAAACGTCACCGCGTCCGGCCAGCATGAAAGCTACCCCTCCGGCCGAAGCCATCGCAATATCGACATCGCCCATGGCTCCGGATTCCCCCAGGGCGCATGCGCACTCTGTATCGGAACAACAATAAGCCAACACCGGGCAACGGGAGGCATGGCTCACGCCGAGGATTGCAGCCCCCGTGCCGCGGCAGGTCACCCGGACAAGCCGGACCATGACGGATAACGAACGTCCTTGGCCTTCGCCAACACATTGAATTGTGGAGCAGTTTCGAGAGGCGCGTACGCCCTGGCGGGCCCCAGCACAAAGCGGGCTGCTCAATGCCCCCCGTTGCCCCCGCGCCACGATGCCCCCCGAGGCATGGCAGCGCAGCGTCCCGTCTCCGCCGTGCCGTCCGATCCAGGACGACAAGTGCCGGATCCGCAGGACAAGCGGACAGCCGGCGCGACGGCCCTGTCGTCAGGGTGGCTGCCCGGGCCATGTCCGGGTGGCCGCCATGGCAGGAAGCGGCAGCCTGCCCCGCTCCATCTGATGCTGGCCGGCGACGAAATCGCGAAGGACGGTACTTATAAGAAATGAACCGGCGCGGCCCCTGCCGCCGCTGAGCGATGCTCCCGCTCGTTGCAGTTGATCACGGGATCACAGCGTGGAATTTTTCACGTTCATGCGCGGCAATTCTGTCGACAACGCCGCGCGCCCCCGCCTATAAGCCGGACGAACAGTGAATTCAGCCAGGAACATTCGCCCGAATCGCGATTGGCCGACCCCGTCATTGAGGCATTTATTACGTTGCGAGATGGTATAATCGCCACCCGTCACCGCGGCAGGCAAGGCAGCGGCGGCGGGCCGACGAGGGAATGCGCCGCCTCGTCATGACGCATGCGGACAGCCAGCCAGAGCCGCCCGGGCCGCTCAAAATCTTCTCGCTCCGCCGCCGCGCCACATGGGGGGTCGCCGCGATCGCCGTGCTGGTCATGGCAATGGGGCTCGGCGCCCGCCACGTGATCCGCGACCGGGAGCGCAGCGCCAACGAGGCCGTTGCCCAGTCCGACCATGCCCAGGCATTGATCGCGACCCTGGGCGACCTGCTCATCGGCGCGGATGACGCGGAAACCGGGCAGCGCGGCTTCCTGCTGACCGGCAAGCCGGCCTACCTCGGCCCCTACCACCACGGCATCGCGGCCACCCGGCGCGCTGCCGCGAGGGCACGCGACCTGGTTGCCGGCAATCCGCGCCGGCAGGATCGCCTGCGGGCGCTGGAAACCCTGCTCTACAACAGGCAGGCGGTGCAGTCCCATACGATTGACCTGGCGCAGGCGGGCGACCGGGCCGGCGCCGTCGCCGTCGTCAACACCGACGAGGGCCAGCACCTGATGGATGCCATCCGCGCCACGGTCGCCGGCATGGTCGCGGATGAGCAGCAGGTCCTCCAGCAGCACCGCGCCGAGCGGCAGCGGTCGCAGCACTGGTCGGGCTATCTTCTGGCCGGCCTGCTCGCCGCCGCGGCCGGCGGCATGGCACTGGGCGCTGCGACCGTCGCCTGGCTGCTCTCCGCGGTCACCGCTCGGAAGGACGCCGCGGCCGCGGCCGATCGGCGGCGGCTGCTGGCGATGATGGACCTGGCGGCGATCATGGTGCGCGACCTGAACGGCACGATCCGCTTCTGGTCCGCCGGCTGCCAGGCGCTGTACGGCTACACGGCCGGAACTGCCGTTGGGCAGTCGTCGCACGCTCTGCTGCAGACCGTATTCCCGGTGCCGTTGGCCGAGATCGAGGCCGCCCTGTTGCAGGACGGGCACTGGAGCGGCGAACTGCGCCACCGCAGGCAGGACGGCGCCGAGGTGACCGTCATCGCCCACAAGGCAATGCGGCGCGAACCCGACGGCCGCAACCTGGTCATGGAAAACGTCACCGACATCACCGACCTGCGGCGGGCCGAAGCCGCGCTGCGCATCAACGAGGCCCGGCTGCGGCTGGTCCAGGCGGTGGGCGGCGTCGCCTACACCGACCAGCGCTCGCCGGCTGACGCCGCCCTGGTCTCGCCGGAGTACGCCCGCCTCTACGGCCTGCCGCCCGGGCAGACGCATATTTCCGTTCAGGAATGGGCCGCCCTGGTGCATCCGGACGACGAGGACCGGCTGCGGTCCGAAACCGGCGCGCTGTTCGCGCAGGGCGGCAGCCTAGCGACGGAATTCCGCATCCGCCGCCCGAACGGCGCCGTCCACTGGATCGCCATGCGGGTCGAAACGTTCCCGCACGCGGACGGCACGCCGGGACGCGTCGTCAGCGCGCATCGTGACATTACCGAAATCGTCCGGGCCCGCGAGGAACAGGCCTCCCGCGCGGCGGAGCTGGAGCGTCTGGTGGCCGAGCGCACCGCCGCGCTGGCGGAAGCCGAGGCCCGTTTCCGCGCCATCTTCGACTCCCAGTTCCAGATGATCGGCCTGCTCGACCCCGACGGCACCGTGCTGGAAGCCAACCAGACCGCCTGCGAAATCACCGGCCTGGCGCCCGGGCAGTTCGCCGGCCGCCGCTTCTGGGACGGGGCCGAGTGGCCGGACACCGAGCGCGCCCGGCTGCGCCAGGACGTTTCCGAGGCCGCCGCCGGCACGTTGATCCGCCGCGAGGTCAGGATCGTCGACGCCGGCGGGCACGGCCTGTGGATCGACTTCTCGCTGAAGCCGGTGCGCGACGCGGCGGGCCGGGTGGTGTGGATCATCCCCGAGGGCCGCGACATCACCGAGCGCCGCAGCCTGTCGTCGCAGCTGGCGCAGGCGCAGAAGGTGCAGGCGCTCGGCCAGTTGGCGGGCGGCATCGCGCACGATTTCAACAACATCCTGCAGGCCGTCGAGGGCGCCGCCACGCTGATCGAGCGGCGGCCCGAGGATATCGACAAGTCGCGCCGCCTGGCCCGCCTGGCGATCGAGGCCACGTCCCGCGGGGCCTCGATCACCCGGCGCCTGCTGTCCTTCGCGCGCAAGGGCGAGCTGCGCACCGAGGTCCTGTCCACCGCGGCGCTGCTCGGCGACGTACGCGAGGTGCTCGCCCACACCCTTGGCACCGTGATCACCGTCCGCTGCGTGGTGCCGCCGGACGTGCCGCCGGTGGTGGCCGATCGCGGGCAGCTGGAGACGGTGCTGGTCAATCTGGGGACCAACGCACGGGATGCCATGCCGCATGGCGGCACGCTGACCCTGGCGGCCGCGGTCGAGACCGTCGCCGCCGGCGCGCCGCACCCGGCCGGGCTGGCGCCGGGGAACTATGTCCGGCTCAGCGCCGCCGACACCGGGGACGGCATGGATGCGGCGACCCTGGCGCAGGCGACCGAGCCGTTCTTCACCACCAAGGCCGCCGGCCAGGGCACCGGCCTAGGGCTGCCGATGGTCAAGGCGTTCGCCGAGCAGTCCGGCGGGGCGATGGCGATCGACAGCGCCCCCGGCGCCGGGACGACGGTGACGCTGTGGCTGCGCCAGGCCGGGGACACCGTGGTGCCGTCCCCCGGCGAGAAGCCCGGCCGGACGGGAGGCCTGGATGCCTCGGCGCGGGTCCTGCTGGTCGACGATGACGACATGGTGCGCGAAACCATGGCGGCGCAGCTGGAGGAACTCGGCTTCACCATGCTGGTGGCGTCCGGCGGCGCCGAGGCGCTCGCCCTGCTGGAGGCGGGCGAGGTGGTCGATGCGCTGGTCAGCGACCTGTCGATGCCGGACATGAACGGCGTGACGACGATCGAGCGGGCACGGACGATGCGCTCGCGGCTGCCGTGCTTCCTGCTGACCGGCTATGTCGGCGAACGCGCGGCGCTGGAGGCGGAAGACAGCTTCACCCTGGTGCGCAAACCGGTTTCCGCCCAGGCCCTGGCGGCGCGCATCGAGGCGGCGCTGGCGGCGGGGCCGGGGTAGAGCGAAATCGGCATGATTCGATAGCAGTCCCCCAGCCCGCCCGCGGGCACCACGACGGATGAAAATGGGCAAGGCCGGCGCCTCCCCGTCATGGTGGGCGCAGGCCCCATTGGCGTTAAAATAGCGTGGCGGCGGCACGATGCTTGCCATTCCGTCATGGCCCGGCTTGTCCGGGCCACCTATTCCAGCACTGTGCCGCGACAGGTGGCCCGGACAAGCCGGGCCATGACGAGGAGGCAACAGCCAGCCCTGTTTCAACGCCAATGGGGCGCAGGCCCACCATCCACGCCTTCTGCCGATACCAGCACCGCAAGACGTGGATGGCGGCCCTTCGGTCGCCATGATGGGCTAAACCAGGCGTGCGGCAAAGACGTCAAGCGTTTGCCCTGATCGCGTGTAAAATCGCCGGCAGTTCGTTGGTAATACGGACAGATAAGACAACGCGCTCGTTCCGACTCACTTATTAAATATTCGCGCATGGCCGTTGAATCTCGCCGCCAGCCAATGCGGAACGGTGTTTGCACTATCTTAAAGCCTCCCATTCTGACTGGATTTTTCATAAGCCTACAAATAAATTCATTCGACATGATCTTGAGTCCGCATTTATAAGAACAAGCGATCACCATCAGGATTCCTGTTCCGAGCGGATATTGTTCTACGCCACACGCACCGTGTGCGTCATGGCGCTCATCATTCTGCGAGGGAATGCGGGATCCCAGGAATCCCGGCTACCATTTCGAATGTGGAAAAAGGCGTGACTGAGATCCTGCCTTCCAAAAGCGTCATCACCTCTGATCCCCCCATGCAAGGGCTGCCGGCCGGCGCCGCCCCCCATCGTCTGAGCCGCCAGCGCGCCATCTGGATGCTCGCCACGATCCTGCTGATGGTCGTGGCGATCATGTTTGGCGCTCACCGGGTCATCCTGGATCGGGCGCAGAGTGACGATGCCGCCGCGGCCTGGGCGGTTCATTGCCAGGAGGTTGTCGCCGGCCTGAACGGCATCGTGACCGGCGCGGACGAGATCGAAACAAATCAGCGCGGCTTCCTGCTGACCGGCAAGACGGCCTACCTTGTCCCCTATGACCGTGCCATCGAAACGGTTTGGCGCAACTTTTCCCGGGTCCGTGATCTCACCGCCGACAATCCGCGCCAGCAGCAACGCCTCCTGGCCCTGCAGGACCTGCTGCGAAGCAGGCAGGCGGAACTCGCGCATACAATCGAGCTGGCAGAGAAAGGTGACAGGACCGGCGCGCTCGCCGTCGTCAATACGGATCAGGGACTGCACCTGATGGACGCCATCCATGGCAGGATTGCGGAGATGACCGCCGCGGAGCAGCGGTTGCTTCAGGCGCGGCAAGCCGAGCTGGCGCGGACCCACAGCGTATCGCAGTCGATCCTGGGCGGGCTGCTCGCAGTCGCGGCGGGCGGCATCGCGCTGGGTGGCGCCGCGTGCGCCTGGCTGCTGACCCTGGCGACCGCCGCGAAGCGCGAGGCCCTGCTGGCCGAGCGGCAGCGACTGCTCGACATGATGGACGGGGCCGTCATCATGCTGCGCGACTTCGACGGCACCATCCGCTTCTGGTCCGAGGGCTGCCGTGACCTGTTCGGTTGGACGGCGGAACAGATCATCGGACAATCCTCGCA
Organism: Rhodopila globiformis; assembly: GCF_002937115.1. GTDB lineage: Bacteria > Pseudomonadota > Alphaproteobacteria > Acetobacterales > Acetobacteraceae > Rhodopila > Rhodopila globiformis. The sequence goes on along the minus strand of NZ_NHRY01000139.1, from coordinate 42,905 downwards.
CGCGCTGCTGAAGACGGTTTTCCCGGCGCCGCTCGACGACATCAGGGCCGCCCTGCTGCGGGACGGCAGCTGGCGCGGCGAGCTGCACCACCGCAGGCAGGATGGCACCGAGGTGATCGTTTTCTCCCACAAGGCGGTACGACGCGAGGCTGACGGCAGGCTCACGATCATGGAGAACGTCACCGACATAACCGACAGGCGGCATGCGGAGACAGCCCTGCATGACAACGAGGCCCGACTGCGCCTGGCGCAGACAATTGGCGGTATAGGCGCCACCGACAGGACACTGCCCGACGGGCAGACCGTCGTTTCGGAGGAGTTCGTGAAACTCTATGGCCTGTCATCCGGTCAGACCCGGCTCGCAGCGGCGGAATTTCTCGCGCTCGTTCACCCGGACGACTGCGCCCGGATGAAGCAGGAAGCTGACCGCGTCTACCGGATGGGGGGCACGTACGCCACCGAGTTCCGCATTCGCCGTCCCGACGGCGCCGAGCGATGGGTGAGCCTGCGCACCGAGATATTTCTGGGGAAGGATGGCAAGCCGCGGCGCGCGATCAGCGCGCAACAGGACATCACCGAGCTTGTTGCCGCCCGTGAGGCACAGGCGTCCCGCGCGGCGGAACTGGAGCGGCGAGTGGCCGAGCGCACAGCGGCGCTGGCCGAGGCCGAGGCACGGTTCCGCGCGATCTTCGAATCACAGTTCCAGTTCATCGGCCTGCTCGCGCCGGATGGGACGCTGCTGGAAGCGAACCGCACAGCCCTGGAGGTTGCCGGGCTCTCGCGCAAGGACGCCATCGGCCGTCCATTCTGGGAAACCGGCTGGTGGCCGGAGAGCGAGCGCGAGCGGCTGCGCCAGGAGATCACCCAGGCTGCCCGGGGCGCCGTCATTCGCCGCGAGGTGACGCACATCGGCGCCGACGGACGCGAGATCTGGGTCGATTTCTCGCTCAAGCCAGTGCGGGATGTGGCGACGGGCGAGATCACCGGGATCATCCCCGAAGGGCGCGACATCACCGAGCAGCGCAACCTGGCCGCCCAACTCGTGCAGGCGCAGAAGGTGCAGGCGCTCGGCCAGCTTGCCAGCGGCATCGCCCACGACTTCAACAACATCCTGCAGGCGGTCGAGGGCGCCGCCACGCTGATCGAGCGGCGGCCGGAGGATCTCGAGCGGACCAGACGGCTGGCGCGGATGGCGATCGACGCCACCGGCCGCGGCGGCTCGATCACGAAGCGCCTGCTGGCCTTCGCCCGCCGCGGCGAACTCCATGCCGAGCCGCTGCCCACCGCCGAACTGCTCAACAATATCCGTGAGGTGCTGGCTCATACCCTGGGCACCACCATCGTCGTCCGGAGCATCGTTTCACCCGAGGTTCCGTCGATTTTCGCCGATCGCGGGCAGCTGGAGGCGGCGCTGCTCAACCTCGGCACCAACGCCCGCGATGCCATGCCGGACGGCGGCGTTCTGACGCTGTCGGCCGCCGCCGAACAGGTCGCCGCCGATGGCCCGCATCCCGCCGGGCTGAAGCCTGGGGCCTATGTGCGTCTCAGCGTCATCGACACCGGCACTGGCATGGATGCGGCAACCTTGGCACAGGCGACCGAGGCGTTCTTCACCACCAAGCCGCTGGGAGAGGGCACAGGCCTTGGGCTGGCCATGGCCAAGGCCTTCACCGATCAGTCAGGCGGGGCAATGGCGATCAGCAGCACTGCCGGCCAGGGGACGACGGTCACGCTGTGGCTGCGCCAGACCATGGATGCCACCACAGCCGTGGCCGGCAGGGCAGATGATCGGAAGGCCCCGCTCAACGGCCCGGTGCGTGTTCTTCTGGTCGATGACGACGACATGGTCCGTGAGACGCTGGCAGCCCAGCTTGAGGATCTCGGCTTCCGGATGCTGGTGGCATCCGGCGGCGCCGAGGCGATTGCCCTGCTGGAGGCGGCCGAGGTGGTCGATGCGCTGGTCAGCGACCTGTCGATGCCGGACATGAACGGCCTGACGACGATCGAGCGGGCGCGCACGATCCGCGCGCGGCTGCCGTGCTTCCTGCTGACCGGCTATGTCGGCGAGCGTGCGGCGATGAAGGCCGGCGATGCCTTCACCCTGGTGCGCAAGCCGGTCTCTGCCCAGGCCCTGGCCGCGCGTATCGAGGCGGCGCTGGCGGCGGGGCGGGGGTAGCCGAGCGGCGCTGGCAGGTGCCGGCGGCACGGTCGTTGCCCTTTCGTCATGCCAGGCGAAGGCCCGGCATGACGTTATGGCAACGGATGCCGCTAACTTACGGATCCGATCGTCATTATCTTTGCCATGATAAACAAGGCACGGTGATCATCGCACAGCCATCGCGACCGCAGGGGGCAACAAATTCTTCTCCGCGTGCTCTGCGCCCCGCTCCGTGCGCTCTGCGTTTAAAAAATGCGGTGGTGCCACAAAGATCTGCGTTTCCAGTGAGTCGCCCAACCGTAAACGCCGGTGGCGCCCCGGTCACCGCTTTTTGCAACGCAGAGTGCGCAGAGCGGGGCGCAGAGTTCGCAGAGAAGGAATTGGGCGACCTGCGGTCGCGGTGGCGCGAACGCAGCCGGCCTGTCTTGGCCCGCCCGCGGTTTGCCGTGGCCCCTGCGCGGGAGTAGCCAGCCGGCGACACCCCGCGGTTTGACATTCCCCCGCTGCAATGCGATCGGGTTACTGAACAGTAGCTGGAGCCGCATGTGAATGACTCGCTGCTGCCGGGGGACACCCCCCTGGCATCGATCGACGCTGTCGAAAGCGGCCTGGGCGAGGCTGGCTATATCGCCAACCGGCAGATCTGCACCGCGGTTTTCATGGCGTACCACCTGCAGAAGCCGATCCTGGTGGAAGGACCGGCGGGGGTCGGCAAGACCGAGCTGGCGAAGTCGGTCGCGACCTGGCTGCGGCTGCCGCTGATCCGCATGCAGTGCTACGAGGGGCTGGACGAGTCCAAGGCGCTGTACGAATGGAAGTACGGCAAGCAACTGCTCTACACCCAGATCCTGAAGGACAAAATCAATTCGGTCATCGGCGACGCCGCCACCCTCACGCACGCGCTCGACCGGCTGCACACCTTCGGGGATGTTTTCTTTTCACACCAGTTCCTCGAGCCGCGGCCCCTGCTGCGCTCGCTGGAGGCGCCCGGCGGCGCGGTGCTGCTGATCGACGAGATCGACAAATCCGACCAGGAATTCGAGGCGTTCCTGCTGGAAATCCTCTCCGACTACCAGGTCACCATCCCCGAGATCGGCACCGTAACGGCCAAGGTGCCGCCGATTGTGCTGCTGACCTCGAACAGCACGCGCGACCTGGGGGACGCGCTGAAGCGGCGCTGCCTGCACCTGCACATCGGCTTCCCGGACGAGAAGCTGGAGGCGCGCATCATCGCCTCCCGCGTGCCGGGGATCGACGCGCGGCTGATGAAGCAACTGGTCAGCTTCGTGCAGCAGTTGCGCACGATGGACCTGAAGAAGGTGCCCTCGGTCAGCGAGACAATCGACTGGGCGCGGGTGATGATGCTGCTGCACACCGCGGTGCTGGACGTGGACGTGGTGCGCGACACGCTGAACGTGCTGCTGAAGTTCGAGGTGGACGTGGAAGCCGCCGGCAAGCAACTGGCCGGGCTGACGCAGAAGGCGCGCGAGGCGGGGGGCTGATCCCATGGGCGCCACAACAGCGCGGTATGCCGGCCGTCGTTGTCATCCCGTCATGCCGGGCGCAGGCCCGGCATCCACGTCTTCCACTGATATCAGCACCGCAAGGCGTGGATGGCGGCCCTGCGGCCGGCATGACGGGAGAGGCAGGCCATCGTTTGCCGACGCTGTTTCGACGCAGATGGGCGCCTGATCCATGTCCGAGGCCGCATCCACGTCCGACGCCGCACCCGCCAGCGAGCCGCTGCGCCGCTTTCTGCAAGTCGCCCGCGGCGCCGGGCTGCGGGTTTCCGCCGCCGAGGGGATCGACGCCGCCCGGGCGGTGGAGCTCGTCGGCTTCGACGACCGGGCGGTGCTGAAGGACACGCTCGGCCTGGTGCTGGCCAAGACGCCGGACGAGAAGACGCTGTACGACGAGACGTTCGAGCTTTTCTTCCAGCGCAACGAGTTCGCCGGCAAGGGGGACGAGCCGGAAACCCCGGCGCCGGAGCAGGACGAATCGGCCGAACCATCCGATGCGCTCGGCGGCGACGGCATGGGCGGCCAGGGCGGGCAGTCGCTGGGGTCGTTACTGGCCAGCGACGACCGCGCCGCCCTGGCGACCGCGATGGAGCAGGCGGCGCGGGAAGCCGGCATCGAGACCATCCGCTTCTTCACCCAGAAGAACCTGTACGCGCGCCGCATCCTCGACCGCATGGGCCTGCGCGCGCTGGAACGCGGCATGGAGGCAATGCGCCAGTCCGGCACGCCCGAGGGGCTGGGGCGCGCGCAGTTCCTGGAAGGCAAGCTCGAGGCGCTGCGCGACGCGGTGCGCGACTTCGTCGAGCGCAACCTGCTGCTGTACGCCAAGGGCGACACCGAAAAGTTCCGCGAGGAAATGCTGAAATCGGCGCGGCTGTCGAACGTCGAGCGGCGCGACCTGGAGCGGATGCGCGTGCTGGTGCGGCAGATGGCGAAGAAGCTCGCCGCCCGCTATGCGAAGACAAGGCGGCGGCGCCTGCGCGGGCAGTTGGACACCAGGCGGACGCTGCGGCGGAACATGGGCTGGGGCGGGATTCCGTTCATCACGGTCTGGAAACAGAAGCGCATCGAGAAGCCGCGGCTGATGGTGCTGTGCGACGTCTCCGGCTCGGTCGCGGCGATGGCGCAGTTCCTGCTGATGTTCCTGTACGCGCTGAACGAGGCGCTGTCGGACATCCGCTCGTTCGCCTTCGCCGGGTCGCTGGTCGAGGTCTCCGACATCCTGGAGAAACACCCGGTCGAGGACGCCATCACCCATATCATGGCGATGATCGGCTACGGCTCGTCGAACTACGGCAATTCGCTGGCTGATTTCGAGGACGGCTGGATGCGGCACGTCACCAACAAGACGACGGTGATCATCCTGGGCGATGCGCGCGGCAACCGCACCGATCCGCGGACCGACGTGATGGCGCGGCTGTCGCAGCGGTCGAAACGGATCATCTGGCTGAACCCGGAATATCGTTCGGCCTGGGGGACCGGGGACTCGGACATGTACCGCTACGCGCCCTACTGCAGCCTGGTGACGGTGTGCCACTCGCTGCGGCACCTGGAGCGGGCGATCGAGAACATCCTGGAGGATGCGGCCTAGAAGCGGGCGGCCTCCACGTCCGCCATGACCTGTGCCACAACGTCGTTTCAACCGGAGAGCTGATCCATGACGGTTTCGCCCCAGCCTGCCATCAGCCGCTTTCCCGTTCCCGCGCTGGCGGACCTGCCGGGCGACGTGCGCGCGCGGCTGCTCGCCGTGCAGGAGAAATCCGGTTTCATTCCGAATGTCTTCCTGGTGCTGGCGCACCGGCCGGAGGAGTTCCGCGCCTTCTTCGCCTACCACGACGCCCTGATGGACAAGCCGGGCAACCTGAGCAAGGCCGAGCGGGAAATGATCGTGGTGGCGACCAGCAGTGCGAACCAGTGCCAGTACTGCGTCATCGCCCACGGCGCGATTCTGCGCATCCGGGCGAAGAATCCGCTGATCGCCGATCAGGTCGCCGCGAACTACCGCAAGGCCGACATCACGCCGCGGCAGAAGGCGATGCTGGATTTCGCGCTGAAGGTCTGCAATCACGCCTACGCCGTCGGCGACGATGACATCGCCACGCTGGCCGGGCACGGGTTCGATGCCGAGGACGCCTGGGACATCGCCGCCATCGCCGCGTTCTTCGCGATGTCGAACCGCATAGCCAACGTCACCAACATGCGTCCGAACGACGAGTTCTACAGGCTTGGGCGGTGAGTGGAACACGGAGTTCTGCTGGTCGAGGCGCCCTTTGACTGGTTTTCTCTCGCCCTGCTTTGAAAATACGGTTCCGCAGGGTCATCGCCCCATCGTCATGGCCGGGCGTGTCCCGGCCAGCATCCACGCCTTGCGGTGCTGATCGCGGCAAAGGCGTGGAGGGTCCGCCTTCGCGGGCGTCACGGCGAAAGGACGGCGCCCCAAGCCCAACGACGCGGCCATCCCCTGACGGGGGCCCAAAGGCCGCCTGCACGTCTCAACCAATCCGCGGTTCTCCGCCGACGGACCGCCGATCGGCACAGGCCGGCCCACAACCGCATGATCGCAACCCTGCCGTTGCCACCGGGCGACCTACCCGAGGTACTGGAACATCGCCTCCTCGGAATAGGCCACGTCGCCGAGATGAACCTGATCGCCACCCTTGCGGTACTTCGGCCGTCCATCGACATAACGGCCGACGAGGCCCGGCACCGGACCGTTGCTGTCGAGCTTGACCAGCAGGCAGCCGCGCCGCAGGAGAAACCAGCCGATCGGCCGGGCAAAGCGCACGAATGTTTCGCTATCGCGGCAATAAACCAACAGCGCGAGGCGAATCCCCCCGTGGCGCCGTGTCAATTTGAAGACGAACGGAAACCGCTGGCCGTCAGCCTCACAGATCAGGCTGAGACAGCCGTACTGCTGGTGTTGTTGAAGCAGGTCAATCTCGGCCTGATCGAGATCCCGGTCGGGATGGATCACCGGCGGAAGTTTTCCGACATGCGCCCGGACGGCGGCGGGGCCAAGCAGTGGAACAGCGACCATGTAGCCGGCGGCGAACCGCGTGAACCCAAGCGCTTCCAGCGTCGGCCAGGTATGCGGCGCCGGCGTCACGTTGAAGAAGATGACATTCCTGTGTCGCGACGCCTGCATGGCGAGGAGCGACGCGTAGGCACGAAAGGCGGGCCTGACATACCAGCTTGAAACATTGCAACGAATATGGCTGCGCCCGCCAATGTGAATCTCAGTGAAAATCAGCAGCACGACACCGACAAGTGTCTGATCCTGTTTCAGGACATACCCGTATTTCGGCAACCCCGGCGGCGTCCGGTGATCGGCCAGTCGCTGCAGGGCGTCGACACGGTAATTCCTCGGGCCGAAGCCCTCGTTCAGCAACGCGACGACATTCTCGAAATCATCTGCCTGAATTTCCCGACACTGAATCATGAAGCACGGCCCCAGAACCAGACCTTGTCAGCCCTGCTTTTGTAATCCTGGCTGTTTCTATTTCTCATCAACTTCGTGTGTCGCTTTCCACCAATCGGCATCCGTGACTTCGCCGCCGCCTGCCGGGCCGCCGCGGCTTGCACGCACCGCCGGACGCTCTACGCTCGGCGCGGCCGGAGGGTTCCGGCGCGTCCAGGCAGCAGCGGAGCGCAACGATGCGGCAGATGATCATGGTCGGGTTCCTGCAGGCGCAGAACTGCACCACGCTGGCGAGCGCCTGGCGGCATCCCGATGCCCGGTCCGACTTCACCTCGGCGGCGTATTACCAGGCCATTGGCCGGGTGCTGGAGGCAGGCAAGTTCCAGCTTGCCTTTTTCGACGACCGCCTGGCGATGCCCGACATCTACGGCGGTAACCCGGCCGAGGTGGTCGCGAACGGCGTGCGGGTGGTCAAGATCGACCCGGTCGTGACACTGATGGCGATGGGGTTCGGCACGCGGCATCTCGGCCTTGGTTCCACCGCCTCGACGACCTACTACGAGCCGTTCGACGTCGCCCGCCGGTTCCAGACGGTGGACCACATGCTGGGCGGACGCGCGGCGTGGAACGTGGTGACGTCGGTCAACGACGCCGAGGCGCGCAACATGGGGCGCGAGGTCCACATGGACCACGACCTGCGCTACGACCGCGCCGACGAGTTCATGGAGATCGTGCTGGGCTGCTGGGACGGCTGGGAGGACGGCGCCCTGGTGGTGGACAAGCAGACCGGCCTGTTCGCCGATCCGGACAAGGTGCACCGGTTGGAGTACAAGGGAAGATTCCTGAGTTCATCGGGGACGTTCACCGTGCCGCGGTCGCCGCAAGGGCATCCGGTGATCATCCAGGCCGGCTCCAGCGCGCGCGGCAAGACGTTCGCGGCACGCTGGGCCGAGACGGTGTTCGTCGGCCATGAGGATCTCGCCGCCGGCAAGCGGCAATACGCGGACCTCAAGGCCGAGGTGGCGCGGCTGGGCCGCGATCCCGACATGATGAGCATCAATACCATCGCCTATCCGGTGGTCGCCGAAACCCGTGCCGAGGCCGAGGACAAGATGGCGCTGATCGACTCGCTGTACAAGGAGGTCGATGGCCTGTCCCTGCTGTCCGAGGCGCTGAACTTCGATTTCAAGGCGAAAGGCCTGGATGAGGCGTTCACCGCCGAGGAACTGCAGGGGATGTCCGGGATGCAGGCCATGCGCGACCGGGTGATGCGCCACACCGGCCATAACCCGACGGTGCGCGACTTCCTGGAGATCACCCGCCGTGGCCGCCCGCGCGAGGCCGTCGTCGGTTCCGGCAAGGACGTGGCCGATCGGCTGGAGCAGTGGTTCGTCGAGCGGGCGTGCGACGGGTTCGTGGTGGCGGGCACGCACATGCCGGGCAGCTTCGAGGATTTTGTGCGATTCGTGGTGCCGGAGCTGCAGCGGCGCGGGCTGTACCGGACGGAGTACACCGGCGCCACGCTGCGGGAGAACCTCGGCCTGCCGGTGCCGGCGCGGGGGGCCTGGCGGCCGCCGGCGTAGCGTCCCGGGCGCACGGGCGGTGCCCGGCACCCCGACGGCGGAAAGCGGGCCAGAGGCTTGTTGCCCCTCCGCCATGGCCAGGACACACCCCATGCGTATCAGGACAGGGCGTCCGGCGGAGCAAGGTCTTCTCCCTCATCGTCATGGCCGGGCGTGTCCCCGGACGCATCAGGATAAGACGACGGCCGGAGAAGGATTTGGCGCCGTGGCCGTTCTCTCACCGTCATGGCCGGGACACGCCCTGCCGCATGCACACATCCTGGAAACAATCGCAGAAGCAAGCGCTCGCCAATGCCCGGGAACATTGCCGCCGTCGCGGCCCCGCGTTTGCCTGGCAAGCTAACGGCCGAGGATGCGCCGGACCACATCGCCGTGGCACGACCCGCATATCGGGCGTGGGGCATCGTGCCCACCGGGATGGGGTGGGGGTGGATTTGTCTCCGCAATCAAGCGAACACAGAGTTCCACGGGGTTGGCACGGAGTTCCGCAGAGTCTTCCGGGGCACCCGCAACATGGTCGCCCCCCTTGGCGGCATCCGATGATGTCATGCGCTTCGCGCGAAGCGCCGTATTCCCTTTCTCCGCGGAACTCCATGCGAACCCCGTGAAACTCCGTGTTCGCTTGATTGCTGCCGGTGAAACCCGCACCGGCCGTGACGGCATGGGTCACGGCCGCGACGGACCGTTTCCAAGATCTGCGTATCCAGTAGGGACACGCCCGGCCATGACGATAGAAAGACGGTCGCCACGCCAGCCATCGACGTTCACCAGCCTGCGATGATGTGAACGGGGGAATCCCTTCGGCGATGCAACGGGCGCAACGACCTCGGCGTTCCCACGCGCTACTCTCCGCTCTCCCCCGCCGAAAAGGACCCCGGCATGAAGCTGTTCAAGTGCCAGAACTGCGGCCAGGTGCTGTATTTCGAGAACACCCGCTGTGAATCCTGCGGCCTGCAACTGGGCTACCTCTCCCGCGCCATGACGATCTCGGCGCTGCAGCCGGACGGCGCGCAGTTCCACGCCCTCGCCGCGCCCGACCAACCGGCGCGGCTGTGCGACAATGCCGGGCATGACGCCTGCAACTGGCTGCTGGACGCCGGCGGCACGACGACGCTGTGCCTGGCCTGCCGGCACAACCGCACCATCCCCGACCTGACGGTTCCGCTGAACCTGGCGCGCTGGCAGAAGCTGGAACGCGCCAAGCACCATCTGTTCTACTCGCTGCTGCGCCTGAAGCTGCCGCTGGCCAACCGCATCGACGACCCCGTGCACGGACTGGCGTTCGACTTCCTGGCCGACGCGCCGGACGCCGCGGCGCCCAAGGTGATGACCGGCCACGACAACGGCCTGGTCACCATCGCCCTGGTCGAGGCTGACGACGCCGAGCGGGAAAAGCGCCGCACCCAGATGGGCGAGCCGTACCGCTCCCTGCTCGGCCATTTTCGCCACGAGGTCGGGCACTATTTCTGGGACGTGCTGGTGCGCGACGGCGGGCGGCTGGAGGACTGCCGGGCGCTGTTCGGCGACGATACCCGGGACTATGCGGCGGCGCTGCAGGCCCACTACCAGAACGGCCCGCCGGCGGACTGGCAGGCGCACTACGTCAGCCACTACGCCAGCAGCCACCCATGGGAGGACTGGGCCGAGACCTGGGCGCACTACCTGCACATCGTCGACACGCTGGAAATGGCGAGCGCCTTCGGCATCACGGTGCAGCCGCGGATCAGCCGCGACGAGACGTTGCAGGCGGTGATCGACCTCGATCCCTACGAGACCGCCGACATGACCACGATCATCGACGCCTGGCTGCCGCTGACCTTTGCGATGAACAGCCTGAACCGGGCGATGGGCCAGCCCGACCTGTACCCGTTCGTGATCTCGCCGGCGGTGATGACCAAGCTGAGCTTCGTGCACGACGTGATCCGCAACCGCCCGGCGCCCTGAAGGCCGTTCCGTTCCCGCTACGGCCTGGCATGCTCCGGCCAGCCTCCCCCTGCCGTCGAAGCGCGGATGGCACCGCGGCCGGACGCCGGCCGGATTGGCGTTGCCGCCGCGACCGGTGATATCCTGGCCGCAGGAGGGCAAGCCATGGCATGCAAAACCGTCCTGGTCGCCGGCGCCACCGGGCTGGTTGGCCATGCCGCGCTGAAGCATTTTGCCGCCGAGCCGGAAACCGGCGTCATCGCCCTGTCCCGCCGGCCGCCGGGGATTGCCTCGGCCCGGCACCTGGCGCTCGACATGGCCGACGCCGCCGCCTGCGCGGATGCCGCCGCGTCGCTGCGCGAGGTCACTCACCTGGTCTATGCCGCGCTGTTCGAGCTGCCGGGGCTGGTCGAGGGCTGGCGCAACGCGCAGCAGATCGCTACCAACGACCGCATGCTGCGCAACCTGCTCGGGCCGCTGCTGCACGCCGCGCCGGGGCTGCGGCACGTGACGCTGCTGCAAGGGACCAAGGCCTACGGCGTGCATGTGCGGCCGCTGGCGGTGCCGGCGCGCGAGGGCCGGTCGGAGATGCGGCAGCAGCCGAACTTCTACTGGCAGCAGGAAGACTACCTGCGCGAGGCGCGGCACGGCCGGGACTGGCGCTTCACCATCCTGCGCCCGGTGCTGGTCATCGGCGAGGCCATCGGTGGGGCGATGAACCTGATCCCGGCGCTGGGCGCGTACGCTGCGGTGATGCGTGAACGCGGGCCGATCCTGCCGTATCCGGGCGGGGCGGAGCGGGTGAGCCAGGCGGTGGACGCGGATCTGCTGGCGCGCGCGATCGCCTGGGCTGGCGAGGCCGCGGCGGCGCAGGACGAGGTCTTCAACGTTACCAACGGCGACGTCTTCACCTGGCCGAACGTGTGGCCGGCGATTGCCGACGCCGTCGGGATGCGGACAGGGCCGGACGAGCCGTTCCTGCTGCAATCGCTCGGCCGCGCCGACTGGGACCGGGCGCGGCAGCGTCATGAGCTGGCCTCGCCCGGGCTTGGGGATTTCGTCGGGCTGTCGCTGGAATACGCCGACTACCAGATGCGCTACGGCCACGCCGATCCCGGGCCGCCGTCGATCGTTTCGACTATCAAGATCATGCAGGCGGGCTTTCACACGGTGATGGACACCGAGGCGATGTTCCGCAAGTGGTTCGCCGTATTCCAGCAGAAGCGCCTGCTGCCGCCGCGCTGACCGGATGCCCGGCCATGACGGAGAGGCAACAGACCTCGCCCGCTGCCGCAACCCCGGGCGGCCCGCTGCATGCCGCCCGTCCCACCGTTGCGGCGCGTTCCGCGCCCGTATCAGGTGATCGAATGCGCCAGCAGGGTATCGAGGTTCAGGTCGGTCGCGCCCGGTATGGTCGCGATGACGGATCCCACCCCGCCCGCGGTCGTTGCGAGTGAGACCACCGCGCCCGAGGACGTGTCCGTCACCGTGAGATAATCGGCCAGTGTCGAGGCCGCGCCGTTCCAGTCGGTCGCGGCAAGCGCGCTGGTCAGATCCAGCGTCGCCCCGTCGTTCAGGACGTTGTCGGCGAAGCCCACCGGCGCGCTGCCCGCGGCGGGAAGCGTATAGACGGTGCCGTCCGCACCGCTGGCCGCTCCGGCAGCCGGGGCGCTCGCGCTGCCGACGAGGGACATGTCGCTGCCTGTCTGCGCGTATGCCGAGACATCGCCCTGGCTGACCGTCGCACCAGTCGGGGCCGGCGCGGCGGACGCCGCGGGCTGGGAACTGGCGGCGATCCACTGCGCCACCTCCTGTCCATAGGCGGTCAGGTTGCCCGCCCAATCGGTAAGGCTGTCGGCGCCACCCGGACTCCAGCTGAACGCGACGGCGCCGGCGACGTTGCTGGAATTCTGCGCCAACTGGATGACCTGGGAGCTGTTGGCATCAACGGTCAGGCCATCCGTCGACGGCCCATACTCACCGAGGATGACCGGGGCGGGCCCGTTGGCGGTGGTCATGGTGTGCGCTGAGTTGACCATATCATCCAAAGCCGTGGTCACCGCCTGCTGGTTTGGATCGTAATTCGAACTCCAGCCATACAGGTGGACGTCCACGATGACGTTCGACATCGGGGCATAGACGCTTGGGTTCATGCCATAGTCCGAGATGCTCTGGGCCTCGGGATAGCCGCCGCCGGGCACTGACATCATGATCGGGTTGCTGTTCCCGGTGCCTCTGATGGCGTTGTAGGTTGCCTGCTCCCAGGGGGACAGTCCGGCGATTGGCGGCTCGTTGTCCGTGCCGAACCAGACATAGGGATTGGAGGCATAGGCCTGCGCGATCGACGAATACCAGTTCAGTTCGTTGGTCAGCTGCTGCCCGGTGAACGCGACACCACGGGCGCCGCCCGAGTCCGAACCGTCGCTGGAGGTATGGTCTTCGAACTCGACCACGACGCCATGCGCGGTCATCGTGTTGACGAACGCCGCGTATGCACTGGGCGGCTGATAAGTATCGACCATCAGCCGCACGAAATTGATGCCGGGAAAGTCGGCCAGCACCTGGTCTGCGGCGCCCATGTCGGATGGGCCGATGTCGATCCCCTTCGCGGTGTATACAGCGCCCGTGGGATCGAGAATCTGACCGTTTGAGACCTGGAACCGTCCGGCTGAGGCCGCTGTGCTGATCGTCGTGGTACCGCTCATTGAGTCCCTCTCGTCGGCCCGCCCGGGCCGGTGTTGTTGCTGGCGAGACGACTTTCACAGGATGCCGGCCTGACGGCGCGGCCCTGCTGTCGTTTTGTCTGCTTCGCAGTATTCGTCCTGTTCAGATGCAATGCCCGGTCGCCTGTTGTTCGGCCGATCAGCTGCGGTCGCCGGGCTTGCCGGCTGCAGGCGCCGGAAGAAGGCGGGTTTTGCCGGCATGACAGCCACGTGCGACGCAGCAAGTGATCCAACCGGATTGAGACTGTCTCGCCAGAAGCATTCGTGCCATGTTCCCCTGCTCAAGCCTTCGTCCGCACGCTGACTTATCCACGCGCCCGGCCGGTTGATTTTCGCGGCGAGCCTGCCGGGGCGACCCCGCCGGCCGAAGTTCGCTATTATTATATAACGATATTCCCAACGGGACAGCATCCGCCCGGGGGGCGCATCTATGGTGGCACATCTATTCAGATAGAATTGAACTAAATGCAGGTCAAATATAGTTGAACTAGATCATGTCGCAGACAAGTGACTAGCTGGTAAATGCTATCATGTCCACAGCCTCAAGGTAGTAAACGCGTGCCCGCCAAAACTATGACGACAGGTTCCGGCATTCCACCAAATATCAGCAGATGAAGACAAGCCAGATCAATCGAGGGTAGATTTTTGCGAGAATTGCTCTACCTTAAATCGCCTTTCCGGACGGGAATTCATCGCCGCGCGTAACAGATAGAACCGCCGGCGGTCGCCCGCGCCGGTCCCCGGTCGCGGGCGCAGGATTTCTTCTTGATACGGAACGAACGCCGCGGGCCTGGCGCCCCCGCAATAGCGCAACGACGGATCTGCTGCAATTATCCCAGCGGGCGGTCAAACCCCTCGCGCACCACCGGATTGCTCAGCGTGCCGATGCCGGTTATTTCGATGTCGACCCGGTCGCCGTGCCTGATGTTGGCGGTGGCGCCTTCGGTGCCCATCCAGATTACGTCGCCGGGATGCAGCGTCAGCCGGGTCGTCATCGCCACCAGGTAATCCACCACGCCGAAGATCATGTGGTTGGTGGCGAACGCGATCATCGGCTCGCCGTTCAGGCGGATGCGCGTGACCAGGTCATCCAGTTTCACATTCGTTTCGATCCACGGGCCCATCGGCTTGAACGTGTCGGTGTTCTTCGACCGCCACATCGTGCGGTCCTGCTTCTGCCAGGTCCGCTCGCTGACATCGTTGCCGATGGTGTAGCCCAGCACCGCCGACAGGGCGTTTTCCCGCGTCAGGTTCTTGCATTTCCGGCCGATGACGACGACCAGCTCGCCTTCGTACTGCACCTGCTCGGTGGCGTCAGCCGGGATCACGATCGTTTCGTTGTGCGCGATCAAGGCGTTGTTGGCGCGATAGCCGATCTCGGCGCGCGTTGGCAGGTTGGGCGCCTGGCCGACTTTTTCGGCGACCTCGCGCACATGCTCGGGGTAGTTCATGCCGGCGGCGTAGAATGTGGGCGGGATCACCGGCACCAGCAGCTTCACCGCGTCGCGTTTCAGCCGCTCGGGCGTGCGTTCCCAGGCGTCGAACGGCGAGCCGCGCACCGGGATGACCGTGTCGCCTTCGACCACCGCGTAGGACGGTGAGCCGTTCCGTTCGATGCGAGCCCAGCGCATGATGCTTTCCTCCCTTCCCGGGCGGAAGGGTAAGGCGCTTTGCCGGCGGTGGAAAGCCTGCCGCGGGGCCAGGCCTCATGCCCAGGACAAGGCGGGTCCGTAGAGGGACCTCGTGGCAGCGGCCGTTGCATCCTCGTCATGGCCGGGTGTGGCCCCGGGCCTGTCAGGAAAAGCTGGCGGTTGGAGAAAGGTTTGGCGGCGCATGGCGGCCGCGTCGGATGTGGCAGAAGACTCTTCGCCTTTTGTCCTGGCCATCATCGGTATGGGATGGAGACTGGGGGGCTGAAGCCGGGACGGGCGGTGGCAGTTCCTCTCCCGGAACCGTTCGTGCCTGCGCATTCTTCCTTGATTTTCAACACGGAGAAAGCGGAGGATCACGAAGCGCCACGGAGACCGGACCTTGCTGGCTTCCCGGGATTGGACGAACCGCATCCCCGGGTTGGCGATCAAGGCGCATCGCAGCATCGACGGGCCTGCTTGAAGCAGTGGCTCTTGTCGGGTTCCGGGGTGGTCGAGTGAGGCGTTCCACGGCCCCGAAATCCAACAAGAGCCGAAGCAGTTTATGTTTTGTATCTGGCGAACGGCCTGCGCCGCGTCGTCGGCTGACTCGTTCACACCCTTCGTGGCCCTCTGTGGTCCTTGGCGTTCTCCGTGTTAAAAATCGGTCGCCAATCCAGGCTCCGCCGCTGCCGTGTCCCGCCCCGGACGACACCACCGCCCGTTGCAACAGCTCAGGGAATGGGGACAAAATCTTCGGCGGCCAACACTACCCCAGCTCCTCGATCATCTTCTGGCGCATGATGAACTTCTGCATCTTCCCGGTCACCGTCATCGGGAACTCATCGACGAAGCGGACGTAACGCGGCACCTTGTAGTGCGCGATCTGCTCGCGGCAGTACGCCTTGACGTCCTCCTCGGTCAGCGTCTCGCCGGGGCGCAGCTTGATCCAGGCGCACAGTTCCTCGCCGAAGCGCTCATCCGGGATGCCGAACGTCTGCACGTCCTGGATCGCGGGATGGCGGTAGAGGAACTCCTCGATCTCACGCGGATAGATGTTCTCGCCGCCGCGGATCACCATGTCCTTGATCCGCCCGACGATGGCGCAGTAGCCGTCCGCGTCCATCGTCGCCAGGTCGCCGGTGTGCATCCAGCCGGCGACGTCGATGGCTTCCGCCGTCTTCTCGGTATCCTCCCAGTAGCCCTGCATCACCAGGTAGCCGCGGGTGCACAGTTCGCCCTTCTCGCCGCGCGGCACGATGCGGCCGTCGGGGTCGATGATCTTGATCTCGACATGCGGGTGCGGCCGGCCGACCGTGCCGACCTGCTTGTCGAGCGAATCGCCGATGCGGGTCTGCGTGCTGACCGGGCTGGTCTCGGTCATGCCGTAGCAGATTGTCATCTCGGTCAGGTGCATGTCGCGGATGGCGCGGCGCATCACCTCGATCGGGCACGGCGAGCCCGCCATCACGCCGGTGCGCAGGCTGGCCAGGTCAAACGTCGCGAAGTCCGGATGATCCAGCTCGGCGATGAACATCGTCGGCACGCCGTACAAGGAGGTGCAGCGATACTCCGCCACCGTCTGCAGCGTCGCCAGCGGATCGAACCCCTCGCCCGGGAACACGATGGCCGCGCCATGCGTCAGGCATGCCAGCACGCCGATGACCATGCCGAAGCAGTGATACATCGGCACCGGGATGCAGACCTTGTCCTGCTCGGTGTAGTGCAGCACCTCACCGATGAACCAGCCGTTGTTCAGGATGTTGTGGTGCGTCAGCGTCGCGCCCTTCGGCAGCCCGGTGGTGCCGGAGGTGAACTGGATGTTGATCGGGTCGTCGAACTGCAGCTGCGGCGCCAGGTCCTTCAGCCGCTGGCGGTCCGCCTCCCGCCCATGGTGCGCCAGCTTGTCGAAGGCGAAGGTGCCGGGGTCGTCGCCGCCGATCTGGATGACGGCGCGCAGCGACGGCAGGCGGGCGGCGTGGACGTCGCCGGGATGCGAGATCGCCAGCTCGGGCGCCAGGGTGTTGATCATACCGATGTAGTCGCTGGTCTTGAACCTTGTGGCGGTGACCAGCGCCTTGCAGCCGACTTTGTTCAGCGCGTATTCCAGCTCGCTGATGCGGTAGGCGGGGTTGATGTTGACCAGGATCAGCCCGGCCTTGGCGGTGGCGAACTGGGTGATCACCCACTCGGCGTTGTTCGGCGACCAGATGCCGACGCGGTCGCCCGGCTTCAGGCCGATGGCGACAAGGCCGGCGGCGAACGCATCCACCCGCTCGGCCAGTTCCGCCCAGGTCCAGGCGATGCCCTGCTGGCGGACGATCAGGCCGGGGCGATCGCCCCAGCGGGCGACCGTCCGGTCGAAATGCACCCCGATGGTATCACCGAGCATGGACTGGTCGGAGGCGCCATGCGCGTAGCTCGACGCGGGCTCGGTCATCGGTGTCACTCCCTGAGGCTCCCATGATGATTGGGCGCCATATAGCGGTGATATCGCCCGGCTTACAACGGTGGTGTTACGGACCGCGCACGCAGCCGTGCCGGCCATCCCGCGGCGGAGGCCCGCTGCCGCGCGTGGTGGCCGGCATCCCCCGGACACACCCGCTCACGCGGCGTTGGGACGCGGCAAAGCGGTGATCCGCTCGAGGCAGGTAGCCAGGTCCACGATATCGGCATAGCGCCGCCCGACATCGTCGAGGTTGGCGAAATGCGGCCCCTCGGCCACGTCGCCGACGCAGTCCTCGGGCACAACGACCCGGAACCCGTAGCTGAACGCGTCGATCACGCTGGCGCGGACGCAGCCGGAGGTGGTGCAGCCGGTGACGATCACGGTGTCGATGCCGTTGCGGACGAAAATCGGCGCGGCGGCGGTCTGGAAGAAGATCGACGGCGCGGTCTTGCACAGCACGATGTCATAGGCCGCATCGTGGATGCGCGGGTCGAGCCGCACCTGCTCCGAGCCGTGCCGCAGGCATTCCAGCACCGGCGGCACCTTCCAGTGCGGCGCGTCGCCGCCGTGATAGGCGGTGTAGCAACTGACGACGGGAAGCCGCGCCGCCCGCGCGGCACGCAGCAGCGTCGCGGTGTTGCCGACGGCCCGCTCGGTCAGCGCGGCGCCGCCCAGGGGAAAGCGGGCGTCGGTGAAGCCGAGCTGGAAGTCCACGACGGCAATGCCGATGCGGGTGCCGAATCCGACTGCGGCGCCGCCATAGCCGCGCCGGGCGTAGTCGTCGGCTGGGGCGTGGGTCATGCACGGTCCTTTCAGGTTGACGATCGTGAGGGCGCACCGGCGTCGTTCAGGCCTTCGCCGCCTGGATCGCCTGCCACACCCGCAGCGGCGTCGCCGGCATGTCGAGGTGGCGGATGCCCAGCGGCGCCAGCGCGTCGTTGACGGCGTTCATCGCGGCGGCCAGCGCGCCCACTGTGCCGGCCTCGCCGACGCCCTTGGCGCCCAGCGGGTTGACCGACGTCGGCACCTCCCGCGTCGCCAGGCGGAAATCCGGGCCGTCGTTGGCGCGGGGCATCTGATAGTCCATGAACGACGCCGTCAGCATCTGGCCGGAGTCCGGGTCGTGCCGGATGATCTCGCCCAGCGCCTGGCCGACGCCCTGCACCACCCCGCCATGGATCTGCCCAGAGACGATCATCGGGTTCAGCACGCGGCCGAGCTCCTCCACCGCGCTGTAGCGGACGATCTCGGTGACGCCGGTGTCGGCGTCGATCTCCACCTCGCAGATGTGCGTCCCGTTCGGGAAAGTAACGGCCGTGGGGGTGAACTCGCCGCTTTCCACCAGGCCGGCTTCCGCGCCGGGCGGCACCTGCGTCGGGTCGTTTGCGGCCTGCGCGACGGTGGCGAGATCGACGGAGCGGTCGGTGCCGGCAATGGTGAAGCGGCCGTTTGACAGCTCGATGTCGGTGACCGCGGCCTCCAGCAAATCGGCGGCGATGCGGCGGGCCTTGTCGATCACCTTGTCGGTTGCCAATGAAACAGCCGAGCCGCCGACGCACAACGCGCCGGACCCGCCGTTGCCCTTGCCGCCCGGCAGCAGGTCGGTGTCGCCGCCTTCCCACACCACCTGTTCCAGCGGGATGCCGAAACGATCCGCCACCAGCTGGGTCATCGTCGTCTCCAGCCCCTGCCCCACCGACATCGAGCCCGAGCGCAGCACCAGTTTGCCGTCCCCGGCGAGGCGCAGCGTGGCGAGGTCCTTGGACGGGCGCAGGAACGGGCCGCCGGCGACTTCGATGCAGTTGCACAGGCCGATGCCGCGCAGTTTGCCCTGCTGCGCCGCCTCCGCCCGGCGCTGCTCGAACGTTTCGAGGTCCGCGAGCGCGGCGGCTTCCTGCATGTTGGCCTCGAACTCGCCGCAGTCATAGGTGAAGGTCAGCGCAGTCTTGTACGGCATCGCCTCCGGCGGGATGAGGTTGCGCCGGCGCATTTCGTACGGGCTGAGGCCGATCTCCCGCGCGGCGACGTCGATCAGGCGCTCAATGGCATAGGTCGCCTCCGGCCGCCCGGCGCCGCGATAAGCCGCGGTCGGCACGGTGTGGGTGAACACGCCGCAGACCTGCGCCGCGATGAAGGGGATTTGGTACACCCCCGCAACGCCGCCGATATTGCCGACGCTCCAGCCCGAGCGGCCGGAAACATAGGCGCCGAGATTGACGTCCCAGCGCAGCCGCAGCGCGGTGAAGCGGCCGTCGGCGTCGAGGCCGAGCGCGGCGCTGACCCGCATCTCCCGCGCCTGTTCATCAGTCAGGAACCCCTCGGTCCGATCGGCGATCCAGCGCACCGGCCGGTTCAGCCGCCGCGCCGCCCAGGCGACGAGGACGGATTCCAGGTGCACCCCCGACTTCATGCCGAAGGAGCCGCCGACATCGCCGGGAATGACGCGGATATCCGTCGGCGGGACCTGGAAATTCGCGCTCGCCATGGCGTTGCGCAAGGCGAACGGCGACTGGTGCGAGGCATGCAGCTCCAGCCGCCCGTCCGGTGCGACGCAGGCCCAGGCGCCGCGCGGCTCCATCGAATTGGCGGTGACGCGGGAGACGGTGAAGTCGAGCTGCGTGACATGCGCCGAGGCCGCAAGCGCCGCGTTCGCGCCGTCGGCGTCGCCGCGCTGCCACAGGAAGCCGATATTGTCCGGCACGTCGTCCCACACCGCCGGCGCGCCCAGGGCCAGCGCGGCCGCCGGTTCCGCAACGAGCGGCAGGGGGGCGTAGCCCACCTCGATCGCCTCGGCCGCTTCCAGGCCATCGGCGCGGGTCTCGGCGATGACCAGCGCAACCGGTTCTCCAACGAAACGGACCCGATCGGCTGCCAGCAGCGGCCGATCGGTTTTAGGCGCGGGCGAGCCGTCGGGACGGGGGAAGTTGATGCCGCCCGGGATCGGGGCGACGTCGGTCAGATCGTCAGCGGTATAAACGGCGATGACGCCGGGCAGCCCGCGCGCGGGGGCTGTATCGATGTGCGTGATGCGGGCGTGGGCGTGCGGGGAACGGAGGAAGATGGCGGTTGCCATTCCCGGCGGAGCGGAGTCGGCGGCGTAGTTGCCCTGGCCGGTGAGAAGGCGGTGGTCCTCGCGGCGGCGGAGTGATTTTGGCTGGATGAGGGTCATGGTGTCTGCTCCCCGGTCGTTCGGTGGAGGAGCATAGCGGGTTTACCGGGGAGCGCGACCCGGAGGGGCCCGGCGGTATCGTTTCATAATGGACCGGGTGGACATGGGATGTTAGCCGCCGCCGGCGGCGCCGGCACCGCGATGGCGGAAAACCGGCGCCTTCCGTTGCTTATCGGTCCGTTATGCCACCGTCATGGTCAGGTGCGTCCCCAGGGCTATCAGAATAGGGTGAGCGTTGAAGAAGGATTTGGCGCATGGTCCGTTGCCCTGTCGTCATGGCCGGGCGTGTCCCGGCCATCCACCCCCACCGTTGAAGCGCAGATGGCCGGGACACGCCCGGCCATGACGATAGGGAGACGACCAGGCCCTGTTCCCGATTATGTTGGCGCCCATGGGGACACGCCCTACGGGATGCACACATCTCGGAAACGGTCCGCCGCTGCGTTTCCCTTTCGTCATGGCCCGGCTTGTCCGGGCCACCTATTCCAGCACGTGTGCCGCGACAGGTGGCCCGGACAAGCCGGGCCATGACGATGGTGGAACGCTCTTGGCGCCCAGGCAAGCACTTGATTGTACGGTCATTTCCGACTCGTTTCCAGGATGTGTGCATTGCGTAGGGACACGCCCGGCCATGGTGGTGAGAGAGATACCCTAATAATCCGCCGCGTTCGGATCGAACTCCACGAACCGGTCCTGCGGATGAAACGAAAGATCCCCCTCGAAAATATCCCGCCGGTTCGTTTCCGGCACCAACAGCAACCCGACGATCGCCGTCGCCGCGGCCACCACCACCGGGTACCACAGCCCGAAATAGATGCTGCCGCTCCACGCGTTCATCGCGAACATCACCGCCGGCAACAGCCCGCCGAACCAGCCGTTGCCGATGTGATACGGCAACGACATCGAGGTATAGCGGATCCGCGTCGGGAACAGCTCCACCAGCGCCGCGGCGACCGGCCCGTAGACCATCGTAACGAGTATCACCAGGTACGCCAGCACCACCACCAGCTTGAACGGCTGCGGCCGGAAAATGTCCCACGGATGCGCCAGCCGCACCACCGATGGATTGGCCGCCGCGGGATAACCGACCGCCGCCAGCGCCGCGGCCAGGTCCTGCGCAAAGCCCGGCGCCTTCGGGTCGATCGTCTTGTTGCCGATACGGATCGACGCCGGCGTGCCGGGCGCCGCCTTCTCCTGCGAGTACACCACCGAATTCCCCGCCAGCGCCGCCTTCGCCCGATCGCAGGAGCTGCTGTATCGCGCCAGGCCCGTCGGATTGAACTGGTACGAGCACTCCGCCGGGTCCGCCGCCAGCACCACGTGCACGCCCTGCTGCGCCTGCGCCAGCGCCGGGTTCGCCAGGTTGGCGATCATTTTGAACGCCGGGAAATAGGTCAGCGCCGCCAGCAGGCAGCCGCCCAGGATCAGCGGCTTGCGGCCGATGCGGTCGGACAGCCAGCCGAACAGGATGAAGCCGCCCACGCCCGCGGCCAGCGCCCAGGCGACCAGAAGGTTGCCGGTGAAAGCATCGACCTTCAGCACCGAGGTCAGGAAGAACAGCGCGTAGAACTGCCCGCAGTACCAGATCACCGCCTGCCCCGCGATCAGCCCGAACAGCGCCAGGATCGCCCATTTCGCGTGCTCCCACTGGAAGAACGCGTCATGCAGCGGCGCCCGCGAACGCTTGTCCTCGGTCTTCATCCGCAGGAACGCCGGGCTCTCGCCCAGCCGCATGCGGATCCACACCGAAATCGCCAGCAGCACGATCGAAACCAGGAACGGGATGCGCCAGCCCCAGGCGCGGAAGCTGGCATCGGACAGGAAGGATTGCGTGGTCAGGATCACCAGCAGCGACAGGAACAGGCCCATCGTCGCGGTGGTCTGGATCCAGCTTGTGTAGAACCCGCGGCGATCCTGCGGCGCATGCTCGGCCACGTAGGTCGCCGCTCCGCCGTACTCGCCGCCCAGCGCCAGGCCCTGCAGGACGCGCAGGCCGATCAGCAGGACCGCCGCGCCCATGCCGATGCTGTTCGACGTTGGAATGACGCCAACCAGGAAGGTTGACGATCCCATGATCAGGATCGTTACCAGGAAGGTATATTTCCGCCCCGCGAGGTCGCCCAGCCGGCCGAACACCAGGGCGCCGATGGGCCGCACCACGAAGCCGGCGGCGAACGCCAGCAGCGCGAAGATGTTGCGCGTGACCTCGTCGAACTGGCCGAAGAAGTTCGCCCCGATCACCACCGCGAGCGAGCCGTACAGGTAGAAGTCGTACCACTCGAAAACCGTGCCCAGCGAGGACGCGATGATGACCTTCTTTTCATCCCGCGTCATCGGACGCATCGCCACGCCCGGCTGGATCGCGCTTGCACTCATGCCAAACCGCCTTCCCAGAACGTTCCCCCGGCCAGGTCACGGCTGCGGTTCTGCGCGCAGTTCACGGCCCGGCGACCGCCGGCACGACGCCGGCGGGGAAGATTGCATAGCCGGAAACCTGACTGCCCAACAAGGAAAAGACACGTGCGGGCGGCGCCGCGGGCGATCGCGGCTCAGTCCCGCCGGCGGATGGCTACCATTCCTCCAGCAGGGAGCGGGTTTCCTGCACCGCGACGTCCCAGAGTTCCAGCATCTCGGAATCGTCGCGCTGCAGGCGGCCGCCGTAGCTGCCGTCGTCCAGCAGCAGCCGCACCTCGAACGGCGGCAGGGTGCGCATCCGGTCGACGTCGACCACCGCCTTCCCGCCCTCCTCCGGCGGCCGATCGGCCAGGCGGGTCCAGGGGTAGTTCTCCATCCAGCCGGCGTGGCCGGCGACCGGGTCGATTCGCTGCACCGCCGCCAGCGTCAGCGGGCCCCGCCACCAGTCGTGCACCCGCACCCGCGCATCCGGATGGTCCATCATCCATTCCTGCGCGATGGCGCCGACCGGCTGGTTGCCGCCATGGCCGTTGACGATCATGATCCGGCGGAAGCCGCTGCCCTTCAGGCTGTCGAGGACGTCGCGGACCAGCGCGGCGAAGGTGGCGACGCGCAGCGTGACCGTGCCGGGGAAGCCGCTGAAATACGGCGCCAGGCCGAACGGCACCACCGGAAAGACCGGAATGTTCAGGGGTTCCGCCGCCTCGGTGGCGATCCGCTCCGCGAGGATGGCGTCGGTGGCGAGCGACAGGCCCGCGTGCTGCTCGGTGCTGCCCAGCGGCAGGACGCAGCGGTCGTCGTGGCGGACCCAGTCCTCCACCATACGCCAGTCCATATCGGCTATACGCATGTCCCCTCCGGTCGTAGCCATGATCGTGGCACACGGTGGCGCCACGGGCCGGACGGGTCAATGCGCCACGGTCATCAGAGTGTTACAATTGGTGCGCCCAGCCATCAGGCAGTCCTCGATCGCTGCGGCGGCGCGCAGGTGCCGCACCGGGAACAGGCCGATGACCAGCAGCAGCAGGGTGATGGCGATGCCCAACAGGCCAGCCGTCCGCCGCGCCGCGGGCGTGTCGCAGGCGGAGTCCTCCGGCAGGGGACGGTGCGTGTCCAAGCGTGCCTCCGGTTGCACCGCGACTGGGGTAGCGCATAAGAACGCGCGATGGAAGCGACCCCGGCCGTCATTGCCAAACCGAGCCCACTGCGCCGGCGTGTGACAGGAGGCGCCGCCGTACGGCACCTGACCACGGACCCGTGCTTCGCCGCGCTGATCCATCGCGTCGGCCCGCCCGCCCTGGCCATCCAGCGCCAGCGCAGCCTGTATGAGGCGCTGGTGCGGGCCATCGCCCACCAGCAACTGCACGGCCGCGCCGCCGAGGCGATCCTGGCCCGCTTCGCCGCCCTGTTCCCCGGCGATGCCTTCCCCGAACCCGCCACCGTGCTGGCAACCGCGGATGTGGCCCTGCGCGGCTGCGGCTTCTCCGCCGGCAAGATCGCGGCGATCCGCGACATCTGCGCGAAGGCGCTCGACGGCACGGTACCAAGCCGGCGCGAATCGGCCCGCCTGAGCGACGAGGCCCTGATCGCGCGGCTGACCACCATCCGTGGCGTCGGCCGCTGGACTGTGGAAATGCTGCTGATCTTCACCCTGGGCCGTCCCGACGTGCTGCCGGTGGACGATTTCGGCGTCCGCGAGGGCTACCGTGTCCTGTACGGCCTGGAAACCCAGCCAAGGCCCAAGCTGCTGGCGGAGATCGGCCTTGCCTGGGCACCGCACCGGTCAACGGCGACCTGGTACCTCTACCGCGCCGCCGAGGAATCCCGCCGCCAGGCCATTCAAAGCCGCTCGTAACAGCAAAATCCGTAACATGCCAAAATAGTCTGATTTCAGCGGCGGCCGATGATCCGAGCGCCGATGGACAGGCCATGCCTGCGTCTCGGCCGGGGGAGCACCGACGGTGACGGGCGTGCGGCACCGGCCCGTCCGCCGCCATGGCGAAGCCAACACGCCAGCAACAACCACTCCACCCCGCGCAACGTCCCCCTGATCCTCCGAGGCCCTCAGCAGCCCTCAGTTCTTTCTCTGTGCGATCAAAAATACGCCCTCAACCACGCTGTCCCCGCCGGAAAGGCACCACGCCAGACCGCCGCCATGCCGGAACAAGAGCCCCCCGGACTCAATCATCCACGAACACCACACGGCGCCAATGTCCAGCCAGATGGCAAGCCGCTCCCCATAAGGCTCTCAAACCGGTGTGGAACCAGAGGTTTCCAGGAAGTCTCCCACGGCGACCTCCCCGCCCAGGTCCGCCAGAGCCTGGTCCAGGGTGACGGCGTGCGTGACTCGCATTTGCGTGCCGGCATCGGCAAGCACATAGGCCGGGCCCTGGCCGTGCATGTCCTTGCGCAGCAGGACCGTATCGGCCTTCAGGCTCACCAGCCACTCGGCCACGTGGATGCCCCGTGCCTTTTCCTGGTCCAGATGGGGATTGGCCAGCACCTCCTGGCGCTCCACCCGGCCATCGGCGGTGCGCAGCGTGACCAATCCGAAGCAGGGCGCTTCACCGAAATGGTCGCTGAGGGTGCCCGCCGGGCTGGCCAGCGGCACCGCCACGCACAGATGGCACCGCGGCCGCGGCTCATAATGGAGCATCACCCGCTCGACATTCGCCACCCGGGCGCGCACGGCCCGTTCGAGGCGATCGCTGACGTCATGCGCCTTCTTCAGGTCCGTCACGCGCAGGGCCACCTCGGCCTCGAGGAACCGGTAGCGCCCCGCGTTGCGCCCCACCAGCGAACGCACTTCGCTGACCGCCGGATCGGCCTCGATGATCCCCCGCACCCGGTTGAGCGTGTCCGCGTCCAGCGAGGCATCCAGCAGGACCTGCATCGCGCCCGAGAGCAGTTCCCAGCCGGTCTTGCCGATGAACACGACAATGAACAACGCGGCATAGCGATCCAGCGGCACGCCCGCCAGGTGCCCCAGCAAGGACAGCAGGACCATGCCCGAGGTCAGGACATGGGTGCGATACTCCTGCGCCACGGCGATCAGGCTCGGCGAATTGAGCTGCCGTCCCACCGACATCACGTAAAGGCTGAACGCGAAGGGCAGCGCCGCGGACAGGACCACACCGCCCAGGATCGGGCCACTGACCCGCACGGGGGCGATGTCGGCCAGCACCGCATCCCTGGCAATCTCGTAGCCGGTCAGGAACACCAGCAGGGACAGCACAACGGCGACCACGTTCTCCACTTTGTAGAGTCCGTAGGGGAAGTCGCGGCTCTTGCGCTCGGATAGCTTGACGCCGACGAGAACGGCGGCCGAACCGGCCAGGTCGACCACGTTGTGGACCATCTCGGCGGTGATGGCCAGGCTGCCCGACGCGGCGGCGATAACCAGGTTCAACGCGCTGAGGGCGACGTTGACGCCGATCGCCGCCCAGGCAATGCGCGAGGCCAGGCGTTGCTGATCGCGGCTCATGCCGGCACCGGTTGCTGCTGTGTCGCGCCGGCGAATCGGGGGCGGACACACTCTTGCGCAAGGGTCCAGGCCGAAATAACCGATCCGCCGGAGCCGGCGCACCGGCCCATCCGCGTCATGGCCGGCGCAGGCCGCATCGGCGTTAAAACAGGGCACAGGCGGCGCGACTGCTCTATCGTCATGGCGGCCGAAGGGCCGCCATCCACGCCTTGCGGTATTGAAGCCGCAGAAAGGCGTGGATGCCGGGCCTGCGCCCGGTATGACGATTCAGCAACGGCCGCCGCTATTTTAACGCACCTGCGGAGCAGGCCGGCCATGACGGTTGAAGCGTCCGTGCGACAAGTAAAGCGGTTAATCTGCATTGGCTTTCAGTCCATCATGCCGTCATCCCGGAAGATTGCTCTGTGTCCGGATCGTTACGATTAAGCAATGACTGCAAGTTTGCAACAAACATCTCGGCCTGCGCGACAATTTCCCGGGCATCGGCGAATTCCACGGCGTTGTCGCTGTAGTCGGCTACGTACCGGAAAGCTTCAGCGTGCTTGAGCAGCCGTCCCGCGTCTCTGGACACTGCGCCGCCCTTCACCAGACGCTCGTTGAAGGCGTTGAGCACGCCACGGTGAGTTTTGCCAACCCGTGGCCAACGGCCAGCAGCGCGGCCCGGGCGGCGTCGAACATGGCGTAATAAGCCCGGTTGCAGGCGCCGTCGGCGTCGCCACGGTCCAGCAGCGCCCGGGCAGACTCAGCGGCTCGGGCAGCCTTGGCCATCAGGTCCTCAGCCTTCACAAAGGCACCCCTTCCCTGGCGATGTTGCGCAGCAGCACCGGGTTCGCGTGCGTCTCAGGGTGCTCCCACTCATCCATCCAGATCGGTAGCGGGGTGATGTTGATGCCGGTTTCCATCAGCACGTCGTAGGCCACGTCGGCCATCGCCAGCGTCGTGGGCAGCAGGCGCAGGTGTTCGCCACGCAGCAGCACCGCAACGTCGGCGTCGCTGTCGGGCTGGTGGTTTCCACGCGCGCGGCTGCCGTAGAGGATTGCCCCGGCCATGTCGTAGCGTCCGGCAATTCGGCACAGGAATCCCTTCACAGCCTGTCCGGTGCCAGGGTCAATGGCGTTCGCGGCTATGCGCAACCTCCACATCCATGTTCAGTTCACATCTAGCAACGGGTCCAGCCGGACACAACATACAAACTCGGCCTTCGACCTTGTGGCGTGCGGTCCGCGCTACCGCCGCGGCAGGCTACACGGCCGGCGCAGGTCTGCCGGCGCAGACAGCGAACCCGTTGCTCCGCCCGGCCTCAATCCATCGCCGCGTGCGCCGCTTCGGCCGGGGCCGAGGACAGGCGCGGGCGGCGCATCAGCACCAGCAGCAGCAGCGACGGCAGCGTGGTGAAGATCATCATCCAGTAGTCGTCGATGTAGGCGATGATCTGCGCCTGCTGGTTGACCATCGCATCCAGCACCGCCGCGCCGTGCGTATGCGCCGGGTTCCACGCGTGCTGCACCGCCCCGCCGTCCTGCAAGGCGCGGTTGAACGGCGTCACGTACGCGCCGATCTGCTCATGCAGCACCTGGGTGTTGTGCGACAGCATGGCGGACGTGGCCGAGACGCCGATGGCGGCGCCGATGTTGCGGAACAGGCTGAACAGCGAGGCGCCGTCGGTGCGGTACTGCGGCGCCAGGGTGGCGAACGCCACCACCTGCAGCGGCAGGAAGATGAAGCCCAGCCCGGTGCCCTGGATCACGATGGTGGTGATGATCTCCCATTGCGCCACGTCCGGCGTCCACCCTGTCATCTCCCACATCGACCAGGACAGCGCGAGGATGCCGATCGCCATCAGGATGCGCGGGTCCATCTTGTTCGACAGCCGCCCGCCCAGCAGCATCGCCGCCATCGTGCCGATGCCGCGCGGCGCCATGATCAGCCCGGCCGTCTCCACCGGATAGTTCGCCAGGTTCTGCAGCCACGGCGCCATCAGCGACGAACTGGAAACCAGGATCGTCCCGGTCGCGAACATCAGCAGCAGCCCGGCGGCGAAATTGCGGTCGCGGAACAGCACCGGCGGGATGAACGGCTTCTTCGCGGTGGCCATGTGGACGATGAACAGGTAGAAGCCAAGGCCCGCCAACACCGCCTCGATGATGATCTCGCGCGCGGTGAACCAGTCCTGGTCCTGGCCGCGGTCCAGCATCAGCTGCAGCCCGCCGATGCCCAGCGCCAGCACGGCGAAGCCGATCCAGTCGAAGCGCATGTTGAAGTTGCCGAACGAGCGCGGCATGAAGATCATCAGGCCGAGCGTCGCCAGCACGCCGAACGGCAGGTTGATGTAGAACACCCACCGCCAGTTGTACATCTCCGTCAAGTACCCGCCCAGCGTCGGCCCCAGGATCGGCCCGACCATGACGCCGACGCCCCAGATCGCCATCGCCGTGCCGCGCTGCTCGATCGGGTAGATGTCCATCATGGTGGCCTGCGACAGCGGCACCAGCGCCGCGCCGAACACGCCCTGCATCAGGCGGAACGCCACCATCTGGCTGAGCGACTGCGCCGCGCCGCACATCATGGAGGTGACGGTGAAGCCGATCAGGCAGGTGATGAACAGGTATTTGCGGCCGAAGCGGGCGGCCAGCCACCCCACCGGCGCGGTCATGATCGCCGCGGCGGTGATGTAAGAGGTCAGGACCCAGGTGATCTCGTCGTAGGTCGCCGACAGGCTGCCCTGCATGTAGGGC
Source organism: Rhodopila globiformis (assembly GCF_002937115.1). Taxonomy (GTDB): domain Bacteria; phylum Pseudomonadota; class Alphaproteobacteria; order Acetobacterales; family Acetobacteraceae; genus Rhodopila; species Rhodopila globiformis. Next base: position 13,700 of record NZ_NHRY01000139.1, on the reverse strand, counting down.
AGCGCGACGTTGGCGATGGTCTGGTCCAACGCCTGCATCAACGTCGCGCCGACGGTGCACAGCGTGATGATCAGCCGGTGCGGCACGGGCTCCTGGGACGAGGGGGACATCAGGGCCCCGCCCCTTCCGTGGCAAGCCGCGCCGATACCCCGGCGACAGCAAGCCGCAGGCAGGTTGAGACGGAGCGTGAGAAGGGGCGTAAGACGGGGCGTAAGACGGGGCGTAAGACGGGGCGTAAGACGGGGCGACAGCTTTCCTTCATCGTCATGACGAGCGCACGCCCGCCACGGGCCTGAGGCAGAATAACCGCTCCACTTGTCGCACGGACGCTCCAACCGTCATGGTGGGCGCAGGCCCACCATCCACGCCTTTTGCTGCGATCAGCACCGTAAGGCGTGGATGGCGGCCCTGCGGCCGCCATGACGCGGAGGGGCCGGTGCACCGACTCCGGCGGACCGGTTATCTCGGCTTGGACCCGATCCACCCCTGGCGGTGCTGAAACCGACAACAGGCGTGGATGGCAGGCCTGCACCCGCCATGACGATGGGGCAACGGCTGCGCGTCCCGATCTGCCTGCGGTTTGCTGTAACCGGTCGAATCGCATGATCAGGCAGCCTGTGGCCCGCGCAAGGCACGCAGGGCGGCCTCGGGTTCGCGGTCGATCAGCCGCAGCAGGGTCTGCGCAGCGGGGTCCATGGTGAAGCGGTTCTGTTCCCAGTTGCGCAAGGTGGCGACCGGGATGTTCAGCAGAGCGGCAAAGGCGACCTGTGTCAGGCCAAGCTTCCGGCGAACGTCCTGGGCCAGGATGGGCGCGACGAAGCGCGATTCCGCATCCGGATCCTCGCCGTCCTCCATCATATGCCGACGGATGTCGTCCTCGGTGGTGGCGTCGAGCCGGGCACGGTCCACGCGCCCGCCGCCGCCGGCCTTGATCTGCTCTGTGGTCATGCGCGTGACAGCCATTGGGCGCGCTCCTTCTTGTTTGCCCGGCGGGCCGGGATGATCCGGATGGCGTCGCCGCGCAGGGTATAAATGACAACGAGAACGTCAGAGCCAATCTGGCCAATCGCCTTCATGCGGATCTCGCCGTGGTCAGCGCGCGTATCCTCGGCAACGACCAGGGCGGTATCGAAGATGCGGCTGGCATAAGCGAAGTCGAATCCCCGCGTCTGGTACGTCGTCTCGCTCCTGGCTGGGTCCCATTCAAATTCCACCGCCATAAACTACGCGCAGCGCGTAGTCTTGACAACGACTTCCTCAACGCTGCCACCACACAGCCCGTTCCCACCTGTCGCGCTGATCATCGGATTCCCGCTTGAAATCCCAACGGGATATTTTCGAGAGCCCTAGAACAGGTCGTGCCACGTCCGGCGGTGGCCGGTATCGATATCCGTGATCACGCTCATGCCGGCGCGCAGCTCCGGGTCGCCCGGCTTGCGCGTCACCTTGATGCGGACCGGGATGCGCTGCACCACCTTGACCCAGTTGCCGGAGGTGTTCTGCGCCGGCAGCACGGAAAACTCCGATCCGCTGTTCGGCGCGATCGATTCCACCTCGGCCTTCCAGGTCAGGCCCGGATAGGTATCGACGCTGACGTCGACCGGGTCGCCGGGCTTGACATAGGTCAGTTCGGTCTCCTTCGGGTTGGCCTCGATCCAGACGCGCTCGGTCGAGACCAGGCCGAAGGCGGCGGTGGAAGCGCCCAGGTACATGCCCGGCTGCACGGTATCGACCTGGGTGACGATGCCGTCATACGGGGCGTAGATCACCGCATGGTTGAGTTCCCGCTGCGCCTCGTCCACCCTGGCCTCGGCCTGCCGGTAGTCCGACATGGTGCGCACATCGACGTTGGGGTCGCCACCCAGGCGGGCAAGCTGCACCGCGGCGGTGACCTTCAGCGCCTCGATCGCCTGCTGGTCGGCCATCAACCGGAAGCGGGCGTTGTCATACTCGGCGCGGGTGACGCCGCCGCTCTTCACCAGCCCGGCATAGCGGTTGTAGTCGGCCTGGTCGGAGTCCATCTGCGCCTGCTTGACGTCGACCTCGCGCAGCATGCGCTTGTAGTCGAGCTTCTGGGCATTCAGCGTCGAGACCATACTGTCGCGGGCGGCCTTGGCGCCGGCGAGAGCGATCTCGAACGGCCTGGTATCCAGGCGCAGCAGCACGTCGCCCTTCTTCACGTACTGGCCCTCGTGCACCGGCACCGCGGCGACGATGCCGGAGACATCGGTGGCGATCGCCTCCTTGGCGGCGCGGACATAGGCGTCATCGATCGAGACATAGCGCCCGCCGGTGATCCACCAGCCCAATGAGGCCACGGCGACGGCCAGGATGCCGCCCAGCATCAGCACCGGACGCAGCGCGCCGCGGGCGAGGCGGCGGCGCGACGGGGCCTCGGTGACGCGCTGGCCGACGCGCGGACCGGAGACGGCGGCGTCGGACATCACACAGCCTCCGGCGACACGCTGTCAGGCGCGGCGGTCATGCGAGCCTCCGCGGCCCGTCGTGCGGCGTGGGACTCCTGGGTCAGGGTGGCTTTCATCCGCAGCAGGGCTTCGGTCATGGTTTCGATGGACGCTTCGCTGAGGCCGATGGTGACGATGCGCGTCATGTCGGTGCGCTGCTCGTCGATTTCGTGCAGGACGTCGTGGGCCGGCGGCAGCAGGTGCAGCCGCCAGATGCGGCGATCACGCGGGTCCGGGCGGCGCTCGACCATGCCGCGTCCCTCCAGCCGATCGATCAGGCGGGCGACGGTGATCGGCTCGACTTCCAGGATCTCGGACAGTTCCTTTTGCGAGATGCCGGGCTGGCGTTCCAGCCAGATCAGGATCGCCCACTGCGCGCGGGTCATGCCGTTCACCCGGGCGCGCTTGTCGGCCTCGACGCGCAGCAGGCGGGCGACGTCATGCAGCAGAAAGAGCAGGTCGCGGTGAAATTCGTGCACGGGAACATCCTGTAGTTCACCTGATTATAAGGCGCGTTATGATATAAAAGCCAGTCCCGGGGCCATGCGTTTGTTGCAAAGCCGCTACTCGTCAGTAGCCAGGTGTGAGGCTTCGGCCGGATTCCGCCGCCGGGATCGCGTCACCCGTTGAACAAACCCAGGCGGAGACGCCGTTTTCCGGCCGCGTCCGGGGCGCTGGGCGTGTCTGGATAAGACGACGGCTGGAGAAGGATTTGGCGCTGCGGCCGTTCTCTCACCGTCATGGCCGGGCGTGTCCCGGCCATCTGCGCTTCGACAGTGCGGGGTGGATGGCCGGGACACGCCCGGCCATGACGATAGGGAGAAGCCCTTGCTCCGCCGGTCCGCTTATCCTGACCTGATACGTATGGGACACGCCCGGCCGCGACGAGAGGAGATGACCTCGCTCCGCGCAGCCACCGCGCCTGGAAGTCCACATTTTCACAGCAGAGGCGCCGCAGCCTTTACACGCGCCGCGTCCCGCTGGCAGGTTCCCCATTGCCAAGCTATGGGCCGGCCCGATCACAGGGAACAGCATGGACCTGATCATCCGCAACGCGCGCCTGCTCGGAGCCCCGGACCATCCGCCCGTCGACATCGGCGTCCGCGGCGGCCAGATCATCGCCATCGAGAACAACCTGCTGGCCAACGCGCCGGTGCACGACGCCGAGGGCCACCTGGTCTGCGCCGGCCTGGTCGAAACCCACATCCACCTCGACAAGACCCGCATCATCGACCGCTGTCCGCCGGAGGACGGTCGCAACGTCAATGCCGTGCCACGCGTCGCCGCCGTCAAGCCCACGTTCACCGAGGAGGATGTGTACCACCGCGCCCGCCAGACGCTCGAAGCCTGCCTCAGGCACGGCACGACACGGATGCGCACGCATGTCGAACTCGACGCCGGCGTGGAGATGCGCAGCCTCGACGCGCTGACCAAATTGCGTGACGACTACGCCTGGGCGATCGACATCGAATTCTGCGTCTTCCCGCAGGAGGGGCTGACCAACAACCCACGCGCCGGCGAACTGCTGGTCGAGGCGCTGAAGCGCGGCGTCAGGGTCATCGGCGCGGCGCCGAACTACGACCCCGACAAGGCGGGGCAGATCCGCCGCATCTTCGAACTGGCGCGGGAATTCGACTGCGACATCGACATGCACCTGGATTCCGGCAACAGCCCGGCCGACATGGACATCCACCAGGTCTGCGCGCTGACGCGGGAGCACAAGCTGGGCGGGCGCGTCGCCATCGGCCACGGCTGCAAGTATGCCACCTTGCCACCGGCGGACCTGGCCGCACTGGCCGGTCAGATGGCCGACGCCGGCGTGGCGGTGACGGTGCTGCCGGCCACGGACCTGTACATGATGGGCCGCGACCAGGACCACAGCGTCCGCCGCGGCGTCGCCGACGCCAACGTGCTGGTGGAGCACGGCGTCAACTGCTCGATCGCCAGCAACAATATCCTCAATCCGTTCACGCCGTTCGGCGACGGCAACCTCGTCCGCATGGCCAACCTGCAGGCGAACGTCTGCCAGATCAGCGGCGCGCGGCGGCTGCGGGAGTGTTTCTATATGGTCACGGAACGCCCGGCCATGCTGATGAACCTGCGCGACTACGGCATCGCCATCGGCAATCCGGCCGACATCGTGGTGATGGACGCGCGGACTCCGGAACAGGCGGTGGCGGAGGTGCGCGGCCCGCTGGCGGTATTCAAGAACGGACGGCGCACGGTGACGCGGCCGCGGGCGGAGCTGCACCGGCCATGAGGCTGTCCGACCTCGCCCGGGTGATCCGCAGCAAGAACGCCGGGCCACGGCGGCTGACCCTGGATATCATGTTCGGGTCGGAGGCGGATTACCAACGCGTCGTGCGGTCGCCGGCGCTGGGAGCGGACGCCATCGGACGGCTGTATCGCGTGCCGGCGGAGGACGTGCGGGTCATCCCCTACCCCGCCGGCCGGGCGATCAAGATCGTGCTGCCACGCGGGATCATGGCGGGCGATCCGGGAGATTGCGATGTGTATGGCGCGCAGCAGCACGCGCCGCTGCTGGGGATCGAGGTGTAATACGGTTCCCGGGAAACTTTGCCGGTTTCGTCACTCCTCAGGCCAGCGCAGGCCGCATCAACAGTCGCGGGAAGACGGCCAGGGTTTCCCGGGTGCCGTATAATACCAACCGGCACGGAGTTCGACCGTCAGCCACCGGTGCCTCGCGGTCATGGCCGGCTCGTCCCGCATTGGCGTTGAAATAGCGTGGCGGCGGCACGACGCTTGCCATTCCGTCATGGCCCGGCTTGTCCGGGCCACCTATTCCAGCACTGTGCCGCGACAGGTGGCCCGGACAAGCCCTACGGGATGCACACATCTCGGAAACGGTCCGCCGCTGCGTTTCCCTTTCGTCATGGCCCGGCTTGTCCGGGCCACCTATTCCAGCACTTGTGCCGCGACAGGTGGCCCGGACAAGCCGGGCCATGACGATGGGGGAACGCTCTTGGCGCCCAGGCAAGCACTTGATTTTACAGTCATTTCCCACTCGTTTCCAGGATGTGTGCATTGCGTAGGGACAAGCCGGGCCATGACGAGGAGGCAACAGCCAGCCCTATTTTAACGCCAATGCGGCTCGTCCGGGCCATGCCGAGGGGGCGAAACGGTCACTCCCAATGCCGGATGGCATGAGTCCAGGGGCGTGGCGGAGCCATCACGGTTTTGCGCTCATACCGGCGCCACCGAAATCGCATAGTGCGCCCTGCCCCGCCCATGCTGCGGTGGGGCTGGCGCAGGTAGCCGGCGTCACCCTGGCCTGTGGCCGCCCCGGAGCAGCATGGATGCTCATGCAGCACCGCGGCGGCCCACGGCGACGGGCGGAGCCGGGCCGCCGAAGGCCCCGAAGACGTCCGGCTCATCGTTGAAACATTCATCTGGCAGGTAGCATATGGCGCGCATCATCACCGCTCTGTTTCTGCTGTTCGCTGTGCAGCAGGCCAATGCCGCCGAGTGCGGCTCGACGGCCAACCGATCCGGCTGCGTCGGCCCGAACGGAGCCGCGATGTACAACAAGAACACCGGCCAGGTTCACACCGCGCAGCCGTACCGTTCGAACCAGGTCGCGCCCGGCACCAGCGTCCAGGGCGCGCGCGGCAACCGTGCGACGAAGGCGCTGGCACCGGGATGCGCCTACGTCAACGGCCGGCGCGTCTGCAACTGACCGGGGATGCGGTTCGGCCCGTCGCTGGTTCCCCGGGATCGGCCGTGGCCCGCATGGAGATGGAATCCGGCGCGCCCCTCAACCGCCCGGCGCGCGCGGCATCACCGCCGGATTGTCGGCTGTTTCCGCGAAGCAGCCGCCCGTGCCGGCCTGGCATACGCTGACGTAGACAATGCGGTGCCCGCAGCCCGAGATGCCGATGCTGTACGCCGCCTGGTCGTAGCCGGAAAACGGCGAACTCTGCAACGGACTGCTCGATAGCACGGTACCGGTCGCGGTCGGGCAATCCAGTTCGAACCGGCCGCGGTTCACGGCCGCCTGCATGGCGGCGTTCTGCCTGCTGGCCAGCATCTGCGACGGATTTTGTTGACACCCCGCGAGAGCCGTAGCCACAGCCAGAGCCGCGACTGATGCGGCCGTTCCACCGAACAGGCGTTGCGTTGCAGTCGATCCCACAGTCATGACGCACTCCATCTCGCCAACAGCCTGATGTGTCGCTGTCGCGCCGTGATACAATATCACAGCACCGGAAACATCGAACCCACCCCGGCCGGGCCGGATCAGCCGGGTCCATGCCGCCAGTCGCCCCGGCCACCCTCACCGGCTGGTGATCGCCGGCTGGCCGGTCGCCGACGCCGGATTCCGCGTGCGGTTGCGCCGCACCGGCGGCTCATGGATATTGGACAGGAACGAAAGCCGCACGGTTTCCTGCCGCGTCGCCGGGCCCATGGTGGTCGCCGCACCGTCATTGGCCCAGTGGAAGGTTACCATCCCGGCCAGCCGGATCTGCACAGGGAGAGTGCATATGCAAATCGATTCTGTCACCGACATTCTTGGGCTGATCGACATACAGCCGACGTTCATGCCGGGCGGTGAACTCGCGGTGGCCCGGGGTGACGAGATCGTCCCGGTCGTCAACCGGCTGCTCACCCGCTTCGACCACGCCTTTGCGACGCAGGACTGGCATCCGCCGGGTCATGCGTCGTTCGCCGGCTCCCATCCCGGCCGGCAGCCGTATGACACCATCGACCTGCCCTACGGCCGGCAGGTGCTGTGGCCCGACCACGGCGTCGCCGGCACGCCGACCGCCGCCATTCATCCCGGCATCGATCAGGCAAGGGTGGAGGTGATCATCCGCAAGGGCTTCCGTCCGGCGCTCGACAGCTACTCAGCGTTCTTCGAGAACGACCGCGCCACGCCGACGGGGCTGGAGGGCTGGCTGCGGCAGCGCGGCTTCACGCGGCTGTTCCTGTGCGGCCTCGCCACCGATTTCTGCGTCGCCTGGTCGGCCGAGGATGCCGCCCGGCTCGGCTTCACGGTGTTCGTGATCGAGGACGCCTGCCGCGGCATCGGCCTGCCGGTGGCCGAGGGCCGCACCACCATCGACGAGGCGCGCGACCGCCTGGCGGGGCTGGGGGTCGGGTTCATCGACAGCGCCGGGCTGCGCGGCGGCGCCTGACGCCTTATGTTACGGCGCATGCTGCGTTTGCTTGCCTTTCTTGTCGTGCTGCTGCTGCTGCCGCTGCCGGCCGCCGCGGTCGTACCGCCGATGGCCGGGCTTTGGCTGACCCAGGATCATGACGGCGTCATCGGCGTCGAGCCGTGCGGCGACAAGCTGTGTGCCCGCATCGCCGGCTTCTTCCTGGACCACCCGGCCGACCCGACGCCGTTGGATTACCGCGGCGTGTCGCAGTGCCACCTGCCGCTGATCAGCGACGCCGGGCAGGTCGCGCCGAACCTGTGGAAGGGCCACATCACCGACCCGCGCAACGGCAGCGTCTATCATGTGGAACTGTGGCTGACTCCGGAGGGCGCCCTGGCGTTGCGCGGCTACCTCGGCATCCCGCTGTTTGGCCAGACGCAGACCTGGACCCGCTATGCCGGGACGGTGCCGGCGGATTGCCGGCTGACGCCGCCGGCGGGACACCCGGAGGTGGTCCGTCCGGGTGGCGGCGCGGCGGCCGGATGACACATCAGGCAGACCATGAGCCGATGACGGGAGGCGCGGTTTCCAGGCCGCCGCGCCGACGCCGGACTGCCAACGGCCGACTGGCCTGGCGGCGGGTTTTCCGGCTGGCCGCCGCCACGCGGATACAAGCGCCTGATTGCGGCGGGCCTGCCTGAACCGGGCTTCGCCGCGGTGCCCCCTTCTTGCAGCGGCCGCTGCCTGTCGTAACTTTATGGATATGTCCCGGCCGTGTCCCGGTCGCGCGCGCGTTGGCCATTTGGCCGGCTTGTATCGGACGCATCATGGTTTGTATGACAATCGTGCAGAATTGCAGGCCTGGCACCACGGGATGTCAACGCAGTATTTCATAGGCCGCACCGACCGGCATTGACATTGGCGTTACTTGGTAATCCCCAGGCGCCGGGCGGGTACAGATCCACATCCGCGCCTTTTGCCTGTCTCGACAAAGTCGCGGATGCCTGGACAGACCCGCGTTAGAGTTACCAAGGAGGCGGTCAAAGGGCGGCCATCCCTGATCGTCATGGCGGGCGCAGGCCCCATTGGCGTTAAAATAGCGTGGCGGCGGCACGATGCTTGCCATTCCGTCATGGCCCGGCTTGTCCGGGCCACCTGTTCCAGCACTGTGCCGCGACAGGTGGCCCGGACAAGCCGGGCCATGACGAGGAGGCAACAGCCAGCCCTGATTTAGCGCCAATGTGGACAGACCCGGCCATGACATGGAAGCAAACACCACCCTGGTTGTACAGGCCCTCTGCAGACGGATGCAGCGGGAGTGTGATGCCTCTCACATCTCCAGCGAAAACATTTGGATATATGCTGCGGGCAGATCCAACGTCTCGACTTCACGCCGAGGAACTCATGCGATTGGTTCTTTCCATGATCACGACATTTCTTCAGATCAATCCCGTGTGTGGACGAACGCCGATGCACCGGACGCCCTGACGGAAGCCGGTCTTTACTATCGGGAAAAATTCCGACCTTGACGACCCGCCGCGCAGCCCGGTGCTGCGCTATCAGGACATACGAAAGGTGAGCAACCATGTATACCAATTCGATATCGTATCAGAAAACCATGAAACGGCCCAATGATCGTCCCGTCGCTGCGTGCGGCCTCCGGGACGAACCGCCGGAGCATTGTCGCGCCGGGAAGCCGTCACTTGCCTTGCGCTGCCTCGGACGCCAGGTGCGGCCGGCGGTTCTGCTGTGGGCTTCGGTGGCTGCAATCGCGGCAAGCGTCGTGCCGACGCCGGCCCATGCGCATATCAAGTGGTTTGCCCCGTATGACGTGACGAAACCGCCGATGCCGGTCCACGGCGTGCTGACACAGCACTTCCTGCTGGTCTTCATCGCGTTCACCCTGCTGATGGCCGCAAGCTTCATCGCCGATCGGCTTGCGGCGAAGCGGTCCTGGACACTGGCGGAGTCCGGCGCGAACGAGGCGCTGGAGGAACTGTTGGTCCGAAGCGGGACAGGCGCCTTCTTCATGGCACTGTTCGCCGTCGGCGGTATCATTCTTACACCGGAACTTCATACCAGCGACGGCTGGGTGGCGTGGCTTCAGCTCGGCATCGCCGCCAGCATGCTTTCGGCGCGGACCTGCATCGTCGGCAGCCTGGGAATCCTCGTGCTGTATGCCTATGGCATTTCGCAATACGGGGTGTTCCATCTGTCCGATTATCCGGTGTTTCTCGGCTTGGCCGCCTATCTGGCCCTGACGTCGTTCCCGTCCGAGCGGCTGCGGTCGTACCGGATGGCTATCCTGTATGCCGCCCTATGCGTCTGCCTGATGTGGGGCGCGGTCGAGAAGTGGGCCTACCCGCAGTGGACCTTGCCCCTGCTTGCCGCCCGGCCGTACCTGACGTTCGGCTTCACGGCCCCGAACTTCATGATCTTCGCCGGGTTTGTGGAATTCGCCTTCGCCTTCTATATGCTGACCGGATTGGGCCTGCTGCGCCTTGCGATTCTTGGCCTGAGCACGATTTTCATCGCGGCGGTCTTCGACTTTGGCAAGGTCGACGCGATCGGCCACCTGCCGATCCTGACCGCCATGGCCGCAATGTTTGTGCACGGGCCGACGCAGATGCATGTCTGGTTGCATGCCAAGGCGGACACGGCCTTTCGCCTCGGCCGTACCGCGGGCGGTGCCTTCGTGATGACCGTGTTCCTGTTCCTGGCGGTGTATTACGGCGTGCAGCACGCGGAGTATGGGCACAATCCGCAGGACAGGATCGCCACATCCGTGTCATCCGGTCACCGCCTGTGAAACGCAACAGGCGGGATCACGATCGTTCCCAGGGCGCCACAGGCAGCGGGGCCGTCCGCTGCCACGCGGGGCGGCGGACGATACCGAAACCAACCTGGCTGCCAAAGGCCCGCGGCCGGACGATATGCTCGACAACGTCAGGTGGTTTCACGAAAAAGCCGCGCTTCTTCCGACAACGTGGCGGCCGGCGCCGCCACGTTGGTTCATTCACGCAACGGCAGGGCTGGCACCGGCAGTCGAGGCCACCTGCCGCTCCACCGTCAGCAGTTCCGCCACCGGCTTGCGCACCGACCTTGGATACGCATCGCGCCAGTGCGGCTCGCCGATGCGGCCCATGAACACGAAATCCCCGGCGCCGAACAGGGCGCGGGTTTGCCGCGCGAGGTCGCGGCCCTTGGCCTGGAGCCTGGCGTCAGCCGTGAACGGGGCATTCTCCTGGCCATAATGCGCGAAGGTCAGCACGTCCATCAGCGGCTGCAACGCCAGGCCCAGCCGGGTCGCCGTCAGCCAGAAGTTCTGGAGCCTGACGCCGGTTTCCAGCAACGCGCGGGTCGTTCGCGGCGAGTCGGACTCTTGGCTGTAGCGGATGGCGAACACCGCGCCGGACGCCAAGACGGGCAGGTAATCCGTCTCCAGCGCCATCGCCGCCGCGCCGCCGACCTGGTTGAACAACCGGGTCCGATCCTCACTGTCCAGGGCCCAGCGATACGCCCGCGTAAGGACCGGATCGAGGCCCAGCGCCTTCGCCGGGGTCCGGTCCGGGCTGATCGGCAGGGTCCATTCGATGCGGCGCCGGTGGACCGGCATCATTTCGGGTGCGCGCAGGCGGATCGTGCCGGCCCGCAGGCTGAGCCGGGCAAAGCGCTCGCGGTCGCGCGGGCCAGGCAGCCAGACGACGCGCAGGGTCTCGCCCAGCGCGGCTTCCAGCGCCTCGCGTTCCCCGGCGGTCAGCGCGCGCGTGCGATACCGCGTGCGATCGACGTGACGCAGGCCCAGCGACGGGCAGAGCGGATCGGGTTCCATTTTCGGGTCAGCGGTGAACCCGACACGAATCAGCAACGGATCGGCGTCGGACTCGATCCGCCACGCCATCCGCCTGCCATGCGCCGAGGCGGCGATCCGCAGATATTCCAGCAGGCCGCCGATACCCAGCAGGTTCGGCTCGCCATTGCGGTACTGGTACAGGCCGCCGGCGGTGGTGCGTCGGGCATGGATGCGAAGCTCGTCCGGGCCCAGCTTCTCGAACCGCCAGGGCTGCTCGTTGTTGCGGCTGGGCGCCCAGCGGGCCGCGTGCAGCACCTCGTCGAGGTAGCCTTCGGGAACGAACGTCTCGGGCGGCAGCGGAATGGCCCGCATGCGCTCGATGGCCGCGGGCACCATCCGCGCCATCTTGCGGCGCCACCGCGCGCCGTTGAGGCCGCCGCGCACCTTCGTCACCGCAAGGCGGTTGCTGAAGACATCATACTGGAACGCGTACGGCACCGGCTTGATCTCACCGCGGCGCAGCAGGAACTTCAGCGCGGTGATGGCGGCGGCGCCGGCGCAGAGCTGGCACGCTGCGCCGACCGAGGTGGCCGTCTTGGCCACGAGATTGAGCCGCATGGGGTCGGAGAGGTAGGAGGCGGGCAACGGCTTGGGCACCAGGCCGGTCATGAAGCGGATGGCTTGCTCGTATTCGCTGGCGCCCTCCATGCCGAAATATTCGTCGAAGCTCATGCCTTTGGGGTCGAAGGCCAGCAGCGACACGCTCATGCCCATCGGCCCGGCGCAGACGACGGGAATGCCCAGCTCGCGGCAGCGCCGATAGGTCTTGCGCCGCATCTCGATGACATTGAAGTCGAAGCCGTCGACGAACAGGTCGACGCCGTCGAGGAACTGCTCGAGGTTCTCGTCGGTGACGCCGTCATCGAAGCGGCGGATGCGCAGCTCCGGGTTCACCGCCAGCGCCATTTCCTCCATGACCTCGCCCTTGACGAGACCGAGGGTGTTGACGTTGCAGCCGTACTGGCGGTTGAAGTTGGGGATGTCGAACCGGTCGAAGTCGGCGGTGTTGAAAGCGCCGATGCCCAGCCGCGCGAGGGTGATCATGTGGACGCCACCGACGCCGCCCATGCCGGCGAGCGCGATGCGCATGCCGCGCAGGGCAAGCTGCTCGGCTTCCGTCAGCCAGCCGACGTTTCGTTCAAATGCCGCATCGAACGTGAATTTCACCATAGTGCCTGCCTCTCCAATTCTTGTGCGTGGCCTGATATCATACTTTCGCGTTCGTCCTCGCGATATCCTCCCCGGTCGCGGCAAGCAGGTCTTCACAAGTGCGGATGGCGGCGGATCCGTGCTGCACCGGACCAGGTAGTTACATTGGGACTGAAAGGATGTCCGTCATTGCCGCTGTCGTTGGTATCAAGGAGCATGTCCCAAGGCTTGTCCAGTCTCCCACGCGTATTGCTGCAAATACCGGGTCGCCATGTCATCGTATCGGTATCGGCCCGATCTTGCCAAAGGCCGGAGCCGGAATAACCGATCCACCGCAGCCGGCGGGCCACCCCCACCACGTCATGGCCCGGACAAGCCCCTACGGGATGCACACATCTCGGAAACGGTCCGCCGCTGCGTTTCCCTTTCGTCATGGCCCGGCTTGTCCGGGCCACCTATTCCAGCACTTGTGCCGCGACAGGTGGCCCGGACAAGCCGGGCCATGACGATGGGGGAACGCTCTTGGCGCCCAGGCAAGCACTTGATTTTACGGTCATTTCCGACTCGTTTCCAGGATGTGTGCATTGCGTAGGGACAAGCCCTACCGCAGCATGCACAGATCTCGGAGAGATCCGCCGCAGCCGTTGCCGCCCCGTCATGGCCGGGACACGCCCTACGGGATGCACTGATTTCGGAAACGGTCCACTGCAGCCATGCCTCATACTGCCACGGCCTGTGCCGGTTTCACCGACGGCAATCAAGCGAACACGGAGTTTCACGGAGTCGCCCGGGGCGCCCGCAACACGGTCGCCCCCGTGGCGGCGTTCGATGATTTCAGGCGCTTCGCGCGAAGCGCAATATCCACTTCCTCCTCCCATGAAAATGCGGACCCGCAGGCGCCAACGGCAGGGCGGAGCCAGGTCGTCTCCCCATCGTCATGGCCGGGCGTGTCCCTATCAGGTTCACAGATCATGGAAACAATTCCGCACTAGCGTCGATAAAAGACGGTTGGATGCGCCGTCGCCCGATCTGGTGCTCCGATTGTATCGTAATGAGCCGCAAAAACCCGACTTTGAAGACCATCGGACGATCGTTCGCACGATGTGTGAATTT